>JAEYUA010000087.1 GCA_023433755.1 Bacteroidota bacterium | reverse complement strand
ACCGGCTTAAATGGCACCTGGTAGGAGGAGCCAACAGTTTTTATGTGAACAGGGATAATTATTATGTGGAGGTATTCGCAGGAATGGAGAATATTTTAAAGATGTTCAGGGTGGATTTCGTAACCGCCTATCAGTCCCAACCCGGCAACCGGTTCGGGGTCAGGATTGGGCTGGGAGGAATTATAGGAGGCGCATTCCGGTTCAATGCCAACTAGCAGAAGATTGTATGTTGAATATCCAGATTAATTAACTTCGCTGCACCTTATTAACCATTGTAAAATCACTGATATGTCCATTTCCGCTACAACCATTCAGCCAGTCAATCCTCCAGCAGATAATCATGTAGTTTCCAATGATGCCACCGCGGCTTCATTACTTACCATGGCCGTGCTCTCCGTGTATGCTGCCCAGAAGAGCAAAAAGAGCATGCGTAAAATGAAAAGGAAGTTTTTGTGGACAGCCCTGAAGCTCAAAATGAAATCTGCTTTCTCGAAGAAAAGGGTTTCTGACCGGGTACTGATCTACATCCTCCTTGGTATCATTGCCCTGGTACTGGTATTTTATTATCCCCTGATTGCCCTCCTGGTAGCAGTGATCGCCCTGATCCTGATCCTGGCCGGTGTGATCTGATTTAAGCAGGTTTTACCATTTCACCAGGTTTTCGCATTTATCTTTGCCTGCCGGTAATTTTTACCGGAAGAAATTTTCCATGAACTGCCCTGCAGGGAGTGGGTTCACCCGGCGAGTGTCCTAAAAATTTCATCTATGGCAGTATTGCACAACCGTGTCTCCCAAAAGGAGCTGAAGCAGCGTATGCTGGAGGAAACAGAGTTCCGTAAAACCATTTCCTTTTACCATTATTTTCCTGTAAGTGATCCCCAGCAGTTCCGCGATGAATTGTACAAAGGACTGAATGCCCTAAATGTGTTCGGCCGGATCTACGTTGCACGCGAAGGCATCAACGCCCAGGTCAGTGTGCCTGAATCCAATTTTGAAGCCTTTAGAAAATTCCTGTATTCATGGCAGGCACTCGACCAGGTACGCCTGAATATTGCCGTTGATGATGATGGCAAATCCTTCTGGGTACTCAAGATTAAAGTGAGGGATAAAATCGTGGCGGATGGAATTGATGATCCCTCGTTCAGCATGGAGAACAGGGGGAAATATGTCAATGCCGAGGACTTCAACAGGCTGACAGAAGATCCCGATACCATAGTGGTGGACATGCGCAACCACTATGAATACGAAGTAGGCCATTTTGAAAAAGCCATCGAAGTGCCATCAGATACTTTCCGCGAACAATTACCCATGGCTGCGGAAATGCTGAAGGATAACAAGGATAAAAATATCATCATGTACTGTACCGGTGGCATCCGTTGCGAAAAGGCCAGCGCTTACATGTTGCACAGAGGATTTAAAAATGTATTTCACCTCGAAGGGGGCATTATCAACTATGCCAACCAGGCGAAGGAAAAAGGACTCAAAACAAAATTCCATGGCAAAAATTTCGTTTTCGACAACAGGCTGGGAGAGCGGATCACCGACGAAATCATTGCCCGGTGCCACCAGTGCGGGCAACCAGCGGATACGCATGTGAACTGCGCCAGCGAAGCCTGTCATCTTTTATTTATCCAGTGTGAGGATTGCGGTAAAAAATATGAAGGCTGCTGTAGTGCGGACTGCCAGGAATTTATTCATCTTCCAGAAGAAGAAAAAAAGGAAAAAAGAAAAGGAATTGATAAAGGAAGGAACGTGTTTAATAAATCGAGGTCAAGGCTGAGACCAAAGTTGAAGTAGTCGGTAGACTGAAGTCGGTAGTGGGTAGTCAGATTGTAAATGCGGTTTTTGACTTTTGATTTTTGACTTTTAGCTGACTACTGACTACTGACTACCGACTACCGACTTCCCCCAGCCTCTCCACAATCCTTTCATACACCTCTTCCTTGCTTAAATTTTCAGGTTTGAAAGAGCTGCCCGTCACTTTTTCAAACAACTCGATATAGCGTTGTGAGATGGTTTCGATCCACTCATCACTCATGTCAGGAACGGTTTGTCCTTCCTTTCCCATGAATTCATTCTGAATCAGCCATTCCCTCACAAATTCTTTACTAAGCTGCTTTTGCTTTTCCCCTGTAACCTGGCGTTCATCAAAACCCTCCGCATAAAAATACCTGGAAGAATCAGGTGTATGTATTTCATCCATCAGGGTGATCACCCCGTTTCTTTTACCAAATTCATATTTCGTATCCGCCAAAATGAGTCCCTGCCTTTCAGCCATCTCCTGTCCTTTTTTGAAAAGATCCAGGGCGTACCTTTTTAAATTTTCCCAGTCGCCGGGGCTGGCCAAATGCTGCTCCAGGATCTGCGACTCGGAAATATCTTCATCATGACCTTCACTTGCCTTGGTGGAGGGTGTGATGATGGGTTCGGGAAAAGCATCATTCTCCTTCATCCCGTCAGGCATCAGTACCCCGCACAAAATCCTTTGGCCACTATTGTAAGTTCTCCAGGCATGTCCGCAAAGATGTCCCCTCACCACCACTTCAATTTTAAAAGGCTCACACCTGTAACCAATGGAGGCATTGGAAACAGGAGTTTCTATCAGCCAGTTAGGACAAACATCCTTTGTGGCATTCAGCATATAGGCAGCGAGTTGGTTCAGAACCTGGCCTTTGAAAGGGATAGGGCGTGGCAATATCACGTCAAATGCGGAGATGCGGTCCGATGCGATCATGACCAACAATTCATCACCGATGGCGTAAACATCACGCACCTTTCCTTTATAAAATCCTGACTGTCCGGGAAACTGGTAAGATGACATAAATCGAAAGTAAATCTAAATGCGATGCCCACAGATATTTGCCAATGCGGAAACTTTCAACAACTTATTCAAAATCACTTAAAAATAATTTCCCTGTAAGAATTGTAATGCTTATTTTTCCGCCTGAAATCCTGTCATTTTACAGGACGATCCGAATTCAGTTTTAGCGTATTCCAAAACTAAATTTCAATTTATGAGAAAAGGCTTGCTCTTTTCAGCTGTATGTCTTACAGCTTTTATTTTTTCTTTTACCCATGCTCTCGCTCAAAATGTAACCCTTACGGGTAAGGTCACGCATGCCACTACCAAGGAAGGAGTGAGTGCCGTTTCCATAACTGTAAAGGATGGCGCTGAAGGAACGTTCACTGATGTGAATGGGGATTTCAGGCTTACCGTTAAATCATTACCGGTTACCCTGGTGATCAGTTCCATTGGTTTTGAAATGCAGGAAGTGACCGTTACCACGGCCGGCACCCCGGTGAATGTAGTGTTTGTTCCATCAAGTGCCCTCGGCCAGGAAGTAGTGGTTTCGGCATCGAGAGTGGCACAGCGGATCCTTGATGCGCCGGTAACCATTGAGCGCATGAGCGCCAATACCCTCCGCAACATCCCGGCTCCCAACTATTACGAAGCTATTGCCAACCTCAAAGGGGTGGACATGCATACAGCCAGTATCACTTTCCGTACCGTAACCACCCGTGGTTTCATCAGCAGTGGTAACACCCGCATGAACCAGTTGATTGATGGTATGGATAACCAGGCTCCGGGTCTGAACTTTTCAGTGGGCAGCGTGATCGGTCTTACAGAACTTGATGTAGATAATATCGAACTTCTTTCCGGTGCTTCTTCCGCCTTGTACGGATCGGGAGGTATGAATGGAACACTGCTGATCAACAGCAAAAACCCTTTCCGCTACCAGGGACTGAGCTTCCAGGTCAAACAAGGAGTGATGCACCTTGGTAATGACAGCAGGGATCCATCACCGTATTACGACTGGAGCATGCGCTGGGGTAAAACCATCGGAGAAAAATTTGCATTTAAGATAGCAGCCCAATACACTAAAGCGGAAGACTGGGAAGCAGATGACTACCGCAACGTTTCCCGTACCAATGTACTCAGCCAGTTAAAAGGTG
>JAEYUA010000067.1 GCA_023433755.1 Bacteroidota bacterium | reverse complement strand
TGGTTTTAACGATCACCGAACGGTTATTACTTAGATTAGTCACCCTGATCCATGTACCCAGCGGCAATGAATTGCAGGCAGCCGTCATCTTGGTGCCATCATAGATCTCACCATTGGCGGTTTTACGTCCATTGAATTTTTCGGCATAATAACTCGCAATGCCGTAAAGTATTTTTTTGGGTTTAACGATTACTGTATCCTTTACCTCTTCGTTGGAAGCAGTGGGACTTTCCTGCGCATAAACAAAGAATGTCATGCATAGGGTGATCGTTAGAAAAAATAAATTTTTCATAGGCATTTATTTAGTGGTAAAGATCCTGTCGCGGAACTTTTTATCCTCTCCGTAAATGTCTTCGTAAAAAACCAGCCCTTCCTCTTTGGCATCACAGGTAAAATAACGGATGTAAAGCGGAATGGGTTTGCGTACAGGTATATACTGTTTCTTTTTCTGCGACAGCCAGCTTTGAAGACTGTCAGCCGGAATCGCATTGGCCGAATGCAGGCTGTCATTTTTCAGGATAAAGCGGGCCAGTTCGTTCCAGGCCTGCACTCTCACACAGCCATGACTCAATGCCCTGCTGCTCCTGCTGAAAAGGTAGCGCTGGTTGGTATCATGCAGGTATACGGAATGGGTGTTAGGGAAATTGAATTTCAAAATGCCCAGCGCATTGTCATCACCGCTTCCCTGTATCACCCGGTAAGGAATGCCGGTCTTATATTTTGACCAGTCAACCGAATAGGGATCCACTTCATTTCCATCTTTATCCAAAATACTGTATCCTTTCTTCTTGGTATAACCCGCATCTTTTTTCAACCCGGGAAGGATCTCCTGCTTGATGATACTTTCCGGGATATGCCATTGAGGATAAGTGATCATGTTGTTGATGGCGCTCGTGATCACCGGTGTACGTGTTTTAGGTTTGCCTACCACAATTTTTGAGCGCAATGCCACCGTATCACTGTCGCGCATTTCCAGGTAATAACCGGGCATATTCACCCAGAGGTATTGTTTGGGTAAGGGTGATAATTGTTTGTACCGGTCCATGTTGATGGCTACCCTGATGAATTTTTCCAGTTCGGTATTATTCAGCCGGGCTACCAGCGCGGTAGATATCTTACCATCAGCTTTCATTTTATAAAGCTTCTGGTATTTTTTGATGGCAGTGGCAATTTGTAATGAATCAGGTTGAGGGTTTTGTTCCAGGTGAAGTGAATCCTCTTCACTGATCCTTTTATATAAAAGTTTCTTCAATAAAGAACTGTCTTTACCGCTCGCACTCACATAGGTGTACTTTCTCAAAACGGCACTGTCGAGAAAATGGGCCAGGCTTTTTTTGAGTTTGTGATAATCCTGGTGCACCGGCTCGAACTTTTCAAGAAAAACCTGTGTAGGATTATTTCTGAATGAATCCAGTTCCGCTCTCAATACACCAATATTCACGATCGTATCTTTCTGCATCACACTATCAGGCATCAACCTTCCCAATTTTACATCACGGATAAGCTGAACAAAAGCCGATGTGAGCATCAGGTCATTATAGGCCCATAAAGAAGCATCCAGGTTTTTGGTAGCCATTGTATCGGCAGCCACCATTTCCCTGATGGAAATAAGTTTCGGCAGATAATAATCTTCGGGGAACAATCCGAACTGGCGGCAGTTCTCAAGTAAGGACATCAGCGTATCAGAGGGGCGTAAGAAAGATCCTTCGGCAGACCAGAGAGGCCTGAAATCCTGGTCATCATACAGTTGCCGGAGCCAAACCGCATTTTTTACCCTGAAAGAATCCGGAAGCGCCGGATCGTTGTTGATGATCTCGGAGATGGTGCGCCTGATGATGTCCTTTGCCGCTTCATCAATGTCTTCAGGTTTTTCAACAATCTCCTGCGCCGTTACATCCGTTTGTTTTTCATCATTGCAGGAAATGAAAAAAAGGAGGAGGAAAACGGCGGAAAGAATTAATTTGAATGAAGAAAACAAATGGTTCCTGTTTTTATTTTTCGACATAGGATAACAAGCGATGAGATTCACGTACAAGATAAAAATTATTTGCGCACTTTACCTATCCGTATTATCACTGATTGGCCAGGCACAGGCTCCCGGGCCGGAAGTTGTTAAAAAATACAGGATTTACAAGCAGCAGGTGAAAAAGGACTCCCTTCATACCATGAGAGAGCTGAAAACTGTGGACAGCAGTTTGGTTTATGACCTCGCCTACGCCAGCAACCATAATTTCACCGGCCAGAAATTATACGAACAGGGCGAACATACTTATCTCAGGCAGGCACCGGCGCTGGCTTTGAAAGAGGTCCAGGAAACATTGAAAAAGCAGGGACTTGGGCTGCAGATCTTTGATGCCTACCGGCCTTTTCATGTTACTCAAAAAATGTGGGAGCTGATCAAAGATGAAAGGTATGTGGCTGATCCTTCCAAGGGTTCAGGACATAACCGCGGCTTGTCCGTGGACCTGACCCTGGTTGATTTAAAAACAGGTAAAGAACTCAATATGGGAACTGGTTTCGACCATTTCACCGATACAGCCCATCATAATTTCACTGCGCTTCCCGCCGAAGTGTTAAAAAACCGGAAACTATTAAAAGAGCTAATGGAAAAGCAGGGTTTCAGGGCACTCTCAACCGAATGGTGGCATTATAGCTGGCCTAATGACAGGAATTATCCCTTGCTTGATATCCGCTTCAGGGAGTTCAGGAAATCAAACGGCTGATCTTTTGTTCCAGCATCATGAGGTCTGCCAGCACAATTGCTGTTATTGCTTCCAGTACAGGAGGTACACGCAGGGCAATGCAAAGGTCGTGGCGACCTTTTACTGAAAATTTTTCCATGGCATTGGTGTCCAGGTTCCATGATTCCTGCTCCTTGGGTGTAGATGATGTGGGTTTCACCACTACGCGAAAAATAAGATCATTACCTGTGCTGATGCCACCAACTACACCACCCGCATGATTGCTGGCAGTTTGCCCTGATGCATCCATGATGGCATCATTGTGTTCGGAACCAAACATGGTCGCAGCCCTGAACCCTGCACCAAATTCAATTCCCTTAACAGCAGGAATAGAAAAAGCAGCATGCGCGATCAATGATTCTACGGAATCGAAAAATGGCTCACCCAATCCAGGCGGCAATCCCTTAACCACGCATTCAACAATACCACCAACAGAATCTTTTTGTGCAATAGCCTTCTGCAAGCCGGCCTCCACGTCTTTTTCACCGCCAACTTCCACAAGTGTGGCGTGGATCTTAATGCCTTTCAGAATTTTTTTAGCCACCACGCCGGCCGCTACCAAACAAACAGTGAGCCTTCCACTAAAATGACCACCACCACGGTAATCTTCAAATCCCCCGAATTTTTGACTGGCTACCAGGTCGGCATGTCCCGGTCTTGGAATGGAACGGTTCTTCTCGTAATCTGCAGAGCGTATATTTTTATTTTCAAAAACAATGGTGAGCGGAGCGCCGGTAGTATGGCCATTAAAAAAGCCAGAAAGAAAAGCAGGAATATCATCCTCTTTCCGTGGAGTGGTTCCTTTTTGTATGCCCCCTTTTCTTCTCTCCAGGTCATTCGAGAAATCACCAGGCAGAAAAGACAGGCCGGCTGGACAACCATCAATGATGATACCAACCGAAGGCCCGTGTGATTCTCCGAAAATATTTACCCTGAAGATCCTGCCGAATGAGTTCATGTTTTTATTTGCTTAAAGTTACACCTGCTTTTACTTGCCTGAGATGATCCCAGAATTGCGGGTAAGATTTATTCACTGCCTCAGCACCCTCAATTTCCATTTCACCATCAGCTTTCAGGGCAGCAACAGCACAGGCCATTGCAATACGGTGGTCATGATGGGCATCTACTTCTGCCGCTTTCACACCTCCGCCACCCTTGATAATCATCAGGTCATCCTGCAGGTCAACTATGACTCCCATTTTTCTGAATTCCTGCTGCAGGGTCAGCGCCCTGTTACTTTCCTTATGATATAACCTATTGACCCCTTCGATCACTGAAGTACCATGGCAATACGCAGCCAAAGCTACAAGGGGAGGAAAAAGATCGGGACAATCTGTTGCGTTAAAATGAAAAGGTTTCAGTTTGCCCTGGCGAACAGTTATACTTTCAGGCTCTATGCTAAGCGAAGCTCCAGTTTGCATCAATGCATGAAGCACCATCTTATCTCCCTGCACAGAAAAATTGTCCAACCCCTCAAGCCTTATTTCCCCAGCGATGGCACCGGCAACCAAAAAAAATGAAGCACTGCTCCAGTCAGCTTCTACTGAATAATGAAATGGATCATTTTTAGGCTCCTGGGGCTGGTTATTGAAATGAAATAAACGATGATCATGCAGCAGGGGCGTATTCAATCCAAAAGATGCCAGCACCAGGATGCTCAGGTCTACATAGGGCCTGCTCTTGAGATTTCTAACGTTGATGCTCACCCCCTTCGCACCAGCAGCAGCATAAGCAAATAACAACCCTGTCAAAAATTGCGACGAAAGCTGCCCATCAATTTCAATATGAGCCGGCTGGAGCGGACCTTGTATATTGAGAGGCAATAAGCCTTGATTGGTTTCGATGGAAACCTGCAGCTTCGGATAAGTAGTCTCGAAAAAATCAAAAGGTCTTTTTAATAAACTGCCGGTACCAGTAACTACCAGGGGCTTGCTGCTTGTGGCTGCAATAGAGGTAAACATCCTGGCCGACAAACCACTTTCACCACAATTGATTGTATCAGAAATGGGATTCACTCCATGACTTTCTATTTCAATATTTTCATCAACCTCAATTGTGGTTGCGCCCAGTTGTGTTATGATACCAAGTGCGGCAAGATCATCAGCCGAACGTCCCGGGTTATGCAAAACAGTTTTCCCTTTACGTATCAGGGCTGCTGCACAGGCCCGCTGCATAGCGCTTTTAGAAGCCGGCACCTGGATGGTACCATTTATGAAAGAAGGTGAGATAATTGCTTTCATTGAAATAAATCCTCTATCTGTGAAATGCTTAAAGGTTGTGTTACCGCTTTACCGATCTTTTTCAACAGCACATAGTGAATGCGGTCAAGGTCTTTTTTCTTGTCGCGGCTGAGCACATGCAGGATTTTTGCACGGTCAAAGTTTAGTTCCGTAGGCAGTCCGTATTGGTTCAACAGGTTTTTAATTGCTGCCGCTTTTTTAAAACCCAGTATACGTTCCGAAAAAGTTGCCGCGTAAACCATGCCCACAGCAATGGCTTCTCCATGTGAAAGATGGTATTGGTTCTCCAGCGCATGGCCCAGCGTATGGCCGAAGTTGAGCAGTTTCCGCTCCCCTTTTTCAAACTCATCCTGCTGCACCAGCCTTGACTTGATCATCATGTTGCGGTTCACCAGCACTTCAAGCAGTTTTTTGTTTTTCCTGTATTTGCTGAGATCATTCCGTTGCAGTTCGGCAAACATCGCGGGGCTTTTAATAGCCGCATGTTTAATGATCTCGGCAAAACCGTTTCTCCACTCCTGCTCCGGCAGTGTTTGCAGCAGGCTGGTGTCATACAAAAGAAAAGAAGGCTGGCGGATGGTTCCTGCCATGTTTTTATAAACTCCTACATCAACCCCGTTCTTTCCGCCAATGGCGGCATCCACCATGGCAAGCAGCGTGGTGGGAATAAATCCCACAGCAATACCACGCATGTACACCGCTCCCACATAACCGGTGATATCTGTGACCACTCCGCCTCCCACTCCTACAAGCATGGAGAATCTGTTGGCACCGTGTTCAATCAGTTGGCGGATGATATCATCCGCAGTGGACTGCACCTTGTACTGCTCCCCTGCCTTGATTACAATGGTGGGCCAGGCCTTAAATTTTTTTTGATGCGCGGCGAAAACATTTTCATCAGTAATCAAAAATGTTTTTTTACCAGAAGCGATGGTTTTGAGCATGGAAAAGCGCCCATCGAGGTGGAAGTGTACTGTTGATGAACCATACCTGGTCTTTTTCACTGGCATCAGCTATTAAATACTTTGGTTTGGTGACTAATGCTTTCCATGTGAACCGCGTCGAAATATTTAGTGATGAATTCCCTGCTCAATCCCAGTTTATCTGCCCGCTGGAAAGCACGGTTTAGTATTTCATTCCAGCGGTTGGTTTGCAAGATCGTGATATTATTTCCCTTTTTATATTCAGCGATTTTCTCGGCAACTTTCATTCTCTGGCCAAGAATCTGCATCAGTTCATCATCCAAATGATTGATCTGGTTGCGCAGTTTTTCCAGTGCCTGGTGGTATTCGGCGGAAGCCACGTCTTCTTCCCTTCTCCAAATGATTGAATCCAGCATTTCCGAAAGCTGTTCCGGCGTTACCTGCTGGGCCGCATCACTCCAGGCATTGGCAGGATCGATATGCGATTCGATCATCAGCCCGTCATAATCCAGGTCGATGGCTTCCTGTGCCACCTCCAGCAAAATGTCCCTGCGCCCGCAGATGTGTGAAGGATCATTGATCATCAAAAGTTCCGGATTTCTTCTCTTCATTTCAATAGCCAGATGCCACATGGGTGCATTGCGGAATTCCGTATTTCCATAAGAAGAGAAACCACGGTGTATCAATCCCAGTTGTTTGATACCTGATTTGGAAACCCGTTCCACTGCCCCGGTCCAGAGTTCAAGATCCGGGTTGATGGGATTTTTGACCAGCACCGGAACATCCACACCACGCAGCGCATCTGCCACTTCCTGAACACTGAATGGATTCACGGTGGTACGTGCGCCGATCCATAAAATATCGATATCAAAATGCAGGGCATCTTCTACCTGTTTGCCTGTTGCTACTTCCACTGCAACCGGGAGACCCGTCAGTTTTTTCGCCTGCTGCAGCCATACCAGGCCCTTGGCACCTACACCTTCAAAACTACCAGGCCTTGTACGAGGTTTCCAGATGCCTGCCCGCAGCACATCCACCTTACCGGTTAGTGCAATACGCCGGGCAGTTTCTACTACCTGCTCCTCGGTTTCGGCGCTGCAGGGACCAGATATGATGAGCGGCTTTTTTGTCCAGATATCCTGGAGATTGTTTGAGTCCATCGTGCAATTTTTTTATGTATCTTCTGTGATAATACTGCCACTGGCCACTGGCTATTGGCTATTGGCTATTGGCT
>JAEYUA010000055.1 GCA_023433755.1 Bacteroidota bacterium | reverse complement strand
GCCTTAGCCGCGGCCCCCCTTCAGCCTGATTGAATTGTATTGAAAATTTAATTTGATCACCGTTGAAATGATTGCATGAAAAAATTCATCTTTTTCTGCCTGTCCGTATGCTTTATTCAGCATCTGCAGGCACAACCTAAGATCAGGACCCGACTTTCCGGCCTGGTTACCGATGCCCGTACAGGGCTTCCTTTGCAGGGAGCTTCCATTATATTATCTGATTCAAGAATTGGCACCACCACTGATTCAAGTGGCAGGTACGTGCTCAATAATATCCCGGGTGGACATTCCATCATAGAAATTTCCTATGCCGGCTACCGCACCAAGGTGGCTCACCTGGATATCAGCAAAACAGACGAGGAGCGAAATTTCATTTTACAGCCCACCATACTTGAAAACGAAGGCGTGACCATTACCGCTGTTGCCAATGCCACAAACATCCGCAATGCGCCCATTCCCATCACAAGAATGAATAAGAAAGACCTGCTTTCCACCAGTGCTGCCAATATCATAGATGCATTGGGAAAACAACCGGGTGTAAGCCAGTTGTCAACAGGTCCCGCCATTTCGAAACCTGTTATCAGGGGGCTCGGTTATAACAGGCTCGTTGTTATCAATGATGGGGTGCGCCAGGAAGGACAGCAGTGGGGCGATGAGCATGGAATAGAAATAGACGAGCACAGTGTGCAGCGTGTTGAGATCGTAAAAGGCCCTGCCTCTCTTATTTATGGAAGTGATGCTATTGCAGGTGTGATCAATATCATCACCACTTCTCCCGTGCCTGTCAATACTATCAGGGGTAATGTGTTGATGAATTACCAGACCAATAACAGGCTGAGGTCTTTTTTTGGAAACCTGGCCGGTAACCAAAATGGATGGAACTGGAATATCTGGGCAGGAAATAAAGCTGCAACGGATTACCATAACAGGTATGATGGCCGTGTGTATAATTCAAGATTCCGTGAAATGAATTTTGGCGGATATGCCGGTGTTAATAAATCCTGGGGTTACAGTCACCTGGTGTTTAGCCGTTTCATGCAGCATCCCGGTGTAATAGAAGGTGAGCGTGATGCCAATGGAAATTTCATAAAACCACTTCCGGGTGGCGGCACCACTGTGCCGGGTGAAGAAGATCACCGATCCACAAAGGCTGGTGTTCCTTCGCAGGAAGTGCAGCATACCAAGCTCACACTTGATAACAGTTTCCGCATCGGCCGTAACCGGCTTGCCCTTGTACTGGCTTTCCAGGAAAACAAACGTAAGGAGTTTGGAAATGTTGATGAACCGGAAGAAGCTGAACTGTTCTTTGACCTGAATACATTTAATTATCATGCGGCCTGGCACCTGCATGACCGCAATGGATGGAATCCCTCAATAGGAGTGAACGGAATGGTGCAGCATCATGTGAACCGTGCGGAAGAAGCATTGATCCCCGACTACAACCTGTTTGACGCGGGTGCTTTTTTTTATACCCAGAAAACATTCGGAAGCACAAGTTTCAGTGGCGGCCTTCGTTACGATCACCGCTCTCTCAACAGCAGGGCCATGATGGAGGGCAGTGAACAAAAATTTGAAGCATTCAGGAAAAACTTCTCCAATATTTCTGCAAGTGCAGGTGTGAGCATTTCCGCTGCTGAAAATTTTGTTTTGAAACTGAACATGGCCAGCGGATTTCGTGCTCCTTCTATTCCTGAGTTATCCTCTAACGGTACTCATGAAGGCACCAACCGTTATGAATATGGTGTGCAGGACCTGCGTTCGGAACGAAGCCTGCAGGGTGACATAGGTGGTGAATGGAATTCGGAACACCTCTCCGTAGTGGCGAATTTGTTTTATAACCGCATCAATCATTTTATTTTTTATAGTAAGCTTTCAGGTTTTAATGGAATGGATTCTCTTGTACTGGATGATGGTGAGCTGATCCCGGCCTTCCGTTTCGGACAAAGGGATGCTTATTTATATGGTGCTGAGCTGCTGGTTGACCTTCATCCGCATCCGCTTGACTGGCTGCATTGGGAGAACCGTTTTTCTTTAGTAAGAGGAAAATTTGTGCGGGCCATAGAAAATGTAAAGGACTTGCCCCTGATGCCTGCGCCCAGGTGGGTGAGTGAATTCAGGGCAGATTTTCTGAAGCAGGGAAAGAAACTAAGGGCGCTTTCATTTTACCTGGAGCTTGATCATAATTTTTCACAGGAGCATCCTTTTACAGCCTATAATACCGAAACAGCAACTGCAAGTTATACTTTGTTCAATGCCGGTGTCAGCACCGATATCGTCAATAAAAAAAGAACCCTGTTCAGCATTTACCTGAATGCACTTAACCTTGGTGATGTGGCATACCAGGGTCACCTGAGCAGGTTGAAATACACAGCCGAAAACCCGGTTACCGGCAGGCAGGGTGTGTTTAATATGGGAAGGAATTTTTCAATAAAGCTGAATATTCCTTTTTAAGCCTTTGACCATTGGCAATTGGCCTGAGTAAGATCATCCACAATATGGCTGAGCTCCATTTTATAAGAGCCGGCTTTAAAGGTGGATGATCTTTATTTTTTGATGAACTCTTACCCGGCAGAAGCCCTGTAAATAAATATGGTACACTTTTTTGACAGGTAAAGGGTATGAAAGGAATTGTGATCTGCCTGGTGTTGGTGACTTTGAGTACTTCGATCGGGAATACAGGAAAAATATTTTCCAATCCAAACCCGGAGAATAAGATCTTCATCATTACCCTGGATGGTTTCAGGTGGGAAGAAGTTTTTAAAGGGGCCGACCCTTCATTGATCAGCGATGAAAAAAGTACGGCTGATTCTTCTTTTACGAAGGCGCTTTATTGGGATGAAGATGAGAAAGAAAGAAGAAAAAAACTGCTTCCTTTTTTCTGGAATGTGGTCGCAAGGCAGGGTGAATTATACGGCAACAGAAATTATGGCAATTTCGTGAATGTTTCCAACCCTTATGCACTTTCTTACCCTGGTTATAATGAATTGCTCACAGGCAAAGTGGATTATTCCATTTATGATAATAAGAAAAGAAAGAACACCAATAAGAATATTCTGCACCTGCTCAATAAAACACCGGAATATAAGGGCAAGGTAGCAGCCTTTACTTCCTGGGATGCTTTTCCTTACATTCTTGATAAGGGTGACAAGGATGGTTTTGTACTCAACAGCGGTTTTCAAAAACTGGATGGACAAAAATTATCTTCTTCGCAGAATGCATTGAACAGTCTGCAGGGAAAAATGGATCATACCCCAACACGGTACGACGAACTCACTTTCATTGCCTGTAAGGAATATGTTACCAGGAACAAACCATCGGTTGTATTCCTTAGTTTCAGCGGCACTGATAATGCCGGTCATGAACGCAGGTATGATCAGTACCTGCAGGAGGCCAATAATGCCGACAGGATGATTGGGGAGCTGTGGAGACTATTGCAGACCATGCCTGAGTATGCAGGAAAAACAACATTCCTCATTACAACAGATCATGGAAGAGGAAAAACAAAATCAACCTGGGCCAACCATGGATTCTTTGTGCCTGGATCCTCGCAAACATGGTATGCGTTGCTTGGAAATAAGATTGTTCCACATGGAGAAATGAAGAACAACACACAGGTTTATCAGAAGGATCTGAACAGCCTGGTTATGGATATTCTCGCGCGGGATTGATTTTTTTTTGTGATCAAAATGACGGTGATCGGCATAGTTTTCGGGGTTAGGGGTATGGCAGCGGTGTGAAAGGCCGGGGTTCCAATCATTAGTTAACCTTTAAATTTTAAATTATGGCAGAGCATACAAGAGGACAGAGAAACATGGAACAACCTGAAGAGCGTTCTGAACAAAGGAACAGTCAACAGGAGCAGCGGCAGAGCAATGTGAGCTCAGATAATATGTCACGTCGGGAACGTTCATCTGACCAGCTTGATGAAAAATCATCAACAATCGGAAGAGCTCAAAGGCAAAATTCACGGGGATTATCATCAAAGGATGGTTTAACCGGGAGCGACCTTGACGGACAGGTAACTTCATAAGAAAAGAAACAGGCCCGGTATAAACCAGTGAGTAGAAGCGTGTGATGCAGATGTTTTATACCGGGCTTTTTTATGTGCCATATTAAAATGATGCAGATGAACACGGTCGGTTGTTGACAAGGTTCTACAACATGAAAACGGCAGAGTTGAATAAAGAAAAATTTAAACATAAATGCATATGTATTGATTCGGCACAATGTTTTTATAGTATATCATGACGCTAACGATTTTTTGACTTTAAAAATTTACAGTTATGGCAGAAAACAGAAATCAGGATCAGGACAGAAGCTCTAACATGGGCAATCAGTCTCAGCAAAGCGGACAGCAGCAGGGAAACCAGGGTGGAATGAACCAGGATTCTCAGCGTGGTTCTGAAGGACTTGGTGGACAAAGCCAGGGAACCAGTGGTTCTCAGGGTGGTCAGCAAGGCTCTCAGGACAGGAGCAGCTCATCTTCTGGTCTGCAGGGTGGCGATCAGGGCCGTGGCGGCAGCACCGGTACTGGTAACACAGGCCGTAGCGGCAGCGAAGGAAGCGACCTCGGTGGTTCTTCCCGCAGCGGACAGGGTGGTATGTAATTACTGCCTATCTGAAAGCCGGAGCGGGACTAAAGCGATTCTCTAAATTTCCGCATCCGCATTGTCCTGGTCTTTCAGACGATATTCAATGAGCCCTCGTAAAACGGGGCTCATTGTATTTTAAAATCACTTCAATATTTTATAATGAAAGAAGATAAAAAAAACGAGAGGCCTGCAGCTTATCCAAGGCCCAGCCAGACAGACAATCAATTGAACAGCCAGGAAGAATTTGTGGGCGAACAGCCGAATAAGAAAGATGACCAGGTGGAGGTGAAGGTGAAAGAAAGAGAAAGAGAAAGTGGGAGAGACAGGGATATTTTATAGATAGTAAATTGAAAATTTAACCGCTGAGAACGCAGAGGCCAGCCTTTGCTAAAGTAACGGCTGCTAAAAAGCGCAGAGAAAACGCAAAGACTATTCGACCTTTCTTTGCGTCTTCTCTGCGCAATGCTATTTATAGTTTTGTACAGTTTGCTCCTTCGCGATCTTTTGCGGTTAGTAAATTCAATAAACCTTTACTGTTTACCAAATAGCCGGGAAACAGGTAAATACAATCCGAATAAATTATAGACCATTCGTTCAGTCATGAACTGACTTTGAACTTTGAACTTTCAACTTTGAACTATGCATAGATTCTCTCCACTGCAGCACTATGCTTCTCCATCACCACTTTTCTTTTCAGTGATAGTTTGGGAGTGAGCTCACCGGTGTCAACCGTCCATTCATCAGGAAGTAATTCAAATTTTTTGACCTGCTCAACCGGATTAAAATATTTATTGAAACTGTCAATAAGGTCCTTATAAAGATCCAGCACTTTCGGATGACGGATCATTTCCTGGTTACTGAGATCTCCTATGCCATTCTTTTCAGCCCATTCTTTGAGATAAGGAAATGCAGGAACGATCAACGCGCCTACAAATTTTCTTTCAGCACCTACCAGCATTACCTGCTCAATGAAAGTGGATTCCTTTAATTTATTCTCTACAGGCAGCGGTGCCACGTATTTTCCGCCGCTGGTCTTGAACAATTCTTTTTTACGATCAGTGATCTTTAAGAATTTATTGTCCACCATCGTGCCGATGTCGCCGGTATAGTACCAGCCATCTACAATAGCTTCTGCTGTGAGATCGGGCCTTTTATAATAACCCATCATGATATTGGGGCCCTTACAAAGAATCTCGCCGTCTTCGGCAATTTTCACTTCCACATTTTCAATCAATGGACCTACGGTTCCGAATTTTCTTTCCGATTCAGGTTCGTAACGGTTCACGGCGATTACTGGAGAGGTTTCCGTAAGACCATAACCTTCCATGATCACGATCTTTGCCGCGGTGAAGATCCTGATCAGGCGTACCTGGCAGGCAGCACCACCCGTAACGATGCACTGGATATTATTGCCCAGTGCTTCTCTCCATTTACTGAAGATGAGTTTATTGGCAATGGCAAGCTGGATGCGGTAACCCATTCCAAGATCTTTATTGATCTCAAATTTCTCCGCCAGTTCATGAGCCCAGAAAAACAATTTTCTTTTCACACCCGTCAATTCCTGTCCCTTTGCCATGATCTTGTCATACACTTTTTCAAGCAGTCGCGGAACAGTGGTGAACATATTGGGCTGCACTTCTTTCAAATTATCGCCGATGGTCTCCAGGCTTTCCGCGTAATAAATGGAGGCATTGCGGAACAGGTAGATATAGGTAACCATCCTTTCGAAAATATGATTGAGCGGCAGAAAGCTCAATGACCTTGGCCTGTCGCCGGGAGGGAAGCAGGGCATGCTGGCCATCACATTGGAAAGGATATTGCGGTGCGAAAGCATGACACCTTTGGGTGTACCGGTTGTGCCGGAGGTATAGATAATCGTAAAAAGATCTTCACCTGTTATTTTCTCTGAAATGGAACTGAGGTGCTGGTAGTGTTCCTGTTTGCCAAGCTTGAGAATATCTTTCCAGTGAGAAGCGTCATTTACATGTTCAAAACTATAGACTTCTTTTACTGAACTCACTTTATTGCGTACATGCTGCACTTTATGGAACAGGTCCTCATCATTTACAAAAACGGCTTTTACCCTGGCATCATTCAATACAAATTCTAGATCGTTGATATGAATGGTGGGATAAAGGGGAACCAACACCGCGCCGATCTGCTGAACGGCCAGGTCAAGGAACATCCACTCAGGACGGTTCTTCGCGATTAACGCGATTTTATCGCGGCCTTCAATGGACATATCATTACCGCCATAACCAAGTGCAAGCAAGCCTGTACTGAGCTGGTCAACTATGTCCTTTACTTCCGATACGCTGTATTTTCTCCATTGTCCGCCTTCCTTGGCGGCAAAGGTGGCTTCATTGCCACCGTTTTCCATCTGGTGGTTCAGGCAGTCAAATAGTCTGTGGGGGTGGTTCATGGGCAATCGCTATTAGCTTCCAAATTAAAGAAAAGAAGCGATAGGAGAGAAGTCTGGAGTTAAAAGTTCAAAGTCTGAAGTCTGAAGTCGGAAGTCGGTAGTTCAAAGTTCAAAGTCGGGTCGTTTAAAGAATGGAAGTGGTGATGTTAGTCTGAAGTCGTAAGACGTGAGACGTGAGGCGTGAGGCGTGAAGGGCAGTCTTTTGATTTTTGAATTTTGACTTTGTATTTTAAAATAGATCGTCACTAATCCAGGATAAGACTGCAAGGCAGGGAGGGCCGGAAGGCGGGTTCATTCTCACGCCTCACGCCTCACGTCTCACGCCTCACGCCTCA
>JAEYUA010000028.1 GCA_023433755.1 Bacteroidota bacterium | reverse complement strand
CCGCTGCCATCATATCACTGCCTATCAGGTAGGCATTTCCAAAATCATCTGTTCCGGCGGACGCTGAGTGTCTTATGTTCCATGGAGCTGCACCCAGGGGTTTCCAGGTATAACCACCATCGCCACTTACGTGACCCGTTCTGAATGAAAACGGATACCAGCTTCCATTCCAGCCTCCCCATAAATAAAGACTGTCATTGAGGCTGTACAGGTGAACACCATCAATGGCGGTATCAACCGCCTGGGATGTTGCTTTGATCCAGTCATGGTTAATGGTGGCAGTCGTATGATAGCTGTCAGGTACTGCGGGCCATGGTTCCATATTACCAGACTGCAAATTCAATTCAGATAAAAATGCCTGGATGATGCTGTAATATTTTTCGACATTTTGCTGTGGCATTACGTTTCCAATGCTAACCAACTGGTATTCGATGGTATCGCGGAACTGGGCAAACTGGTTCGATTTATTCAGCCAGATATACCTGGAAGTATCAGTGTTATAATAAGAATTCAGATTCCTTTGCCAGGTTACCTTTTTAACTCCATTTACATAACCTTCAGTGGCTTCATGGCTGATCCTTTGTCCATAAAAAAATCCGGTTCTTTCTTCCTCTGCGGTCAGGTCAACACCGTTGGTGTTGGAAAAACCGATATTACCATTGGAGTACAAGGCTGACCAGAGATATCCATTATAATCAGTGATGCCATTTCGGTCTCCTGTGAAAATAGCGGGTTGATTTGCAGGAGTGCGGTGATATATCATCAGGTGGAGCCGGTCTGTGGTTGGTCTGTAAGAAGATCTTGCTCCCTGGTTAATTCCATTCCATGAAATTCCTGAATGTTTATGGGTTGCTCCGTTAGGAAAAACAAGCGGGAAAGCATTTTCAGCCATCCTGGGATCCTTAGCATTGAGTGAGTGCGAAAGTTCCGTGCCTCCACAAGGCAGGTAAAGGGCATGAATATCATCCCATATACCATAGTACTTCAATGCCCTGAACAATTTGGAAATCGCTATTTTCTCTTCAGGTATGGTGATATTTGCTTGGAAAATGTATTCTTTGGCATCGAGATCGTGAAGATCCTGGGCGTTTACGCGAGAGCAAAGAATGAATAACAGCGGCAGGCTTATTAATAATTTTTTCAATGGATATGGATTGGACTGGGCGCTAAAATAATATCAAAAACAGAAAATTGCAATATGATAACCGTCAGGATCTTAATTTCTAATTTCGTTTTAATGTATTGATAATCGTTAGTTTAAGGTTAAGGGGTTTTCCCTATTGTGAATTTGAAAAAATAGAATATAGATGTTGTTTTTCAGGAGAAAGAAAATGGAAGAAGCGGACCTGGGATGGCTGCATACCGACATGCACAGTCACCTCATCCCGGGTATAGACGACGGTGCCCCCGACCTGGTTACATCACTAAGCCTCATCAAAGGCATGATGGAGCTGGGATATAAAAAAATCATCACCACGCCACATATTCTCTGGGAACTTTATCCCAATACGCACGACATCATCATACGCGGTTATGGTGAAGTGCAAAAGGCACTGGAGAGTGAAGGCATTCAACTGGACTTCCACGTAGCTGCGGAATATTTCATGGATGAACATTTTATGGAAGAACTGCAGAAGAAAATTCCCTTACTCACCCTAAAGGAAAACCTGGTGCTGGTTGAATTTTCAATGGTCACAGCGCCGATGGATCTGCAGGATATTCTTTTTGAAATGCAGATGCAGAACTACCAGCCCATCATTGCCCACCCGGAACGCTATGCTTACCTCGCCAGGAAAAAGGAAGTGTTTGATGATTTGAAAAATGCAGGTGCTTATTTCCAGCTCAACATCTTATCGCTTACCGGTCATTACGGCCCCGTAGTGCAGGAGCTGGCCGAATACCTGCTGCGAAAAAATTATTATGATCTTGCCGGTACAGATCTTCACCACCAGCGGCATCTTGAAAGTTTTAAAAAACTGCATCCTTCAGTGATCAGTAAACTGAGATCTTCCTCCCATATTCGTAACGCCGAATTACTTGGATAATCCTGTCTTTATTAAATTTGAAAATTCAGCAAGGGTCATGGAAAAAACAATGGTGATATTGGTAGATGAGCACGACGAGCAGACAGGCCTCATGGAAAAAATGAAAGCACACCAGGAAGGTGTGCTGCACCGCGCTTTCAGCGTTTTTATTTTCGACAGCCTGGGCCGTATGCTTTTACAGCAGCGTGCCGCTACCAAGTATCATGGTGGCCTGTTGTGGACCAATGCCTGCTGCAGTCACCCTTTACCTGGTGAAGAAACGATTGATGCGGCCAGCCGGCGGTTGAATGAAGAACTGGGCTTCAATACAAACTTTGAAGAGATCTTTTCTTTTGTTTACCGTGCCGAAGTGGAAAATGGCCTGGTGGAACACGAGTTCGATCATGTTTTTGCGGGGCAGTACGAAGGGAACATTTTTCCCAATGAATTAGAAGTGGCTTCCTGGCGTTACGAGAATATGCAGGCTATCAAAGAAGAATTGGAAACCAGTCCTGAACATTTTACAAGCTGGTTTAAAATAGCCTTTCCCTCTATTGAAAAATGGTGGAAGGGAAAGTATGAGGGTTAAGAGCTGTGTTGTTTGAATAATTGTACCAGCGTTGGTACCGGAACAACGCCTGACTGCCGCCATTTTACTTCTCCCTGTTTGAAGAGAATCAGCGTAGGTACACCCTGCACCTGGAACTGTTGGGCAAGCGCCGGGTTTTTATCTACATCTATCTTGATGATCGTACCTTCTTCCCCTACCTGCTCTTTAACCTGTTTCAGCATGGGTGCCATCATTTTGCAGGGCCCGCACCATTCTGCAAAAAAATCTACCAGCACAGGTTTGTCTGACCGGATCAATTCAGAGAAACTTTTCATTTGGAATTTTTGAACTGCAAAAATACTTGACACATTTTAGATATCAGCCTGTAGCCAACAGCCAACAGCCAATGGCCAATGACCAACAGCCAATGGCCAATTGCTTCCAGCTAACCGCTTTTCTCTATC
Organism: Bacteroidota bacterium; assembly: GCA_023433755.1. Lineage (GTDB taxonomy): Bacteria > Bacteroidota > Bacteroidia > Chitinophagales > Chitinophagaceae > Flavisolibacter. The sequence continues at coordinate 1,158 of JAEYUA010000028.1, read as the reverse complement.
TTCAATTCATGAACGATCGCCTGGCCAAATCCATCAAGATCATGGTATTTCTTGTTTTGCTGATCATCATCCTGATCTATGCAAAACCATTCCTTGTGCCACTGACCTTCGCAGCCATTTTTGCCATGCTGCTCCTGCCGGTTTCATTAAAGCTGGAAAATTGGGGATTCAAAAAAGGCCTGGCCATCCTGCTGTCAACATTGATACTGCTAGTTATAATGGCAGGCATCATAGGCTTGTTTGCCTGGCAGGTTTCAGATATTTCTAAAAATTCGGATCAGATTGAACAAAACCTCAACCAGAAGATCACAGAGCTCAGGGATTATATCAGCACCAATCTTGGCATCTCCATTAAAAAACAAAATGAAATCATCAAGGATCAGCAGCAGGGGGGAGGAGGTGGTAAGCTGTCTGGTATGATTACCGGGGCCGTTTCGGGGGTAGGAGGTTTCCTCACCAGTGTTATATTGGTTCTTGTTTATGTATTCCTATTTCTTTATTTCCGCACCCACCTAAGGAAATTTGTTTTGATGCTGGTGCCGCCAGCCAATAAAAAGAATGCGACAGTGATCATGGATGAAGCCGGGGGCGTTGCTCAGAAATACCTGACAGGGCTTGCCTGGATGATCCTTTGTCTTTGGATCATGTACAGTATAGGCTTTTCAATAGTGGGGGTTAAGAATGCTATTTTCTTCGCGGTGCTTTGCGGAATGCTGGAGATCGTTCCTTTTGTAGGTAATCTCACCGGCAACGCCATCACCGTTCTTGCAGTGGTGATGCAAGGCGGCAGTTCTTCCATGATCATTGGTGTATTGATCACTTATGCAGTGGTACAGTTCCTGCAGACTTATATTCTGGAACCTCTGGTAGTGGGCAAAGGCGTTAGCATCAACCCGCTTTTTACTATTGCAGGCATTGTAGGCATGGAGCAGATTTGGGGGATACCAGGAATGATCCTTGCCATTCCCCTGCTTGGCATTACCAAGATCATCTGTGATCATATAGAGCCTTTGAAGCCCTATGGATTTTTAATTGGTGAAGAAAAAAAGAACAGGGAATCATTTCTTACCAAGATCAAAGGCTGGTTCGGGCGCAAATAAAAGGCTCAGATGAGTTGGGTGAGGCCTTTCAAAAGGCTGTTGAGATCAATGCCCTTAT
>JAEYUA010000021.1 GCA_023433755.1 Bacteroidota bacterium | reverse complement strand
GGCCAGTCATGGGAGAAACATCCACAGGATCACCCGGTTCAAACCACGTGCGGGTTTCCCCGGCCCAGTTGCCAGCAAGTTGATTGAGTTGAAAATGCAGACCCGATTCGAGGGAGGCTACGAGCTTGGACATGTTAAGGAGTTGAAGCGTAAATATAGCCATTGGCCATTGGCTTTCTTAACTTTGCGCCTCAAACAATTACCAACGCATGGATGCATTAACACTGATCTCCTTTATTGTTACATTGTCTGCACTGCTGGCCTTCATTAATATCCGTTTTCTCAAACTTCCTGCTACCATAGGTGTAATGGTTTTATCGCTGGTGCTTTCACTGGCGGTGATCCTTGGCGGGCGTGCCTCCTCACTGGCCTCTTTTTTCGGAGATGTGTTGCACCAGCTTGATTTTTCCAAGTTCATCCTCAACTTCATGCTGGGCTTCCTGCTTTTTGCAGGTGCACTGCACACAGATATTGACAAGATCCGCAAATTCAGGAAACCGATCTACACCTTCGCAAGTGTAGGAATACTTATTTCTACGTTCATCATAGGGACAGCTTTATATTATATTATACCCCTGGTTTATGAACCGGTAAATTATATTCATTGTCTTCTTTTCGGAGCATTGATCTCACCAACGGATCCGATAGCGGTTTTATCTATCCTGCACAAGGCAGGAATCTCATCTTCCACTGAGGCCAAGATCACGGGGGAATCTCTTTTCAACGACGGTGTGGGTGTAGTGGTCTTCATTACGCTTTTTGATATAGCCACGGTGGGTATTAATAATGTGAGCGCCGTTGATGTAAGCATCCTCTTGCTGAAGGAGATTGGTGGTGGTGTGTTCTTTGGTTTGCTCATCGGTTACCTGGGTTTCATCATGCTTAAAAAAATCAATCATTACCAGACCGAGGTGTTGATTACGCTGGCCCTCGTTTTCGGGGGAACAGCACTGGCACCCATCATTCATTATTCTGCTCCCCTGGCCATGGTACTGGCAGGACTGATTATTGGGAACAAGGGTGTGAAGGAAGCCATGTCGGAAGAATCCGGTGATTATATGCTCAAGTTCTGGGAAATGATTGATGAGATCATGAACGCGATTCTTTTTGTACTGATAGGACTGGAATTGATCATCATTCCATTTGAACTATCATTTATAGTGATCGGCCTGATCGCAGCTTTCGTGATCCTGCTGGCCCGCTACCTTTCTCTTGTCATCCCATCCAAAATTTTTCATTTCGGCAGAAAATTTAATTCAGCCACGTTTTTTATCATGACCTGGGGCGGCCTCCGGGGAGGAGTTTCCGTGGCGCTGGCGCTTTCGCTCACTGCCGGTATGGAGCGGAACATGATCGTGGCCATCACTTATGTTGTAGTGCTGTTCTCTATTGTAGTGCAGGGTCTTACACTTGGAAGTCTTGTGAAAAAACTGAACCGCCGTACAACAGCAGGAGGACTTTTCAAAGTGAAGACCATAACCAAGCCTGCACCCTGATTGAAATTCGATTGACCTGCATTCAACCCTTAACTCTAATTTTACCTCATGCCGAAAGCAATAACATGGCGCGCCAAGCTGCACCGGGTGATCTATGAGTCTAACACCCCGGCGGGTAAAACCTTTGATGTGGTGCTGCTATTCCTCATTGTAGCCAGCATCATTGTAGTAATGCTGGACAGCATTGAAGCGTATAATGAAAAATATTCAGTGCTGTTCGATGTGCTGGAATGGACCTTCACCATAATTTTTACACTTGAATATATACTCAGGCTGGTTTGTATTAAAAGGCCGGGGATGTATGCCATTTCATTTCTCGGCATCATTGACCTGCTTGCCCTGATCCCTTCTTTCCTGGCCATTCTTTTTCCGGCAGCAAACTCATTGCTCGTGCTGCGCGCCCTGCGGCTGCTGCGCATCTTCCGCATATTCAAGCTCACACATTTCCTCAGCGAGATGCAGTTCCTGAAGGCGGCCATCAAAAGCAGTGTCAAAAAGATCAGCATCTTTATGCTGGTGGTGCTGAGCATTGTGATCATCCTTGGTTCGGTAATGTACCTGGTAGAAGGAAGGCAGAATGGTTTCAATACCATTCCTGATTCTGTTTACTGGTCAATTGTCACTATCACTACAGTTGGTTATGGTGATATAACTCCGGTAACCACTTTGGGAAAATTCATTGCCTCCATCATGATGTTCATTGGTTATGGCATCATTGCCGTTCCTACCGGCATCCTCACTACTGAAATGGCGCTTGCTGCCCGCACACGTGGACATGGACACGAAGTTTGTCCCGGCTGTGGAAAGGAAGGCCATGATGCGGATGCGAAGTTTTGTAAGTGGTGCGGGAGTGTTTTATGAAGTCAAAAGTTAAAAGTCGGAAGTCAAAAGTCGGTAGTCGGTAGTCGGTAGTCTGTAGTCTGTAGTCTGTAGTACTTGTTGAATTGATCTTACCTGTCTTAATTCTTAGGAGTTTGAATTTTTACCGCAAAGAACGCGGAGGAGAGCAAAGTACGCTAAGGGTTACTTCGTGTTGATTCATTAATCTTCCTCCTCTGCGTAAAAAGAACCTGACGACTGGTCAGCGGCCCTTTTCAATTAAATACCAGGAACCAATGGTGTTTCCTGGAGCAAAGGCATAGCCGGGAAGGCGAGAAGGACGGTAAGTAAAGTCATCCCATTCTGAATTGTTTTTCTTATTCAGGGTTTAGAATTTTCGAATAAGAAATGAATAGCTGAACCTTTAACTATTCTTGGCGCCCTTCTTTCTTGGCGGTAAAAAAAAGTTGAAGAAGGCCTTGGATTCCTGACGACTGGTCCGCGGCCCTTTTCAACTAAATACCAAAGATGAATGAACCGGTAAACCATCCCATGGGTTTTTCACCATGAAATCATGTTTTTTTTCTCATGGTTATACCGCATCAGACAGGCTGGTAAAATTGAAATCATCAATCTTCATGGAAGGCACCAGGCTCCTGTTAATACGCACGGCCTGTCCTACATCACGCAGGTTATTCAGCATAAACGCAGGGCTTTCATTAAACCTCATGTTTTTAATGGCATACTGAACTTTACCATTCTCAATATAAAATGTCCCGTCCCTTGTAAGCCCGGTCTGCACCAGGGTTTGCGCATCCACAGGTCGGATATAGTAGAACCTTGTTACAAGAATCCCTTTTTCCGTACTGCTGATGAGATCTTCCAATGATTTATTGGAACCTGCCATGCTGAAACCGGATGGTGGTGGTATGGGGGACACATTTTTCTGCTGCGCCCAGTACCTGGAATAGGCCAGTTGTTTCAATACTCCCTGTTCAACCCAGGTAGTTTTATTCCTGGGCCTGCCGTCCGGGGCAAAAGGAGTAGAGGGATTCAATGGATCAAAGGGATCGGAAACGATCGTTACCTTTTCATCAAAAAGTTTTTCACCCATCCGGTTACCCGATCCTCTTTTCCCGAAAAAGCTTCTTCCTTCATCTGCGCTTCTCGCGTCAAAGGAGCCAACGAGCAGGCTTACCAGGTCATAAGCGGCCTGCGGTTCCAGGATAACGGTATATTTTCCGGGCTTTAGTTCTTTGGTTTCAACCGAGGCTTTCGCTTTGCGGATCGCTGTTTCAGTTGCTTGTTTAGTATCGATGTTGCGGGCATCGGTGAAATACTGCACACCGTAACCCGATCCTTTTTCATCTGCGGTCCGCGCTGTTACGGTGAATTCTCCTGAACTGGAACGGTCGTAGGCAAATAAGCCGCGGTTGTTGCCGATCGCAATAAATCCTGACTGGTCTTCAAGATAACCCGCTGCTGTTGTATTGCTTTTTATACAGGCTTCAATGCTGGCAAGAGCCGCATCCGCACGGAAGGCAGGATCGATATCAGCAGTCGCCTGGGCATAATTCACTGATCTTCCATATTCCTGTGCGCCCAGTGCCGGCAGGTATTCCGGGTTTTCGGGTGCCAGCCTGGCAATTTCTTCCGAGCGCTCCACGATCCTTTTGAGAGTGGCCTCATCAAATTCGTTCCCGGTTGCGGTACCTGACCTTTTCCCGAAAACGGAAGTAATAGAATATTGCGTGCTTTCAGTTTCTCCATTGGTAGAAACCGTATTGCGTGCATAGCGGATATTGCCTATGCGGTTACCCGATACCGTTACATTCACTTCATCCGCCGTGGAGAAAGCAATAATTTTTTGAACCAGCTCTTTTGCCTGTTGCTCGTTAAGCATGATGGAACTTTATAGATAACTGAAAAAATTTTTTCGATTAGATGATCAGAATGTTTTGGCTGCATTGGTATTTAAAACATTCACCTGTTTGAACCTGCTGGTGCAGCTTCCATGCGATACCGCGCTGATCTGGCCGGGTTGTCCCTTGCCATCGCGAAAGGTTCCAAAAGGCCTGTAATCGCGGCTGTCGCAGATCTGCACACAGTTGTTCCAGAATTGCTGCGTATTGCTTTGATAGGCCACATCTTCCAGCATGCCTGTGATTTCTCCATTGATAATTTCGTAGAATAATTGTCCGCCAAACTGGAAATTATAACGCTGCTGGTCGATGGAATAAGAACCTCTTCCCAGGATGTAAATTCCTTTTTCCACTCCTTTGATCATATCATTCACACTCAGTGGCTCCTTGCCCGGGCGTAAGGATACATTGGGCATTCGCTGGAACTGGATATTGCTCCAGCTATCAGCATGACTGCAGCCATGCGATTCCTTCTGACCCAGAATATGCACCTGGTCACGGGTAGCCTGGTAGTTCACAAGAATTCCATTGCGAATCAGGTCCCATGATTTGGAAGGCACGCCCTCATCATCAAAGCCTACGGTATTTAAATAAAAGGGCTGTGTCTTATCGGCATATACATTCACAATCTCGCTGCCGTATTTGAATTTTCCTGATTTCCATTTATCAAGCGTGGCGAATGAAGTGCCGGCATAATTGGCTTCATAACCCAGCACACGGTCAAGCTCCAGCGGGTGGCCGATGGATTCATGAATGGTGAGACCGAGGTGTGTGGGATCCAATACTAGATCGTAATCGCCGGGTGATACAGATTTCGCTGAATGTTTTTCTTTCGCGTGCCGCGCGGCCTGAACGGCATCTTCCACCATGTCATAGGCTTTACCATAAAGCAATGCGCCATGCGGACCCATGAATTTTTCGCTGTCAAGTGGTGTGAGGTATTCATAACCCATGCCTATGGGTGTGCTCAGTGCATTCCGTGTTTTGAATTTGCCTGTTGATTTATCAGTCACGGTTACCGTGAAATTCGGCCAGAGCCTGTGAATGTCCTGGTCAATGTAGGAGCCATCAGTCGAAGCGAAAAATTTCTGTTCGTTCACAAAAGCCAGCGAGGAGCTGATAAAATTCGCGCCTGCTTTCATGGCTTCGCTGTTTACTTTCATCAGCAGGTCAACTTTATCTTTCACCGGTATGGTAAAAGCACTGACCTGGATGGGTGTCTTCCATGTTTTTTCACCCAGTCCTTTTTGTGGGGCGAGTATTACAGGTTCCTTTTGCAGGCGGGCATTGGCTTTGGCAAGTGCCACGGCTCTCGTGGCGCATTGGGCAATGCTTTCCGCTGTCACCATATTGGTGGCCGCGAATCCCCAGGTGCCGCCGGCGATCACGCGGATGCCAACGCCATAAGATTCATCGTTTGAAATATTGAGCACTCTTGCTTCCCGGGTATTGATGGACTGTTCCAGGTAGCGGCCGATGCGCACATCAGCATAAGTAGCGCCTGCTTTTTTTGCAGCGGCGAGTGCAATGTCGGCGAGTGCTTTCTTCGACCTGAAGTCCATGTTATTTTCAAAGAAGGCATTGGCATCAATGGACCTGCTGTACAGGAAGCCCGGTACCACCAGTGAGCCAAGCCCCAGTGAAGAAAGCCGGATAAAATCTTTGCGTTTCAAATGGAAAGTTTTTATGGAAGCTAGGGAAAAAATTAATGTGAAGTGGGGGAGATATGAGGGGTGAATACCGATGCATTATCTTAGGACCATGAGGAGGATTATTTTTCCCGCGTTAGTAATGCTGGCAGCACTGCATTCAGGTGCCCAGGTCACAGTAAGCAAATCAATAAAAAGAGAAATGGACAGGATCGATACCAATACGATCCGTTCGCACATCGCCTACCTGGCGCATGATGATCTGAAAGGCCGCCTGCCCGGTACAGAAGGCTTTCAGTTGGCGGTTGATTATGTTACCAAACAATTCAGGGAGATGGGAGTGAAGCCAGGCGGTGATGGAGGAGGGTTTGTGCAGAAGCTTGTATTGAGACGTTCCGTTTTGCAAAACCAGACCGCACTGGCTGTACTGGCTGATGACAGCGGTAACCGCGATACACTTGAATTCAGAAAGCTTTTCTCACCAATGCCACATCCTTTGACTGCAAAGACCTCTGTATCCGCACCACTTGTTTTTGCAGGTTATGGGGTTGACATACCCGGTGTGTATTCCGACTATGAAGGTGTGAATGTGCAGGGAAAGATCGTGGTGATGATCACAGGGGCACCGGGCGGGTTACATTCAACACTCACTGCGCATTTTTCCAATACCGGGAATAAATTGAATACGGCTGCATCGAAAGGTGCCGTGGGAGCTATTATTGTGAATCTCAATGCAAGAACTCCAGGAAACGTGGATGCGGTGATCCAGTCGAATGTGGCCATGAACCCGGGAAAAACCATCGCTTATGGCCGCGGATTTACCGGTAACCTGCAGGTGGTGCTGAATGGCAATCATGCTTTGCTGTTAAAACTTTTTATGGGTTCGGGTAAAAATATGGGAAGAGCACTGGCGGAACTCAGGGAAAAAAAGCCGGCTTCATTCGAGTTGCCCAACCGCATGAAGATTGCCTATGAGACGGTTCACCATGATTATGAAAGTTATAATGTGGTGGGATTGATAGAAGGATCTGATAAAAAATTAAAAAAAGAATACGTGGTTCATTCCGCCCACCTGGATCACATGGGAATATCGAGAGCGGTGAATGGAGATTCCATTTATAACGGGGCGCATGATAATGCATCTGGTGTTGCTTCACTGCTGGAGATTGCGAGGCTTTATAAAAAATCAAAAGCCAAACCAAAAAGGTCTATCCTGGTTGTTATGGTAACGGCTGAGGAGATGGGATTGCTGGGATCTTCTTATTTCGCTGCAAATCCTACTGTTCCCCGAAATTCCATTGTGGCGAATGTGAATACGGATATGCCAACGCTGATCGCGCCGTTGTTATCAATTGTGCCGCTGGGTGCGGAACATTCAACGATGATGAAGCATGTGCAGTTTGCGGCCAATCAGTTAGGGTTGGAAATTGAAAATGATCCTGAGCCTTCGGAGAACCGTTTCGTGCGGAGTGACCAGTACAGTTTCGTGATGAATGGCATGCCGGCGCTCCATATCAAGTATGGTAATAAAAGCAATGTTCCGGGTTTTAATCTCATTGATTTTGTAAGGCAATGGCGAGCGAAATATTACCATAAGCCTGCTGATGGCATGGATGGCATCTTTGATTTCGCGGCAGCTAAAAAATATGTACAGTTGAATTTCCTGGTGAGTTATTCCATTGCCATGACAAAGGAAAGGCCAGGGTGGAATGAGGGAGATCTTTTCGGGGTGGTGAAGTAAGTTTTTTACCGCCAAGGGAATAAGGGCGCCAAGAAGAATTGGGGATGAGATTAGTTTATTGCCAATAAAGAGCGCCAAGGTTTTCCTACTTGCCGCCCTTCTTCCCTTGGCGGTTCAATAAACTTTCCCATCAATAATTAACTCCGCTTTCGGGAAATGCGTTCTGAGTATTTGCAGATGCCCTTCCTGTATTTCTTTTTGATGCGAAGAGAAAAACAGGTGTTCGAGGTTGGCCAGTTTTAATTCCATTAATCCTTCAATGGTTACGGGTGTTGATTTGAGGTATAATAATTTTAAACTGTGTAGCTGGTTCAGGTATTGAATGCATCCATTATCGATCTGCTCACATTCCTTCAGTCGGAGTTCGCCGATATATTCCATTTGCACCAGGTTTTTGATGCCTTCATTGGTGATGGCGGTGCCATTAAGATCCAGCATTTCTATGGACCTGATTCTTGTGGCCATTAGTGCCAGTCCTTCATCAGTAAGCAGGGTGTATCGGAAATCAACATGGTTTACATGTGAAGGTGCCTGTTCAGGATCATCAATGCCGAAGGCCTTCCAGAATTCTTTTTCTGCTTTTTGTTGTTTCAGCAATTTGGTGTAGCCCAGGGTTGCAGGTTCTTTTTTCTTTTTCATTTAGAAGATCAAATATCCTGTTTTAACTTCTTGAAACAGGACTTAAAATTGGACGAAGAGAATAGCCGTTTAGGCGGGAAGGGCGGTAAGTAAAGTCGTCAGGTTGCGGAAGGCTATGCAGGAATTATTACACTATTTCTGTTTTCTCAACCACTACTAACCGCCCTTCCCGCCTTCGCTAAAGCTATGGCGGACGACGCCCGCCTAAACGGCTAAAAAATTTATTTGTCAGCGAACATCCCCGCGGTTTATAGCTAAATCCTAAAACATTGTTAACACCCAAAAACCTACCCAACAGTTTGGAATCCACGCAGGGTATTGTACCTGAAGGCCATCATTAAATCAAAACCACAAATACCAAACAACAATGAAACAGTTCATCTTCAAACCCGCGACCCTCTTTTTATTTCTCGTTATTTTCCTGGCTGCCTGTACCAAAACGGATCTTCCAGTTCCGCCGCCGGATACCGATCCCCAACCGGTAAGCAAAGGCCAGGTCAGGTTTTCCATGAGCATGGATCTTTCCGGCCAGCCTTACCATAGCAGTAACCTGCAAGCAGTGGCGGAGCTGCGCAATGCCCAGGACCAGGTGATTGAAAAAACCCTCTTATTGCAATTACAGAATCCAGTTTTATCCGAAACGTTTGAATTACCCGCAGGCCAGTACCGGCTTACCGGTTTGCGTTTATTATATGGCGGTACCAATGCTCATTTCGCGGCACCTCTCTCAGGATCAGCCAAAGCCAGCCTGGTGCAACAGCCGCTGGCCATAACATTTTCCGTTGCAGCCAATCAGGTAAGGACCCAGCCCGTTGAGGTAGTAAAGATCCAGGCAACTGATAAACCCCTGGATTATGGTTATCCTTCCGGTGCTTTTGATAATGGACAGGCTGATGCTGATCCTTTCTTAAAAGTAAAACTGCGTGCCGTGATGCAGATCGGTGAGGTGGTGTATGACAGCATTCCTGCTTCGCTTACCCTGAGCACTTTCAATGCAGCAGGTGAAATGACAACCAGTTATTTCTCACTGGCGGCTGGTATCAACGAGATCCCGGTAGCTAAGTCAGCGGCCCGTTATGAATTTGATGTGAGGAAATGGGGTGTCAGTGATAAAATATCCATTAACAGGAATGAATTTGATGAAAACACTGTCTATGTTCTTGGTGGAAGTAAGGCCGCTAAAAAACTGAAATCAGAAAGAGTTTACAAACTGGTGAACGGGGTTGAAAAGGCGGTAAGAAAGAATGATTATTTCTATGATGCCGGTGGTAAACTTTCAAAAATCGAGTATTGGAGCAGGAAGGCAGATTTCACAGCTTATCTTTCAATGGTTGATGAATTTGAATACCAGTCAGGCAGGGTAAGCAGGATCGAACGCACCGATAAAGAAACCGGCCTGGTGACCAGCCTGAGTGTATTCAGTTATAATGGCCAGGAAAAACTGGCAGGCATGACCAGGAACGAAGGAGGAAACCAAACCACGGCCGAACTGCAATATCTTTCCGGGAACAGTGATGAAATCAGTGTCAAATATGATTTTTCCTCCCTTACCTACGATAGGTACCATACAATGGGCCTGCTTCGTGGTAATGTTCAGAGCAGTGCGGTTACCACAACTCATGGAAATTATGAAAATGGCCTGATGGAGCATGACCTGAACATCAATCCCTATGTTCACATCAACTTTCCCAAACTGTTGCCGGAGCATATTTCCAAAAACAACCTGAAGAGATCTTACAAAACCTTTCAAGGATCCTATCCTGCACAAGGTGATCCTTACCAGTTTGATTACACCTATGATTCTGAAGGGTATCCTGTGGAAGTAACAACCCACTACAAAACCTTCCAGTACGGAACACCAAATTATACTACCCGTACCGTGTTTGTTTATTAAGGTTATGAAAAGGAGGCCGGGTGTACGCGGCTTCCTTGTTCATCCTCAAAATTTCCCGCATTCACCGATGAGAATATTATTATCAATCATTTATTTCTAAAATTGCAGACCATGTTTTACAGGATTATTATCTCCGCCCTGGTCATCCTTAGTTCCTGCACGGCCGCTAAAGTATCAGTGCCAGCGCAATTTAAAGGTGCTGCCACTTCCATGAAAGTGAAAGGGGTCAATGGCTGGAAGATCAACCAAAAACTCAGTTTTGGAACTTACCAGACATCGCCCATTAAAAGAGGCTGGGATTTTGCCAGTTCTTACCAGTTTACAAAATTCAATGTAAAGCCGGAAGAGCTGCTGCTGAAAGTTTTTGATATTGACACCGACAAAAAAAATTCAAGGCATCGCAGCAGGTTGCAGTATACCCTGGAAGATGGCCAACTGGTAAATGAAATCTATGCTACTGAACAATTTGAAGAAAAGCAGTTGGTCTACAAAAGCAATCATCCATTGCTGGGTGATGTTTCCAAAACTAAAAACTATAAATACGCCTTCACAGCAGCTATTGTGCCTTTGAATGGCCCGCAGAAAGACCCCTGGTCCCTGGTGCTGGTCAACCGGTACGACAGTGAAAAGGATACAGCAAGACGTTTATTTGACCGGCCCTTTGTGGAAGAGGAAGGTTATGTAACCAATGGTGTTGAAAAAATCGATATCAGGCCATTACGGCTGGATAAGTTGACCACCAAATCGGGCAAACAAACCAAAGTATTCGGAGGTCCCCTGCTTTCAGGTTATGAACTGGTTTGGGATGGAGGTGTTGTTGCGATTGTAGATATTCTTGACAATACAGTCTGGATGTATAATGACCTGGAAGCATCAGAAAAATTATTGTTGTCTTCTGTTTCGTCAGCGCTCCTGTTGAGAAAATTACAGGATGTGGAAAAAGACCGTGACGATTTAGGTTTTTAAAAAAGTGGTAGCCGTAGAAGAAAACATTCAGGAATTACTGGAAGGAAGTCTTGCCAATAAACGCAAGGCCCAGGAAGGACTGTTTCGCCGGTTCTATGGTTTTGCCATGACTATTGCCCTGCGTTATTCACGCGACGACATGGATGCGGCAGATATTGTAAGCCATGCCTTCGTCAAAATTTTCAAAAGCATTCATAGTTATGATGCTTCCAAAGGCTCTTTACATGCCTGGATCAAAAGGATCATAGTAAATGAAGGGCTGGATCATATCAAAAGCCGTTCAAGATTCAGTGAGAATGTTGAGTTGGAAACGGTAGCCGAGCCTGTGGTAAGCAGCACCGTGATTGAACAAATGGGTGCAGATGAGATCATGGAGATCGTAAAAAAATTGCCACCGGCAACACATGCGGTTTTTGTGATGTACGCGGTGGAAGGCTATAATCACCGGGAAATAGCTGAACGCCTCAACATCAGCGAAGGCACCTCCAGGTGGCACCTGAGCGAAGCCCGGAAACTTTTACAAACACAGCTTATCAATTATTAATGGATCCAAGACTTCAATATGAGCAACAGATCGCCGGCAAGCTGGAAAGCCTGCCAGTTCCTGACCTGCAGGATATAATCTGGGCCCGTGTAAAAGCTACCCTTGATATGGATCTTCCTTCAGATGATGATGGGGGAGGTACTGATCCTTCACCTAAACCCGGTCCTCGTATCATTGGCTGGGGGCTTTCTGTTTTCCTGATTGCTTTCTTTAGCCTTTATTTTTTATTGAAGAAAAATACAAAACCTGGCCCACTTCCCGCTTCAACACCGGTTCATTCCAGTCCTTTTACAAATACTCCTTCACAGGCCGAAGGGCCACCCGGGAAGTTGCCAGTGCAAAACCAGGACCGCTTTCTTTCAGCACCACAAGTTCAACCAGGCAATGAGGATACAATATTGTTGAATGCAACCCCTGCTCAGGCATCTGTTGGTGTGATTCCAAATGATACAATTTCAATTTCGCAGCCGGGGAATGACCTGGCTGGTATTGTGAATGTGCCTGAACTGAAAAAGGATTCAGTAATCCCCAAAAAGAAAAGAGGTGTGAGCCTGAAGGATGAGGATTACAGGATTGTGCCGAAGAAGGAGGATAATTAGTAGTAGTCCGTAGTCGGTAGTCGGTAGTCTCTGCGTAATCTCTTTTTACTCCATTTCTCTGCGGTGAAAAGAATGGCATAGCCGGGAAGGCCAGCTTCGCTGAAGTTTCGGCTGACACTGCGGGAAGACGGTAAGTAGTATATCAAATTCATAACTTTCTCAATGATCAAACAGAATTTATTGTAAAGACTCTGAAGTAAATAACAATTTTTAAAACGCTACTTACCGCCTTCCCGGCTAAAATTGTTTGAGAAATAAATAAGTTTTCAAAAAGGGAAATATTCTCGCAGCTCGCAGCTCAAGGCTCATAACTTGCCTGCCCAGTGTAATTAAAATATTTCTGCATCACCATCAGTGAGATCAGTTCTTCGAGTTCTTCATTCCTGAAACTCTGAACAAAACAGTTTGCATTTTTGATGATCTGCAAAGCTTCATCTTCATGGCTGATATAATATTGCAGTTTCTCCTCCAGGTCAGTGAAGTCGTCGCAAATTTCAATGTAGTGAACACCCCCCACCAGTTTTCCCTCCATAAACCAGGTTTCATATTTGGGACGTGGCATTACGGCAATGGATTGGGAAGACATCACCCATTTGAGATTGGTAGCCACATCATTTCCTTCCAGGCAAAGAATAAATTTATGATCAAGATGGGCGGTGCGTGAGATCTTAGGTTTGATCCACCCCTCCTTCCCTCCTTCAACATTTACCTGCCCGAGATCACAAAGCGGGTGGTCGAAATACATTTCATAAAACCGGATGCGGTGGGGCTGGGTAACAGTGGCCCTTCCGATCAGTTTATTTTTTTTGTGATGAAAAGGAGTGGGGTCATCTACGAAAATAAAATGCCTCACCTTATTCAGCTTCATGAGAACTGAATTGGACCCGGCATTCACGGGCCTGCTTTTTACAAATGTGGGGACAGGTGGAATATGAATAATATCACCAAACAAAAAATTTGCTTTAAGGGATGGAGCAAAATACCGGGCTGTTTCGTAAGCATCGAAGCGGTAGGTTTTGAGTTTTTTAGATCTTTTAAGATCGAGAAGGGTGGGTGTGCCTGGTGATAGTTCCTGTATTTTATCCAGCCGATTATAATAATTCACCCTGTCTGCCACCACAAGCTTATCGAACCGGTCCAGCTTTTCCAGTTTTGATTTAAGCCGGCTCCTGTAAATACCTCCCGGTATGAGTTGCCTGAGAAAATTTTTTGCGTAATAAACAAGCTTGTTTGTCCGGAATACCATTGTTTGCATCAAAAGGCTGTAGTTGCAGCCGGAAGTGCTAAAGTTAGGTATTGTACCGGGTTTTGATTGGCAGCCTGGTATTCGTAATCTTTTTCTATTGTTTCGTAGGGCAGGTAGTGGTAAGACCATGCATGAGTAGGGACAACATTACAATGAATGATACAATTGCCTAGTGGTTTTTCTTCAGCGAAGGAGGCTTGGGTCATGGCGAAAGAAATGTAAAAGAACGCCCCTGGTTCCGGAAAAAGATATGCTTTTCTTTCTTTTCAACCCAGGTATTGATTCAAAGCTTCTATTACCGCCCGTATTTTATCACCTGGAACGGAAGTAGTATTATCCCGGGAAGGATCTGTAAGGGCTCTCCAGTTCCTTTCTTCATCGGGTTCGAAATAGATGATAAAACCATCAACCTGCATTTCTATGCGGTAAGAATAACCCCATCGTTTGAATTGCCCGGGGTAGGTGAGGTCCTGGTTCCTGTACCTGACCGGCAGTTCGAATGTATCATCCATGGTAAGTCAAAAGTAAAAAGTAAAAATTCAAAAGAGGAGTTAGTGGTACAACGGAGCGGCTGTGTTTCTTCGGAGCTGGTGATGCGGTTGAGAGAACAGTGCGTTTAACTCCGCTCCTCAAGATGACAAGGGGTTTACTCAATTCGAAAATTCTTCCGCAACTGTTTAACCATGCGGGTTCATCAATAAGTTTGAGAGGTTCATCATATAGAAATCCCATATACCCTTCATCCTCCCGTTAATTACTTCCCGCCTTTCCTGCTACCAGGCCTTGCCTATATTTTTCAGCCTTCTAAACTATACTTCCCGTAGATATAAAAAGGAAGGACGTGGCCGGTTATTTGCATAGTATGGTTATAAATCGAAGCATATGAATCAACATGACAACAGGGAAAGGCAGCCTGAAAGAAATGACCGGAACGAAGGTGGTGATCCCGAAACTTTACACACCACCGATCCCCAGGAACATATGAAGGGACCTTTTTCCTCAACCACACGTGGCACTGGTGAAGCTTTTGAAACAGGTGAAACCAAAGACGAGGCAACTAAGAAACGTGATGAAAATTTATAAGGCCTGTTAGCAGTGAAATGATCCGGTAATGCCGGATCTTTTTTTATCTCCTTTCTTCATAATTATCCTGGTAAAGCGTTATAAACAACAGTCTATCATTAAGTTTGTAGACATACAACCGCCTGCCATGAATCTTTCGATCACGCGTATCATCCTTTTCTTTGTTACCATTTTTCTTATAGCCTGCTCTTCATCAAAGCCAGTATCAAAACATCATGTGACCCGCCCACCTTCCGACGCTGCGCAGCGTGAGTTCCGCGCCGCCTGGGTAGCGACAGTGGCGAATATCAACTGGCCGTCGAAGCCGGGACTTCCGGTTGACAGCCAGAAGAAGGAAGCAATTGCGTTGCTGGATTTTTTGAAAGAACATCATTTTAACGCAGTAGTCTTCCAGGTGCGTCCGCAGGCCGATGCCCTTTACCAGAGCAGCCTCGAACCCTGGAGTTATTACCTCACCGGCGTGCAGGGAAAAGCTCCCGAACCATTTTATGATCCACTTGCCTTCTGGACCGAAGCCGCGCATGACCGCGGTCTCGAAATGCATGTCTGGCTGAATCCTTACCGTTCCCATCACAAAGTAGGCGGACCTCTATCCGATAGTTCCATTGTAAAACGCAAACCTGAACTGATGGTCTACCTCAAGGACGGTTACTGGTGGTTTGATCCTTCACTCAAAGCGACCAAAGAACATTCCACTGCCGTTGTGATGGATATTGTAAAACGTTATGATATTGATGGTGTGCACTTCGATGATTATTTCTATCCCTACCGCGAATACAACAAGGGCGATGATTTTCCTGACAGCGCGAGCTATGCGGCTTACCAGTCCGGCGGTGGTAAACTTTCACGTGGCGACTGGAGAAGGGATGCAGTGAACAGCTTCATTGAAAATCTTTATAAAGAAATCAAAAAGGAAAAAAAACATGTGAAGTTCGGATTGAGTCCATTTGGCATGTGGCGCCCCGGTTACCCCGAAGGAATCTGCTGCTTCGACCAGTATGATGTGTTGTATGCAGATGCAAAGCTTTGGCTGAATAAAGGATGGATTGATTATTTCTCACCACAATTGTACTGGCCGATCAACAGGGCCAATGCCAGCTTTCCACTGCTGTTGGGATGGTGGCGTGATGAAAACATTATGAACCGTCATCTCTGGCCTGGCATCAGCGTTGGCGGTGATACCAGCGCAAGGAATGTGAATGAGATCATGAGCCAGATTATGATCTCCCGTGGCATGACTCCGGTAAGCAAGGGTGTGATCCACTGGAGTATTGGTCAGGTGTATAGGAACCTCAACATGCAAAAGGCCTTGCTGAATGGCCCTTATAAAAATGATGCGCTGGTCCCGGCGAGTCCATGGCTTGATAATGATGCACCTAAAGCGCCATTGCACAATCAGCCTGTCAAACAAACAGATACGACTACCAGGTATAACTGGTCACATGAAGATCCATCTGATGTTTTCAGGTGGGTTGTATATTATCAATACGGTAATTCAAAGCATTATAAAGTGCTGGACCGCCATGCCCGGTTTGTAGATTTAAATGATAGCATGCCTGGCCGGGACAATTCACGCATACCTATAACCGTTGTTTCAGTTGCAGCAGTTGACAGGCTGGGAAATGAAAGTATGAAGATGCCACTGGGCTTGCGCATCAGGTAAAAACGAATCTGATCAGAAAAAAACCACTGCGTATGAGATCTATAGCAATCATTATTCTTATGGCGGCTTCACTTCTTTCCGGTTGTTCGGCATCCAAAAAAGCCCGGAATGAAAAAAACGCTATCACTATCATTCCGAGAAGCGGATGGAATGCTGCCGAGCCCAGGCCCTATAAACAACATTCCCCTGTGCAGATCACCGTGCATCATGAAGGGACAAAGCTGGAATTGGGTGATGATGCGGCAAGAAAGATCAAAAACATCCAGACCTGGGGCATGGGTAAGGACCGCAACTGGACAGACATTCCCTATCATTTTTTAATTGCGCCTGACGGAACAATTTATGAAGGAAGAAATGTTTTTACGGTAGGAGAAACGGCAACTGAATATGATCCTTCAGGTCATTTGCTGATTGTTTGCCTGGGTAACCTTGAAAAGCAGGAAGTGCCGGCTGCGCAATTAGAGTCGTTAATCAAACTGATAGCATACACAAGTAAAACTTATAAAATTCCGGTTGAGACCCTGGCGACACATAAAGATCATTCTACACAAACTAACTGTCCGGGTAAAAACCTGTATGCCTATTTCCAGAATGGTTATGTAATGGAAGAAGTCAGGAAGCTCTTATAGCCAATGGCTAACAGCTACTCACCTTCTTCTTCCATATCAGTTAACCTGATGCCTATATCAACAGGAATGGGATCATAAAAACCCATCCAGTTGAAAAATAATTCTTCCATTTCCTGCTGAAAAGCCACATCCCCCATCTTGCCACCCCAGAATGCCCATGCCTCACCAGGCATGGAAATAACTACCAGCTCATCGAATGCTGCAGGCTCTGTATGTTTTAATAAAAGAAAGTTTTCATGAAAGAGACCTATTGTTTCATAATCATGAGAAAAAGCCTGGATCACCATGGTCATCTCCTGCATACCTTTTGTAGTTCCCTGCATTACGAGGTTCTCTTCTTCCAGGATCCATACCACACCTTCCGGCATTTCCTGTAATACTTCAAAACCATCTTCCCTTCTTTCGCCATTGGGTAGATAGTAAGACCTGTAGGCCTTAAGCTTCTCCAAATAATTTTGCCGGTGATTTTCAAGTTCGTCTAACATGGATTTGAATTGATAATGAAATCAGAAGATATTTAACCGCTAAGTTCGCAAAGGACGCAAAGAAGGACGCAAAGGTTATTGGCTGATAGCCATTAGCCATTGGCCATTGGCCATTAGCTTCACGGATAAATCAGGTACTTCAACCTCATCTTCTTATAATTCCCTAGCGCGGGTTCCCAGCTCTGCCGGATCTCTTCATCCGGCACATCATTGATCACCTGCTTCCTGAAATTGGAATCACCGGTGCGAAAATCCACATTGCCAATCTCGCGGCTTAATGAATGATCGAAGAATTTTTCTTTGTCAGGATAAGCCTTGTAAAGCTCTTTGATCCATTGCAGGTTGATCCTCTTTTCCTTTCTCAGGATCTCTGTATCATAATTGCGCAGGTCCAGCCCGTAACAAACCTCGTTCATATACAATGGAGTTTCCGACATGCCTGGTATGCCCACTGGTGTGTAGGAAAAACTGTATTTGCCTTTTAAGGCCGGCGCACCCAGTACAGTAAAAGGAAAATAGGTTCCGCGTCCATGATTGAGTATCGTGCCTTCAAATATGCAGGTAGTGGGGTAGAGCAAAATGGATTGCTGGGTATTGAGATTGGGGGAGGGTTTCACCGGCAGGGTGTAAGGCATGTCATGGTTGTAGTTGGCTACGGGAATGATATTTAATTCGCATTGCAATTTGTTGGTCAGCCATCCTTCACCGTTCACCATTTTCGCGAATTCCCCTACCGTCATGCCATGCGTGATGGGAATGGGAAACTGGCCGATGCCGGAGCGGAGATTCATATCCAGTACAGGACCATCTACAAAATAACCATTGGGATTGGGCCGGTCGAGAATCAGCAAAGGCTTTTTATTTTCAGCACAGGCTTCCATCAGTTCAGCCAGCGCATTGATGTTAGTATAAAACCGGCAGCCTACATCCTGCATATCATAGATCATCAGGTCCACATCTTCAAGGTCCTTTTTAGAGGGTTTGCGCTTGGGGCCATACAGCGATATAACGGGAATGCCTGTACGCTTATCTTTTTCGTCCTCTACCACTACACCAGCACTTGCCTGTCCGCGGAAACCATGTTCTGGTCCAAACACCTTCATAATCTTTACACCAAGTTGCTGGAGGCTGTCAACCAGGTGTGTGTTGCCAATCACCGAGGTCTGGTTGCCCAGTATAGCCACTCTTTTTCCTTTGAGCAGGTGGAGGTATTTTTCTGTTTGCTCCGCGCCAGTCCTGATCGCATTAACGGGTTCGGGTGGCCGGCCATTTGTTTTTGCGGACTGGCAACTGATAAAACAAAGCAGCAGCGAGGTGAAGAGGATCCTGTTCATTGATCAACGATGGTTTGATGAAGATTATTTTTTTTGAGAGGTGTTTAGCCTGTTATATTTTTTCATGATCTCCAGTACTTTTTCCACCGGCAGTGCTTCTACCTGTGTTTTTCCTGATCTCATGGTTTCAGCGGCAAAGAGTGAATTGATGATGGCTTCTTCCGTGGCTTCAATTGCTGCCATGAACAGCGGTGATACCGCATCATTGTGTAATTGCGGAATATGCTGAACGGAAGAGGAAGGCTGGTGAGCCACACGAACCAGTGAATCGGTGGAGAATGCGATCACATAATCACCGCTCCCGTTATGAGCGATGCCTCCTGTTTTTGCCAGTCCCATGAATGCTCTTTTCGCGAGTCTTTCCAGGTTGCGGCTGTCGAGCGGGGCATCGGTTGCCACTACAATCATGCAGGAACCATCTTCTTTTGTATTGAGCTGGTTGTACAGGTAAAATTTTTTCAGTTCTTCGCCTACCGGAACACCATCGATCTGCAATACCCCACCAAAATTGCTTTGTACCAGCACGCCAACTGTATATCCGCCCAGGGATTTGGGTAACCGGCGCGATGCAGTACCGATGCCACCCTTGAATCCGAAACAGACGGTTCCTGTTCCAGCACCGGCATTTCCTTCTGTTGGTAAAGAATTTTTTGCATTCATGATGGCCTGCCATGCATGATCGGGGGTGATGTGCATGCCACGGATATCATTCAGGCCACCGTCGTTGGTTTCACCCACAACAGCATTTACTGAACGTACATTTTCATTTCCTTTTAGAGATAAAGTATAGCGCGCCACCGCTTCCATAGCAGCCGGAACGCTGAGTGTATTGGTGAGCAGTACAGGAGCTTCTATCGTTCCCAATTCTTTTACCTGGGAGATGCCTGAAAGTTTTCCGAATCCATTGCCGGTATAAATGGCCGCAGGAACTTTTTGTTGAAATAGATTTCCCTGGTGCGGAAGGATAGCGGTCACGCCGGTTCTGATGGTATCTGGCTTGATGAGCGTAAAATGCCCGACAGTTACCCCGGCCACATCGGTGATGGAGTTGAGCGGGCCCGGAGTAAGTACGCCAATGCTGATGCCCAATTCACGGGCTCGTTTCTGCTGGGCCTGCAACTGGATGGAAACCAGGAACAGGAAAAATAGTATGGACCGGCTCATCATTGATATGAAGATAAGTCCCCGGGCTGATTATTCTTCGTCCATGGCATTCGGCATCTGCGCCTGGTCGATCTCCACCCTTTTCATTTCTTCTTCGTTCATCACCTGCTGGGGAGGAATATTGGAGGGCTCTTTTTCACCTGGGTTATGCGTATTCACGGCGGCCATGCCCGGAGCTGGCGATGTTTCATTATGCCCGGCGGGGTCAAATTGTTTTTCTTTCATGATCTTTTCTTTTGTCATTGGAAAAATCCTGCCAGCTTTGGGTAAAAAGGAAGGCCAGCTTCTTGGCCTTCGTTCCGGATTTGAATATCTTGATGCAATGATGGGTGATATTCCCCCTCAGACTAAAAAATTATTTTATGGCCAAACTGGCGGAGATCAAAACCAAGCAGAATGAAGCGAGTGTTGAAGGATTTATTCAATCCATTCCGGAGGAGCAAAAAAGAAAAGACAGCGAAGTGATCCTGAAGATGATGCAAAAAGCCACTAAGGAAAAGCCCAGGATGTGGGGCGCTTCCATGATCGGATTTGGTAAACTGGTGTATAAAAGCCCGGCATCGGGCCGGGAAGTGGAATGGTTTAAAATCGGGTTTTCGCCGCGCAAGGCCAATATTTCCCTGCACCTGGTGCTTGATATCAGCAAGCATGAAGAGGTGCTGAAAAAGCTGGGCAAACACAAAACAGGGAAGGGCTGCCTTTACATCAATAAGCTGGCAGATGTGGACCAGAAGGTTTTGGAAAAACTGATCGCTACGGCAGCCAAATAACATATCACCCCAAAACCATCAATCATGATCATTCCGGAACATGATCCCGCGCTGGAGATCCTTAGTTTAAGGGTCTTTGCTTTTCCAAGAGAAAAAGTTTTTGATGCCTGGACGAAACCTGAACATCTCAGGAACTGGTGGGGCCCCGCCGGTTTCACCAATACCTTCCACGAATTTGATTTGAGGATAGGGGGCAGGTGGCGGTTCATCATGCACGGACCGGGAAAGGGGAATTATGAGAATGAATGTGAGTTCGCCATCATTGAGCAACCTTCTCTCATTGCCTGGAAAAGGATCAGCAAACCCTTATTTAATGTGGTAGCCAGTTTCGAAGCCCTGGGAGCGAATGAAACAAAACTGGTGTTCAGGCAGATCTTCAGTTCCGAGGCAGAATGCAATAAGATCAAACCTTTTGCAGTTGAAAAGAATGAAGAGAATTTCGACCGGCTGGAAAGGGAATTAACTCAGATGAATTAGAATGAAAACACGCAATTGTAAGCTTTCTGTCCTGTTTCATATCATAGTATTAACGATACTTTTTTCATGTGGTGAAAATAATCGGGAAAATAAACCGGTAACAGCAGAACCTGCAGAGGATATAAAACAGCCAGGACAAACCTTGACGGTTTTCCGGTCAGACAAGATCCGGGTTCAACAACTTTCAGATCATGTGTACCAGCACATCTCTTTCCTGCAAACAAGGGATTTCGGGAAAGTGGGTTGTAACGGAATGATCGTTATAAAGAATAATGAAGCCATCGTATTCGATACCCCGGCTGATAATGAAAGCGCTGAATTGCTTGTACTTTACCTTAAAGATTCTATGAAGGTGTCAATCAAAGCAGTGATTCCCACTCATTTTCATGAAGATTGTGTTGGTGGTATAGAAACTTTTGCTCAGTATAATATCCCGGTCTATGCCTCCGCCCGCACTAAGAATCTCCTGGTGGAAAAAAACAGGAAAATGCCGGAAGTTGAAATCTTTACTGACAGCCTCGAACTTCCGCTCGGAGCTGCAAAAGTATCAGCACGGTATTTTGGAGAAGGACATACCAGCGATAATATCATCGGCTTTTTCGCGGATGACCAGGTGATGTTTGGCGGATGCCTCGTCAAAGAGATCAATGCATCAAAAGGAAATCTTGCAGACGCAAACACCAGGGCCTGGCCTGAAACGATCCGGAAAATAAAGCAGGCTTACCCCTCAGTAAAAACCATCGTTCCGGGGCATGGAAAAAGCGGGGGCGCGGAACTGCTGGATTATACAATCAGGCTTTTTCAATAGAACATGAGTAATTATTTGATCCCTGCCGCCCTGTTGATGTAATTTCCCTGTCAAATCACTTCATTGAATTCCCTTCAAAAACTTGAACTATTAATCAATCAACTGGAGCAGTGCCTGCCAAAACATGAGACTTTGAACGCCCCGGTTTCATCCTCCCCTGTCGGCTGGCATATTGAACACAGCCTGTTAGTAATAGACCTGGTAATCGGGCAAATGATCAAATCAGATCCCCAACAGTATAAAAAACGGTTTGATTACCGGAGGGTGGTAGTGCTTGTTTTTGGTTACATCCCAAGAGGAAAAGTAAAAGCTCCCAAAGCGGTGCAGCCTGCGGGAAACCTGGATGCTGTTTCCTTACAATCACATCTTGATCATACCAGGCAAAAATTATTACTGTTAACAGGCCTTGATGAGAAACACTATTTCACCCATCCCTTTCTCGGGGATTTCCGGGTGAAGCCTGCCACACATTTTCTTTGTGTGCATACAAGGCATCACCTGGATATCATCAGGGAGATCCTAAATAAAAAATAATTAGTTCCCAATCCTGTTTTGTTCTTCTACCGTTCCGCTGCTTCTTCTTCTTTGCTGGGCAGCATTCTGTCCCTTGCTGAAACGGTAAGTAAAATTCAGGCCTACCCTCCTGTTATCCCATTTATTGATCACGTAGGCATCAATATTTCCATAATCGATCACCACTCTTGCCTGCTGGATGTAGAACGGATCATACACATTCAGTTTTATGGAAGCTTTGTTCTTCCATAGTTGTTTCGAAAGTCCGAATGAAACAACACCCATGGGCCGGATAAGGAACAGTCCTGTTTCCTGCGCGCTGGTGCGGTAGAAACCATTCATCTCAGCCATCCATGTTTTGGCGAACCGGAATTGCTGGCTGGTATTGGCCATGAAAGAAGTGAGGCTTACATCCAGGAAATCATTGTTTACCACGCCCTCGTAATGGCTGTTGTTCACATTTACAAATACACTGGTGGTCCACCAACTGTTAATTGGTGCATTATAACTGAGCGATAATCCAATCGTTTGCCTTTTGGCCACGTTCTCTTTTGTCTGGAAGGTCACCTTGGTTTCATCGTTCTGTTTGAGAATATCATTGAGAATGTCGGTGGTAACGGTATAACTAACGGTTGTGTTCAGTGCTTTTTTATAATTATGACTCAGTTCAATATTATGGGTGAACTGTGGAGTAAGATTCGGATTGCCCTGGCGAAAGGTGTACTGGTCAAGGAAATACTGGAAGGGGTTCATATCCTGGTAATTCGGCCTTTCAATCCTGCGGCCATAGGATAGTCCAAACTGGTTATTATCATTCAGGGCATAGCTAACATAGGCAGTCGGAAATAATTGCGTATAATTTTTTTTGAATGAGGTGTCTTTTTGCACCGCATTCCCTGCCTGCTCACCATCAGCAATGGTATTCTCCATTCTTAACCCTGCCTGGATTCCCCATTTTTTGATCTGCCTGCTGTAATTAACATAGGCCGCATTGATATTCTCACGGTATTTGAAGCGGTTGCTCCTGGTGTTATCTGTCTCGAAACGATCATCAGCATGGTCATAAAGACTGTACTGTGCATCATTATCCGTAGTGACAATACTGCTTTTTACTCCGGCTTCAAATTTTGATTCTTTTGATAGAGGATGGACATAGTCGGCCTTGCCACTGTAGATCGTGATCCCGGAAGGAAGGTCGCCTCTCAAAAGGTAAGGGTTTCCTGAAAGGGAATTGTCTGGCAGGTAAGTATAATTGTCAGAGGTTTGCCGGCTCCTGGTATTGTACTGGATCCTGTCGATATCCACGGTGAACTCTCTTCCTTGATTGTTCAGCAATCTCCTGAAATTGATATTCGCACCGTAATTCCTCCAGTTATCCCTGTTAATGGTTTGTACAATGTTGAAGGAATCCAGTTGTCCATTACCATTATAAATATCCGCCCTGCCGTTATTCTCCCATTTGCGTGGGCTGATGGTGCCATTCACAAGGAAACCGATGGTGGTTTGTTTATTGATATTATAATCAAGCCCGATCCTTCCATTATAATTATTGCTGGAATTGACCTGGTCGGCCCTTTGTTCAAATAAAGAGATCAATGCCCCGTTATCATGGAAACGCCTCGAAAGATGCTGGTCATTGAAACCTGACCAGTAAGAATAACTCAGGCTGGTAAACAGGTTGATCTTCGCTGTTCTGTAATTAAAATTGAAACTGTTGGGTGATTTGGGATAACGGCCCTGCACATACGAAAGATTGATACTGCCGTTGAATCCTCTTGCCAGGCTTTTTTTGGTTCTCAGGTTCAGGATGCCTGAATTACCTGAAGCATCAAACTTGGCGGATGGCTGCGTCATGATCTCGATCTGGTCTAGCTGGCTCGCCGGCATATTACGCAAAAGGTTGGCCAGGTCCTGCCCGCCCAGGTAGGTTTGTTTGCCATCAACCAAAACAATAACTCCCTGTTTTCCTTTGATGGAAATATTGCCATCACGGTCAACACTTACACCTGGAGATTTCTCCAGTACTTCCAGTGCACTGGCGCCTGCATTGGTAGGTGAAGCATCTACATTCACTACCATTTTGTCAATCTTGTTTTCCACGAGTGGTCTTCTTGCCTGTATGGTAATGCCTGAAAGGTCTTTGGAAACGGCCTTTAACTGGATGACCGGCAGTTCAACATTTGATGTTGGTGAAACTGGAACAGGTTCGGATATGATTTTCTCATAACCCACACCTGAATAAGAAATGAGGTAGCGGCCCTCACTGATGTTTTCAAATTCAAAATGTCCTGCTGCATCTGACACGGCCATTTTTACCAGTGAAGTATCTTTTACACGTAAGAGGGAAACGGTGATGCCGTTGATGGCTTTCTGCTCTTCGTTTTTGATATTGCCTGATATTTTATTGGAGCTCTGCGCCATTGCGGGAGCAGTTAAAAAAATTGCTATGGCTAGTATGGACAGGTAAATAGAATACCTGCCCGCAAATAATTGCAGTGTATGTTTCATAATGTTGGTCTTAGCTCCCTACTCTGACGTTTGAATTCAGAATTTAGTTACAATTGATTTGGAATTGCATTGCGGGAGAAGACAAAAATATTCTCATGGACTGCGGGCATAGTTACCGTTTATAAATATTAACTGTAGGAGATTGATGAGTGGTAGTCACAATAAGAGTTCTTAATACATAGAAGATAGCCGGGAAGGCGTTGAGGCGGTAAGTAGTTGCTGTTAAAACAAAAAGTTCTCACCGGTACCAGTAAAAACTATTATTCACTAATGAAAGTACTTACCGTCTTACCGCCTTCCCGGCAAAAATTCTCAATATTAAAAGCAACCAATTTCTCTGAAGTAATCTTTGTAGAATTATAGTTGTTCCTGTTGCGAATAAAAAGCCGGGAAGGCGTTAAGGCGGTAAATAGTTGCTGTTGAAACAAAAAGTTTTCAACGAACCTGTGAAAATTAATACTCCTGAAATATAGCCGGGAAGGCGGGAAGGACGGTAAGTAGTGTCTGGGATTCAGAAACTCTTTAACGGATCAATAATTTTACTCACTCCGTCAGACTTTACTTGCCGTCTTACCGTCTCGGCAAAAATTTCAATATTAAAAGCAACCAATTTTGCTGGAGTAATCTTTGTAGAATTATAATGGTTTTACTTTTTGAGATGTATAGCCGTCTAGGCGGGAAGGGTGGTAAGTAATCGTTCAGTATAAACAGCTTTCCTGGTGCCCTATAATTACTCTTAGTTTTTCAGTCACTACTTACCGCCCTTCCCGCCTAAACGGCTATAAAAAGTGGAATAAAAAAGCTACAAGATTATTAAAAAGAAAAAAATCAATAATCACCGTTATTGATATCCTCCATAATATTCCTCGCAGTGGTATCACCATCACGGATCGCCTGCACCAGCAACTGCGTACCCTTGATCACATCCTTAGGGTAAGAGCAATCCTCGTAGCCACTGATACGAAGTATCTCCCTCTGGTCAGCAAACACGTATAAATAACCAAGCGTTCGCTTAGCAGCAGCATGACCTTTATCCGCCGCTTTCTCCATCAGCGAAAAAGCTTCCTGGCAACTCAGGTTGGGATTCTCTCCCCTCAGGGTAATATTGGCATAATGATAGATCGCTTCCGTTACTTCCTGCGCAGCTAGATCACTGTAGATCACAAGGGCTTCCGTGATCATACCATTACGGTAAAGATCACCAGCCTCTTTTAACTGGTTCTTTAACTGCTCCTGGCGCAGCCTGGCATTTTCCTGCTGCGTGGTCCATTCCTGCAAGGTCACAAGGTCCTGTCTTTTGAGCCAGCCCTTTGAAACCTGTCCCCTGCTGTTGGTGTATTCCGTGTAGACAAAACCATTTTTTTCGTCTGTGCCTTCCAGTGAGCCATTCATGGGAATGAAGGCGCTGCGCCGCGTGCTTTCTGCCGGTTCATTATGAAAATAAGCCCTCGCGGAAGCCACCTTGAATGAAACTGGTGTCCTTACCGTGTCTTCAGTTTGTGTGGCCTGCGGTCGTGCAGGTGATGGATCATTTTCCCTTAGGGCAAAATATACAATGAGCGCAATCACCGCCAGTGTGATCAGGAATGCCAGCAAAATACTTGAGGAAGAGGAGCGCCTGTGCAATTCCTGGGTGGAAACATAAGGTTGCGCTGGGACTGAAGACCTGGTCTGTGACTGGTATCGTGCCAGTAAAGTTTCCAATTCCCTTTTTTCAAGAGCCAGCTTTTCATTTTCCCTTCTGAGTTGTTCGAGCTGGTAAGTATTATTATCCGCAGGCGCAACAGGTGCCATGATATTGCGTACAATATGATTATGCAATAAGGCACCATTGGCAAAACGATTCTCCGGTTTTTTATCAAGGCATTTATAAATGGTCTGCACAAGCCAGGAAGGAATGTAAGCCTCGGCTTCTTTTTTATCCTCATCCCAAGGAGCGGGCAGGTTCTGCCTGCGCAATGAAACCAGGTCAGGCACAGGCGCTTCCATGTGAGCCAGCATCACTAGGTTGCGGGCTGTGTCGCTTTTATCTCTCAGTGGAAACGGAACTGTTCCGGCAAGCAGTTCATACATGATTACACCAAAACTGTACACATCGGTCTGGAACAGGGTTGTGCCTTCGCTTTGTTCGGGAGCCATAAACTCAATAGCGCCCGCCTGCCGGAGACTGGTGCGTCTTTGTTCATCACTCATTACGGCGAGGCCAAAATCAAGCAGCACATAATTGCCGGTATGCAGGTTATGCTTTATATTATTGCTTTTGATATCACCATGCTTTACATCCAAACGGTGACAATGTGAAAGTGCATTGGAGAGATGGTCCGCCACCTTCACCGCTTCCTTGATGGTGAATACCGGGTCATGTGGTGGTCTCAGGAGTTCCTCCAGGTCGGGGCCCTCAATGAATTCCATTTCAATGAAAGGAAATCCGCCGGATTCAGTGAGTCCTGATGAAATGATCCGCACTACGTTGGCATTCGGAATTTCATTGACCTTCTTCAGTTTCTGCACTTCGTTCTGGAAGGTTACATAGTTTTTGTCTTCATGACTTTCATTGAAGATGGGGGTTGGAAGGATCTTTACGGCAGTGATCATCTCACCCATGCGCCTTGCTTTATACACCGAACCCTGGCCGCCCGTTTTCAGCGCTCCCAGGTTTTGCAATCCTTCTGTTATGGTGAAGACCTTGGCCATTGGGCGAATTTATGTGGTTTTGAGGGTTTGGGGTGAATCGTGAATCGTGAATCGTGAATCGTGAGACGTGAGCAGCATACTTTAATTCGAATAATCATAAATATTATCAATTCATATATAACTGGATGTTTTTTCTCACGCTTCATACTTCACGTCTCACGTCTCACGCCTCACGCCTCACGCTTTCTCCTTCATAATTAAACTGCAACAACGCCAGCTCACCCAAAATGATCTGGTCATTCTCTCCAAGAGGATGCCCGATCTGCAGGGCCTGCAGTTTGATCAGCTCTCCTTTGCCGGTCTTTACTTTCACTTTATTCCTTGGAGGCAGTCCGCCTTCATCAGCAAAAAGAAAAAAACAGCCTGCTTCGGCGTTCCATTCAATATGCGCATGCTGGCGGCTGATGTATTTATTGGCAGGATCACTGCTGTTGCCGGGAAATGCAATATGGTTCTGGCGGTAAAAGCCTTCAGAGGTCTGCGTTTCCTTTTCCCTTCCAATACAAACCTTTCCACTTAAAGCGCTTATTTTATATTCTTTTTGTTCAGCTTCGCCGCTCAGCACCAGTATTCTCGCATTGCTTACCTGGTTAATGGTAGGCTTTTTATTGGTGATAATATGAAGGGCCACCGGCAGTTCTTTATGCTTAACAGCTTCAGTGGGCAGTTGTTCTGTAAAAAGAGTTTCAAGAGTCCATTCACCGGGGAGACCGATCGCGTAATCATCTGCGATCTTTTGCACTTCCTCCCTGAACAGGTTTTCTTCATGATGGTAAACAATCGCTTCGTATAACTGCCGGTCATGGCCTGCGGCAATGAATAACTGCATACCCTTTATCAGGCTGCCTTCCCCTTCCCATCTTTGCAACTGTTCTTTAATGAACTGCAGCAACTGTTGTCTTGCTGATTTGATATCAGGAGGATTGTTTTTAGATTTCAAAAAATCAAACATAAAATGCTTTGATAATTAAGAATAATATGGTTCATCAGCGTCCGCTGTTCTGACCCGTTTTTTCAAAACCTGTGATATAACCATGCTTTAGCAGCACAGGAATCACATGCGTGCCTGCCAGGTTCACTGCCACGCTGGATCCCCTGGTATTTTCAACACGTACACATACAACTATATGCCCACTGCCTGATGCCTTAGGCGCAAAAAATACATACCAGCCATCGTTGATGCGCCTGCCTTTCACCATCCGCTCCGGCGTTCCGGTTTTTCCTGCCACATACATGTGCAGCCTGTTCACCTTGGTCTCACTTTGTGAACGCATGTAAGTGGTCAGCAATTGCGCTGCCGCCGGTTCATTAATGATGGCAATCCCTTCCTGCAATGGAAGCAGTGAATCACTCACCTTCATCACATACCTGTTTTCTCTCATCACACCTTTATTGGCAATAGCGCTGGCCATCCTGGCCATGGATGCTGGCGTGGCAATTAATTCACCCTGTCCCCAGGCCATGCCGGATACTCCGGTTGCCCTAGTCTTCCGGATGTCATTTGGATTATAGCGCTCCAGGCTTTTGAATTCAGTTCCTCTCCAGAACTCCCTCCATTTATCCTGTTGTGCAAGATTTTCATGATCACCATTAAAATAATAGCCACCCACTCCACGCAGGAACATGCCGGTCTGCATGTAAAGGGTAGCCATTTCTTCCTGCAGCCTTTCTTCATTGGCCAACCTGATGAAGAAAGGATTGTTGGAGCGAACGATTGCCCGCTGGATATTGATATTGCCTGCTTCATCAGGTTCTTCACCCCTGGTACGCACCAGGTCTTCTTTTCGTACACGTATGTTTTTATTGGCGGCTGCCATTCCCAGCTTATTGAAAGCGGCTGCTGATGTAAGCAGCTTGGCAGCAGATCCTGGCTGTGTGGCATGGGTAAAACCCAGGTCCCGGTTGGTGATCCAGTAAGGCAATTGGTTTTCTTCAGCGGTGGTAAGCAATAATTTTTCCGGTTCATCAAGTGTTGGCAGGGGCCATGCGGCGGATGCCAGCACATCTCCTGTGCTGTCTTCCATGATCACTACTGAAATGCGGGCCCTGCTCAGTGTATCAAGAAAATTAAAGGAACGCTGTATCTCTGTCTGCAACGCAGCATCGATGGTCATTTGCACATCCCTGTTTCTTTGTTTGAACGCTTCCACTTCCATGCTGTTCAATCCCGCCAGCAGTAAGGGTGATATGGCTGAAAAATCTCTTTTCGCCACTGTCATTTCCCGTTCCCGCTGCGGCAGGAACCTGTTTTCACGGAAGCGGCTGGCATGTACGGTAAAATGAGTGAGTGGTGCAGGGAATCCTCTCAGTTCAGCGACATGTTCATATTCCGCGAAATATCCATTAGTGCCTCCCATGAAGATGCCCGTATTCATATCTCCCGTCCAGAAAAACATCTGCTCTTCAAAAGGATAATAGCGGTCAAGCCTCCTGCGTGCCATTTTTTGCAGTTCCACTACATCAGCCCCTGCACTACCAAGGCTGTCCATATTTTTTTGCAGCAATTCAGGTTTGCTCGTAGCAAGGAGTCTTCCTTCACGGTCAACCAGGTTGCCGGCTCCAAGCCTGTTCATGAGGATGGCAATGCGAGGATTGTAACTGAACATTCTCGCGCCGCTTCTTTCCGCTACCAGTGCAGGCTGCACTACCCATTTTTTATTTTGAAAAAGATATTGCGTTACCGTTACACCTAATAAAATGATTCCCGCAAATGAGGCTACCAGTGCAGGCACCAGGTTACGGTCCTGCTGTTTTGAAATGAATTTCATCTGCACAGCAGTCCCCTGCGCATTGGAGGCTGATAATAAAAAGCCCGCTGCCACCATGTTCATAATAAGAGAGGATCCTCCATAACTCATGAAAGGAAGTGATACGCCGGAAAGCGGTAATGCCCCGATGGATCCTCCCGCGATGAGCAAAAACTGTATGAAGGTGCTCACACCAATTCCCGCGCAGAGATAAAACAGGAAGGGCGTACCTGTTTGCCTGCCGATGACGATGGCGCGGTGCAGGTAAATAATGAAAAGAACAAAAACAGAAAGAATACCCATCAGCCCAAACTCTTCACCCATGGAAGGAAGGATCATATCGGTATGCGCTTCGGGAATGGTCTTGGCAAAACCTTCACCGATGCCCTGTCCTTCTATGCCACCGCTAGCCATGGCCCAGATGCTGTTGGCAATATGATCACCACCAAATACTTCATTATTCCATGGATCCATCCAGATCGATTTCCTGTCAACCAGCCTTTGCACAGGTCCCGGGAAAACATCTTCGATGAAAGGCACCTGGTCCAGCAATAAAAAACCAGCCATCACCACCACCACCATGATGGCAGATTCACTCATGCCTTTTTTATTAATGAAGGATGCAATCACCAGGAGAATGGCGATCAGGGCTGAAGCCAGCAGAATATTTCCCAGGATCCAGATCGCCAGCACATAAATGAGTGCCGCGCCTGCAGCCAAAATAAAATCACCTCTTGAAAAGGAGAACAGCACAATAAAAGTAAAGCAAACCACCATCGCTGGACCCAGGTCACCCAGTACAAGAAATAGTAAAATGGATGCGATGATGGACAGCAGCGCGAATGAAAAGAAAGACCAGCGTTTCTGCCAGCGTACATATTCCGAAATAAATTTTTCATTGGCAGTGAAAAAGCCGGCAAGAAAAACCAGCAGTAAAAACTTCACGATCTCACTGGGTTGGAAACCAAACAGGTTCACTTTTACCCCGCTTCCTTCCGGGCCGCTGCCAAAAAATATGGTAAGCACCAGCAGTATCGATGCTGCCGCTGCCCAGGGCCATCCATTGGAGGCTGTGGGATGATTCCTGAAAGCAAAGAGGCGGAAAAGACCTGAGTCGGTAGTGAAGCGGCGGAGGTTGAAGAGTGAAATAAAAGCCATCAGCAAGATGCCTCCTATAAAATAGCCAAACGTGCTGCGTGCAAGGAAACGGTCACGCAATGGATCCTGCAGGCTTAATAAAGTAAGGAAGGAAATTCCTGTCAGCAGCATGAGTACCGGCAGTATCAACTGGTCAGCTCTCGGGAAGGCAACCGTCAGGAAAATATGCAGGAGAAGGAAGGCAGCAAAAAAACCAATGGCAATGATGCCATACCAGCGGATCACTTCATCCGGTGTTCTTACTATGAGCGCTCCTTCTTTTTTCAGGTTATTGAAATCCCTGTTCGAAAACAAACGGATGGTATGAGGTGCTGCCTTGAAATTCAGAGTAGTCGTTTTTTTCAGCGATTCAACACCTTTTGAAGGACCAAACTGGAAATGCGGTTTCAGTGGTAATACTTCAAAGGCCTGGTGCTCCGGTAACCCATCAAAAGAATATTCTCCATTACTGCCGGTTCTTACATAAGCCCTCAGGGATTGCAGTTCGCGGTTGCTGCCATCAACGATGAAGGTTTTTTTCACTGCCGCTGTATTTTCTTCCCGGATCACAGCATCTGTGAGTTCAATATTTTTTACACTGTCGGGTAACAGCAATTGCAGTCTCACCAGGATGCCTGCACCATTATTCCCTTCGGCATCAACAATTTTTCCCTTGATGCTTTGGGCTCCCATCTGCAGGTTGATGGCAGGCTGAAGCGCTGGCGGCGACCTGAGTTCCTGCGCAAAGCGTGATGAATCATCACCGCTGAAGCCAATCAGTTGCCTGGCCAGTACTGCCCTGTCTTTATAGGATTCACCTCCTTCATTAAAAGCCTGCTGCGTGGTCAGGAAAAATCTTTTTTTATTGAGTTCGCCTGTATTGTCCATTTCAGCTTCCACTGACATGCCCTGTGCAACAGTTTTATAAGCCAACGCTATGTCGCGCGGGTCTTCCAGGTAAAATTCTTTTTCAAGTAATTGTTTGATGCGCTGGTCAAGCTGGCCGCCATTAAGATTCACCATGGTGCCATTGGCCAGCCTTTGCGGCACGTCTTCAAAATCTTTCTTCAATACTTCGAAAAGACGGATGAACAGGAAGGCAAGTACACCTGTGATCAATAAAAAAAATACCCTTTCGATATTACGCTGCCTGAAAAAATTCATCTGCTGTTTTTTGAAATGGAATCCGGCCTGAATAATACACTGTCAACCAGTGAACCGCTTAGTGCACGGTCTGCCGGGAGGGCAAGATTGTACTGCACCGGGATGCGGCAGTTCACAAATCTTACATTTTTTAGTTTGAGCACATGGCTTTGCGCAGAGAGGCCAATGTCGAAATTTTCAATTACCATATTCTCCAGCAGTATATAATTACAACCAGGCTTGGCCTGGAATAATATGCCATTGTAATCACTGCCGGCTTGCAGGGTGATGCCATTGCCATTGATATAGATTGAATCCTGCTGGATGCTGATAGTGTCGCTGATCAATATCCTGTTGCCATAACTGGAGTCAAGGTAAAGGAAGGCTGAAACCTCCAGGCTATCGAGCAGCCTTTGTTCTGCCGCGTTTCGCTGGATCGTCTTTTGTTCGTTTACAGGTCCTGGCTTTTGTGACTGGTTCTCACGCCACAAAAAATATACAGCAGCAGCAAGAATCAGTACCAGCAACAGCAGGAACCAGGTGAAACCGGAAGATTTTTTGCGCACTTTAGCTGGGGGTGCTTCGGGCTTCACCGGTTCAACCGGGATGGCGGGTTGTTCGTTTTTTTTTACCAGTACGGGCCTGGTTGCTTTTTGTTTGGCTGCTTTATTATTGTTGGCAACCAGTACCACCGTAATATTATCCTTGCCGCCTGCTTCATTGGCTGCATTAATCAGCATCTTGGTTTTGTCGGCTAGACCAGCCTTCGCGTCGAGTATGGCGATCATACCTTTCTGGTCAACCAGGTCAGTTAAGCCATCGCTGCATAAAAGCAAAACATCGCCGGGCAAAAAGGGTGAGCTGCCTGTTTCAATATAATCTGCAACGCCAGCCATATTTGGATCATAACCCAAAGCTTTATTGATCTCGTTGCGGTTGGGATGGCTCATGGCCTCCTCTTCCGAAATTTTTTTATTGTCTTCAAGGAAGCCTACGAAGGAATGATCGTGTGAAAGTTTTACCAGTGAATGATCGCGATAGAGATATAACCTTGTATCACCCACATGAGCGAAATGAAGCTGGTTATGTTCCAGGTCTGCATGCACCAGCGTAAGCACACAGGCCATGCTGTCACGTTCAGGGTGATTGAGCCGGTCCTCATAAATTTTCCTGTTGGCCTCAACAAAGCAGGTCTTCAGTTTAAGAACGAGATCGGCGGCGGGTTCCCTGAACTGGTCGAGGATGGTTTGTTTGGCAATGGCCGCGGCTACCTCTCCTCCTTCATAACCACCCACTCCGTCAATCACGCAGGCCAGTATCTTACCATTGCCAAGGTCTTTTACAATGAATTCATCTTCATTGTTGCTGCGTTGCCTGCCCATGTCGGTGGCGCCATAAAATTGATCAGCTTTTGCCATGCGTAGATTTTATTTCCCTGAAATGAACGATGAGCATCAGGATGCAAACCACAAAAAGAACAATGGAAATGACCATGTATCAGGATTTAAAAATATTCAGTCCTACAATTCCATTCAGCATCACGCGGCTGTTGAGCGGTAGTTCGGTCCACTGCGGACTGCCGGTTTCACTGCGCTGCACTTCCCTTTCATTCACGAGGGTTTTTTCCCCGAAAGAAGCCAGGTAAAACTTCTGGTCATTTTTATCATACCTGATCCGGAGATGAGGGGTGTTGACCCATTCACTTGGAATGCGGAAAATGTTCATGGATTCTTTGGTCTCTTCCTTGCCACTCACGGTGATCTCTTCATCACGCATCATGTATTCTATCTTGCGCCCGGCGAATTCTTTTTCAGGAACAATGGATTCAAACCTGGCCCTGATGGCATTGGTGAACTGTTTCGCCCTGGCTTCGTCATAAGTTAGACTGGCCTCGTAGGGAACTTCATAGTAGCCTTCACTGTAAAAAGTAAAACCCTGCAGGATATCAGGATTGATGTCAAAGGTCTGCGCGATGCCGGTCTGCCTTGGAATAAAGGTGACCCTGAGATTTTCATTGCCCCCCGAAATATTGCCGGGTAACAACTTACCGATGAACCCCTTGTCGCCCCGGGCATAATCCGGGTGGCTAACAAAGCGGAACACCCATTTGCTGGCGGAAGGTTCAACAGTCAACCCTTTGCTTCTTTGTTCTTTGAGCAGGCCATAGAACTGTTTCACCGTTTCCTGTACAATCAAACCAAAGATCCCTTTTTTATTATCCATGAAATCTTTGTAGTCGGCCGCATTAAAGGCTATAATATATTCATGGTAAAACACCACGCGTTCTGCAAATGAAAGCTCACTGATGCTCTGGCTGAATTTCTCCAGGATATAATGGTACACATCATTGGGAGTAAGTACGGCCGGCTGTTGCAGCCCCGGTTCCTGTTCTTTTTTCAGGAGCCAGTCATGCAATCCAATTTTTTTCCAGAACGATTCTTTGGGTTTCATGCAGTGGTATGTTGAAAGTAAATTTAAAGGAATTGCATTAATGGACTTGATAAAGGAATCAACGTTTAGCCGGCGGTTATCATATACCGATGTCGATTATTAAGTTTATTTTAATAAGCCAGGCAGGATTTTGCGGAATTTTTACCCTGATTGTGGAGCAGGAATTGTACAGGAGTTTACTACTGATTCCAGGGAGTTTTTATTACTCGTGCCAATAAACAATCCCTATTATCTCTGGCTTTACTTACCGTTTTACCACCCGGCAAAAATTTCATGATATGTAAAAGCTCAGAACCACCTGGATGGATATCCACCAAATAAACATTTTGGCACGGTTTTCAAATCTTAATCTGGAAAATGTGATTTTATGGAAATGCGTAGTCAGAATACCAATGAAAAAAGAAAGAGAAGGATCATTCAGAAAGGTCCTGTGCTGGTACGTTCAGTAAAGCCCGGACAAACATCCGCCCTGGTATGGGAAAGGCAGAATACCACAACGGTCAACCTCTGGAAAAATTAGGAAGGCATCAAATGAAATATAAATTTTCTCCGGCCCTTCATATTGATTACAGTGAGCTGAAGGATTATGTGACCGAAGGCGATGATCTTACCAAGAAAGAATTGCTCGAAAAATGTTCGGGTAACATCAGCAGGGAATTACTTCAATACATTCGTGAACTGGAGTTCGAACAGATCGGCAAATCAAAGGATGGTGAGTTGTACATCTGGTGAGATGAAGAAGTTCATTTTTATTATCTCATAAAATGTGTGGCTATGAAACAGACCTGGATGTGTATGATATTGTTTTTGATTCTGACCTCTGCAAATGCCCAGGTTCAGAAATCAAGGGAAAAACAATCTGGCTCAAAATCAGCAGTTTCACCTGCGCCTGTCAGCCAGGCTCCCGAATCAATAATCCTTACCAGTGAAAGCAGCTATAATGCCTTTGATGTTGCGGAAGCAGAACAATTATCACTCCGCATCAGCGATCCATTTATCGTCATCATGAATAACCGCGCAAAAGGAATTGATCCCCCGGTGAAGAATGTGGAATTACTGGGCATGCCAAAAGGAGCCTATGGTTTTGCAAATGGAAAGCTCAGGGTCTTCCCGGTCAGCACAACTTCTCATGGCGGTCTCACCGGTATGGGAACTGTAGCAACGGGAAGCAGTACCGGTACCATGGGTAGCATCGGCCTTTCTCACGCCAATGGTAAAAGTACTTACGCGGGCAACGGTATGTGGGGCAATGCGCTGGGGCTTGACCTGGTCAGCAGTCAAAGATCCCGTCAGGGCAACCGTTAAGGTTAAAAGGACATCAGCTATTTCGCGCAGGGATGCCTCTTGATATAAACACCTGCACATGATCACCCTTACCAAGCTCCCCCGTTTCATGGAATTTCTTCACCAGCATTATATGAAGTATTACAGTCTCTACAATGGCAGGCTGGTTGAATTATTCCCCAGTTCTGAATCAACTGAAGACTCCCTTGCCATCGCGGAAGATGATATTTCTTCTGAAGAGGATGATGACCAGCTTTACGAACTCTGGAAAGAATTCAGGTAATTGATTTACCCGTTGCCGACCCTTTCTATTTCTTCTTTTGCTGCTCCCTGTGAGCGCCTGGCCGACTTGAATGCTTTCCCGAATCGGTACACAAAAGAAATGGTTCCCACCCTGGTATCGCGGGTAAGTTTGAAATATTCATCTGCATCGGTGAATTCGGTATTCCCTTTCATCCACTGGGTGTAGAACAGGTCTCTTGCCGCGAACCTGATGGTTCCTTTATTTTTCAGAATTGTTTTCCCGATTCCCAGGCTTACCTGTCCGGCAGGATCAACAATTTCCTGGATGTCATGCTGGCTCCTTGAAGTATAAAATCCAGAAAGTTCGGCTGACCAGCCCTTTCCAAACCGGAACTGGTTATTCATGTTGAGATGGAGCTGGGTGATCTTTGCTGTATAAGGTCGGTCAATCACACCTTCCATTTTTTTATGATTCAGAACGGCCTGCGTATTCACTGACCACCAATTGGTGGGTGATAATTGCAGACCAAGGCTGAGCCCAAAATTCTGCAACCTGCCGAGGTTGCCTTCTGTATACAAAACAATTCCATTATCGTCCACGGGGAATACCTGGCTGA
This sequence comes from Bacteroidota bacterium, assembly GCA_023433755.1. Lineage (GTDB taxonomy): Bacteria > Bacteroidota > Bacteroidia > Chitinophagales > Chitinophagaceae > Flavisolibacter. The sequence goes on along the minus strand of JAEYUA010000021.1, from coordinate 6,445 downwards.
AATAATCGTTGGTAGTGCTATAGCTAATACCTGTTACCAGCAATTGTTTGAACATGTGTGTGAGTTCAAAATTCCAGGTGAACTGTGGCCGGTAATAAGGATTGCCCACCTGGTAAGTGTATTTGTTGATGATAAATAAAAAAGGATTGAGTTTCTGGAAGGCCGGCCGGTCGATGCGCCTGCCCGCACTGAACGATAGCTGGTTGGATGAATCCAGTTCCACGCTGGCCATCAAAGAAGGGAAGAGGCTGTTATATTTGCGGGAAAAAGAAGAATCCTTCACAATAGCATTGCCCAGTTGGTTGGCTTTATAGCTGGTCATTTCATAACGCAGGCCACCCTGGATTGACCATTTTCCTGATTTGGTCTCAGCCGATCCATAGAGCGCATGAATGAATTCTTCATAAAGAAAATGATTGCTCTTGCCAAGATCCGGTTGCCAGTTACCGTTATCCAGCAATTCGTAATCAGCTAGATTATCGGTAGTGATGCGCGAGGTTTTCCAGCCCGTTTCCAGCCTGGTTTTTCGCACCTGGTGTACATAGTCTGTTTTGGCAGATATAATATTGATCTCACTTGGTATTTCAGCCCGGGTTGATTCACGGTAATACCCCGGTAGCTGCAGGTAATTGTCAAAAACCTGGGAATTATCAATGCGGTAGCCAATGAGATCCAGGTCAGCCGTCCATTCACGACCGGAAGAAAAAACATGTTTGAAATTCAGATTCATTCCCGCATTTCTCCAGTTCATCAAAGTGTTGCTCAGTGTCCTGATCACTGAATCCGTTTGCCCGGCGGCGCTCATCCAACCAGCCAGGCTGTTGCCTTTTCCTTTTCTTTCAAACAATAATCCGCTGAAGGCGGCGCCAATGGAGGTTTTATTATTGATGGCCAGGTCAACACCGGTCCTCAGGTTATGGATTTTTTGACGGCCATTGAGAAAACTGTTTTGTTCCAGTTGCCGGTTGAGGCTTCCGTCATTTTCAAAATACCGGCGAAGCGCATAGATGCGGGTGAAATAACCACTGAAATTGGTACTGTAATTAGCAAACACATTCCATTTGCCGCTTCTCAGGTTGAGTTGCAGGTTGTGGTTATTCTTATCATAAAAACCCTGGCCGTAGGTGGAGCTGATGCTTCCGTTGAATCCCCGCTGCAGGTTTTTTTTCAGGCGTATGTTGATCACCCCTGCATTACCGGCGGCGTCGTAGCGGGTTGGTGGGTTTTCCATGATCTCCACCTGGTTTACCTGGGAAGTGTTCATGCCCTGGAGGAGGGAAGCAAGTTGTGCCGGGTCGAGATAGGTAGGCTTGCCATCTATCATGATGGTAACACCTGCTTTTCCTTTGAGAGAAATATTCCCATCCCTGTCTACGGTAACACCGGGCATTTTCTCCAGTGCTTCCAGGATGCTGGTTCCGGCATTGCTGATGCTGGCATCGGGATTCACGATAGTTTTACCTGGTTTGAATTCCACCAGTGGCCTGCGGGCTGCCACGGTCACATTTCCCATTACAGCAGCGGATGGCTGCAAGATGATGGTTTGGGAATTTGTGGACCGGTCTACCAGGGCAAATGCCGGTGCATAGCCTGTATGGCTTACTCTTAAAAGGTAAGCCGCGGGCAAGTTGGAGATGAGGCACTGGCCTTTTTCATCGGAGCTTTCAATACGCAGCAGGGCGCTGTCGCGGTTAAGAATTTCCACTGAAGCCCTCGGCAGGGGTTCTTTGAACTGGTTGACGATTATGAGTTGCAGGCTTGTTGGGTCTTGTGCGAAACTGCCTGCGCTTAGCGCCATGACAATGAGGAATGATAAAATATATTTCATATGATCCGGCTCGAAAAATATTGTAATCACCCGATCGCTACGGCGTATTTTCTTTCAGCGGCAGAAAAGAATTGATGAATAATTTGCGAATATGAAAAATGGAATGTTTTTTACATGGCAAATGCACCCCCGTAGAAAGCAAAACTGCGTAACTGAAGTTTCAGCGCGCAACTTCAAACTTTGTACTTTTACCAAACAATCATTTATATGAAACTTTTTGTTGCCGGTCTCCCTTATGATCTTTTTGATGATGAACTGGTGGAGATCTTCGAAAAATTTGGCACGATCGCGTCGGCCAAAGTTGCTATTGATAAAGAAACCGGCAAAAGCAGGGGCTTTGCGTTTGTTGACATGCCTAATGAGGAAGAGGCCCGTGAAGCAATTGATGGCCTGAATGATATTTCCCTTGGCAAAAAACCACTGGTGGTGAAAGAGGCCGATGAAAGAGGCGGCAGCGGCGGATCTGGTGGCGGTGGTGGTTACCGTGGCGGCGGCGGTGGCGGCGGGTATCGCGGCGGCCAGGGCGGCGGTGGAGGCTACCGTGGTGGTGGTGGAGGAGGCGGATATAGCGGCGGCGGTGGCGGAAGGCGCTACTGATCAGCGGATCTTCCAGCTAAACCATTTCCTTTCTGAAAATAATTCGAAAGAAGGCATGCGATATTGCCTTCTTTTTATTTCATGCTGTACCCGGTTATAAAGCACGGGTACCTGTTTCATGCCCGCATAGGTCATGAGAAAAAGATGCAGCAAAATAAAAAGGGGTGACAGTACGATGCTAAGCACGAAATAAAGGAGGGCGCCGGAAAATTCTAAAATGTGGTTCATCTGATATCAAAAAAAGGGTGAACGGCTTTTCAATATCAATTACTGATGAATAGTGGGATTTTTTCCGATTTTTCGAGAGGAGGGGATTCAGTAGGTTAGACAAAGGAGTGGACTGAATAGTTGCATGGATGCGGGAACAAGGTCGGAAAAGTTTCCGGGTTTTGCAAGTGGGGAGGGTTGGGGAGGGCCATTGGCTTTTAGCCGCCACTACTGCTGAGTTTCCTTTAATTAATAAAGAAGAAGGCCGGGAAGGCGGTAAGACGGTAAGTAGTGTCTCCCTGTTATAAGATTCTTTAGGAAAAACAAAATTTTAATCTCTACTTGCCGTCCCGCCTTTCCGGCTAAAAATCCTAAATACTTAAGCACACGCGGAGCCCACTTCAGAATAAAATAGTTCACATCCATCTCTCATGACTCTGGCTTTGAACTTTCAACTTTGAACTTGACTACTGACTACTGATTTCTGACTTCCAAAATAATTTCCCTTCCCCTGGTGACATTTTTCTTTTCTCCCGATGTATACCAGAACCGGCTATTTCAAACAGGTAACCGGTCCAGGGTAACAAACTAAAACGGCTGCATTTTCAAATACGTAAACTGCCCGGAAGCTAATGGCCAATGGCCAATAGCTAATAGCTTATTCCCCCCTTTACCGCCCTCTGAAAACCACTATCCACCCTTCATTCAAACATTTAACTCACATCAAAACAAAAAACATGAACAGCACAATTGAAAGGTATGTGATCAAACACATATCCGGCAGCAAAGCCAACCAGGTGGAAGAATTTGATTTCAGTAAATCTGAACTCACCATCGGCCGCACCGCTTCCAGCGACATCCAGTTCGATCCTGAACAGGATGTGGTAGTGAGCCGCGAACATGGAAAGATATCCCGCCTCACCAATGAACCACTCATTTTTGAAGTGGTGGATAACAACAGCCGCAATGGCATTTTTGTGAACAAACAAAGAGTGAAAGGTTCGCAAAGACTGAATGTAGGAGATGAAGTACAGCTTGGCAATAATGGTCCCGTTTTTAGTTTCGATATATACCCTCGTCCACAGGACATGATGCAAGCCACAAGGGTGGTTGAGATTCCAACAAGCATCAAACCAACAAGCATATCAGAAGTGATTCCAGCTCCGCAGATGGTACCTGCTGAAACCGTTAAAACCGGTTTAGGTAAACAAACTGTTGAAAGAATGCTGGTGGCTGAAAGAAAAAAATCATCCAACAAACTCGCTATCGTGCTGGGAAGCCTGGTAGTGATCGCCGGTGTGGCAGGTTTTGCTTTCAGGGATCAACTGTTCTCCAACAAAACCGAGATCGTGCAGGTAAAGGGTGACAGCATTGTTGTAACCGATCCAAGAATCGCCAATAAAAAGACCCCTGCTGATATTGCTACAGAAAATGACAGCAAAGTGGTGGCTGTGGAATTCTCATGGCACCTGAAGGATAATGTATCCAATGAAGAATTACATCACCGTTATACTTTTTTACCTGGTCAACAATTCCCCGTGGCCATGTATGTGATGAATCCCCAGGGCCAGATCGAGCCATACCTGGATACTAAAAAAGCAATTGGTGAAAATAATCCAAGTCTGCCCATCGCTGTACTCGGTGCTTCCGGTTCCGGTTTCGTAATCACTGATGGTTTCATTGTTACCAACCGTCACGTGGCAGCAGGCTGGCAGACAAGATGGAATTTTGCCCAGCATGCCTTCCCAGGGGTACTGGTGAAAGGCCGTGACCAGAATGGCAATTTTGTTTTTGAAGAAAATTATAATGTTCAATACCAGGATGTAGCAGGATGGGTTCCATCCAATACCAAAATGGTGGGAGGCAGACCGGTAAGTGTTGGTGCGGTAAGAGGCGATAATGCTTACATTGACGTGATCTTCTCGGGTACTACCATGCGCCGCAAGATTACCAGCGTGCAGCCTTCACAAACACATGATGTGGCGGTAATGAAACTCGACATCGGCCAGCCGCTTTCTCCTGTAAAAACAAGAGATAATTACGGCGAAATCAAACCTGGCCAGGCTGTAACTGTAATGGGCTATCCTGGTGTTGCACCGGTAGTGGTTAGTGCAAGCAAATCACACGACCCATTCAACAGGGAAACACATTATCTCACCGTACCTACACCTACTGTAACTCCTGGTTCCATCGGCAGAATTATTCCGGGTACCAATGAGAAAAAGGACCGTTGGAGTGGCTTCGGTGATTCCTACCAGCTTACCATCAATGCAACAGGCGCCGGCAACAGTGGTGGACCTATGTTTGATGACGAAGGTTATGTGATTGGAATTTACTATGCAGGTGGCGGTGCGCCAGATGGTTCCGCACAGATTTCTTTTGCCATTCCAATCAAGTATGCCCTTGAATTATTATCCATTAACAAAGTTGATTGATTCATACTCGCAGGTTGAACTATTGGTAAATCATTCAAAGTAACTACCGTGGGTATTCAACACATGCAACTGGCCGGCTACATGATCCAGGAAAGGATCGGCATGGGTGGGATGGGCGAAGTGTACAAGGCTTTCCATCCGGGCCTGAATCGTGTAGCTGCCATTAAAATCCTTCACCAGAAGGATATGGCCGAACGCTTCCGCAACGAGGCCTATATACAGTCTTCCGTCAACCATCCTCATATCGCTAAACTTTATGAATACCTGCATCACGGCGACAAGCCCTGCATCATCATGGAATACGTTGAAGGTTTTCCGCTTGATGAATACATAGCAAGAAAGGGAAGGCTGGGAAATGAAGAAACGGAAAAGATCATCAGCCAGGTGGCATCAGCACTGAGCTATCTCCACCAGAAAGATATTCTTCACCGTGACATCAAACCCCAGAATTTCAAGATCGACAGGGAGGGAAATGTGAAGATGCTGGACTTTGGCATTTCAAAAAATAAATACACACCCAAGCTCACCCAACTGGGATTTGTGGTAGGCACCACCGAATACATGGCACCGGAACAGTTTCAACAGCAGGTGGAAAAAAAATCGGATATCTGGAGCCTCGGTGTGATGACCTATGAAATGCTTACAGGACACATGCCTTTTGATTCTAATAATGTTTTTTCCCTGAGAGCGAAAATTGTAAAGGCAAATTTCACAGATCCAAGAATATTGGTTCCGCAAATTTCAGATAAGCTGGCGGTGATAGTGGACCGCTCACTGAAGATCAACCCGGCAAGCCGCATGTCGGCAAGGGAAATTGAAGCGTTACTGGGAAATAAAAAACAGGAAGAAGCAAAACCGGGTCAGACCTGGACAGGTAAAATTAAAATGCCGGAGAAAAAGTTCCTGTATTATGGAGGGGCTTTAACAGGGGTCATTCTACTGGTTTTTTTGCTTTCAAATATCACCGGCAACAAACCGGACAAGCCGGAAGAAACATCAAATGGCAAACAGGATTCAGTAATTGTTGCTGACAAACATCAGATCAGGATGCAGATCAATGTTCCTGGCATACCGGGAGCAACCATCGAATTGCCTGATGGAACGGTTCACCCGGTGCCTTATACCATATCAGGCACGGAAGGTCAAAGGATCGATTTCATTTTAAGAGCTGACGGTTACCATGAATTTGTACAAAAGGATTTTGTTTTCAATAACCGGCGCAGTTCCTATGCCGTAAATCTCAAAAAGAAAAATTATTAAACATGTGGAACTCCTTTTTCAAAAAGAACAGGAAGCCTGCGCCTAAACCAGTACCCCAGGAATTCGATTCGGGCAGCATCCGCGCAGTTGTGGTAACAGACCTTGGTAATATCAGGAC
>JAEYUA010000011.1 GCA_023433755.1 Bacteroidota bacterium | reverse complement strand
CCCATGCAGTTATCTTCAATTCGAGCATTGTTTATTGGAGGTATTACCTGAAATTGAACGGCCCTCTCGCAGCTCGCAGCTAAAAGCTCGAAGCTAAGTCTGTCAATATTTTTAAACTTCATTTCATTCAAAAATGAAACTTTGCACCTATAAGGTATGACCACAAAAGAATTAAAAAACATATTTCCCGGGCTGGAAGCAGAACTCTATGATGAAATCATTCAGCATGGCACCATCAAAGAGGTGAAAGCCGGTGATACCCTTCTCCGTGTAGGACAAACTATCCGTTCTACCATGCTCATCCTGGACGGACTGGTAAAACTGTACCGCGAAGATGAACTGGGAAAAGAATTCTTTATCTATCACCTCGATGCCGGGCAGGCCTGCTCTCTTTCCATGATCTGCGCCGACAAACAGGAAACCAGCGAGGTGCTCGCCAAGGCACTCACTGATGCCACCATCCTAAGCATTCCGCTGGAATTCATGGACCAGTGGATGAGCCGCTACAAAAGCTGGTACCAGTTTGTGATTACCTCCTACAGGAGCCGATTTGAAGAATTGCTCAAAACCATCGATGCCATTGCTTTTTCCAATATGGACCAGCGCCTCGAAGATTATTTGAAAAAACAGGTAGCACGACTGGGCAACAACCTCAAAATGACCCACCAGGAAATCGCTACCGACCTCAATTCCTCACGGGAAGTGATCAGCAGGCTGCTGAAAAAAATGGAAACAAAAGGCTGGGTGATCATCCACCGCAATTCGGTGGAGTGGATAAAGACTGGGTAAGTCTGTGACAATTATCACTGTGCATCAAGCCAGATGCGCGCAAATTTGCAGGATGGAGATAGCAGGTTATGCAGCCTCATTGCTGATAGGGATTTCTTTGGGACTGATAGGAGGGGGAGGCTCGATACTTACGGTTCCCGTACTGGTTTACCTTTTCGCCATCTCACCTACCATCGCCATTTCCTATTCTCTTTTTATTGTGGGCCTCACCAGCCTGGTTGGCGCCTTCAATAATTACCGGCGCGGACTGGTAAATGTGAAAACAGCCTTATTATTCGGCTCTTCTTCCATCACCACCGTTTTCATAGCCAGGAAATTCATCATCCCTTTTTTGCCTGATGTTTTTTTCACGATCGGTTCCTTTGAAGTGACCCATTCGCTTTTTGTGATGGTGGTCTTTGCCATCCTCATGGTAGTGGCTTCTGTTTCGATGATCAAAAGCCGCTCGGTGGAATCTAAAAAAGAAAGTAAATCTGGTCCTCTTGCCTTGGTTGGCTATGGCGTACTGATCGGCCTGGTGACCGGCTTTCTCGGTGCTGGCGGCGGCTTTCTCTTAATCCCGGCGCTGGTCATCATCATGAAGCTGCCGATGAAAGAAGCCGTTGGTACTTCCCTCCTCATCATTGCCCTGAATTCCCTGATCGGTTTTACCGGCGACATTGGCCGTCACCCGATCGACTGGACCTTCATATCTGTTCTCTCCGCTATTGCCATAGCAGGCATTTTCATCGGTGGTTATTTCAACCAGAAGGTGAATGCCGTTAAACTCAAAAAAGGTTTTGGCTGGTTCGTCCTCATCATGGGGATCTACATCATTATCAGGGAAGTTTTGGTGGTATGATCTGTTAAATGATACTAAAATCCTTACCGGTTTTCTGCTGTGTAACTTATGTCACCCAGCAGCAAAACAGGATTCTTCAATTTGCATCCATAATCATAGAATCATGAAAACAGCACAGAATTCCACCATTATTGATGTTCGGTCTGAATCCGAATTTGCAGGTCGTCATGTGCCCGGGGCGATCAATATTCCGCTGGACCAGTTGCCTCAAAGGATCGAAGAGATCAGGGACCTTCCCAAACCGGTAATCGTGTATTGCATGAGCGGTAACAGGAGCGGCATGGCTATGAACCTCTTGATGCAACAGGGCATTAACGAAGTAGTGAACGGCGGTGGGATCAGCGATATGTTAAACGGTAAAAATTAAAAAGCATGATCAGTTTATTCAAAAAATTATTCGGACCAAAGGCCGACTTTGCCAGGCTGTTGAATGAAGGAGCCCTGGTTGTGGATGTAAGAACAAAGGGTGAATACCAGGCCGGGCATATCAAAGGCTCTAAAAATATTCCGCTGGATACTATCAATAATGAAGCTGCCAGGCTTAAACAACTGAACAAACCTGTTATCACGGTTTGCCGCAGTGGCGCCAGGAGTGGTATGGCCAAATCCATACTCTCAGGAGCGGGAATTGAAACCTATAACGGAGGAGCCTGGACCAGCTTCAAAAAACAACTGGAATCATGATAAGAACAATAACGACAGGGTGGAATTTCATGCGGATCTTCAGGGTGGCTTTAGGGATAGCCGCCATGGTACAAGGTGCGCGGGTAGGGGATGGGGTTTTTTTGGCAGCAGGAGCCATACTGCTTGTAATGGGCTTCGCCAACCTGGGCTGCTGCGGATCAAATGCTTGTTCCATCCCCGTTAATCATAATCAAACAGTAAGCAGGAATGATGATAAAGAAATGGATTCTGAATAATAAACTATACGGCATCGGCGCAATAGCAGGTGCGATTGCCGGTTTTCTTTACTGGAAATATGTTGGTTGCCTCGATGGCAGTTGCGCCATCACCTCCAATCCATGGAGGAGTACTGTGTATTTTGCTATTATGGGCGCTTTGGTTTTTGGAATGTTCCAGGGAGCAAGAAGCAAGGCATAAGGAACAAGGAGAAAGGCATGCACACTTACATCTGCCATTCAACTAAAATTTTATTACAGCAATTTTTGATTGGGCGCTCTCCTAACGCAATTTTAGATCAGTTGTGAAAGGTGTTGTGTTCTCATTGATTATTGACTTTTGAGAATAGTACAGTTTAAATAATTTCGTAAGCACCCCGGGATTTTCATTAACAGGAAACACAGTTAAATAAAAGCTATGATCGAATTCATCAAACAACCCTGGACATGGTATGTGGCAGGCGCTATCATCGGATTAATTGTTCCCGCTTTATTGTTATTAGGTAACAAACATTTTGGCATCTCAGCCAATCTGCGTCATATATGCGCTGCCTGTTTCCCATCCAATATCCGTTTCTTTCAATACGACTGGAAAAAAGAGACCTGGAATTTTTTCTTTATCGGTGGCATCCTGATTGGCGGTTTCCTGGCTGCTCAATACCTGGCCAGTCCGGATCCTGTACAGGTAAACCCGGCGCTTGCCTCTGAGCTGAAAGATTATGGAATTTCCGATTACAGCCAGCTTGTGCCAGTTGAGATCTTCAATTGGGAAAGCCTGCTTTCCTGGAGGGGCCTGGTACTGCTGGTGGGCGGTGGTTTCCTTGTAGGGTTTGGAACACGGTATGCGGGAGGCTGCACCAGCGGACACGCTATCATGGGTCTTAGTAATTTACAGTTGCCTTCACTCATCGCGACGATCAGTTTCATGGCAGGTGGTTTTATTATGGCCAACCTGGTCCTTCCTTTCATTCTCAAATTATAATCAACAGAAATGTCAGAAGTAAAGAATATGGATATAAAGAACAGTGCAGTTGCTGTGCCGGAGATCACTGATTATGAAGTGAGAAGCCTGGATACCATGTGTATCAACGATACCGAATTGCAGCATCCGTGGTGGTATAATTTCAAATACCTGGCGGTGGGGATCATTTTCGGAATCGTATTCGTGAAAGCCGAGGTGATCTCCTGGTTCAGAATACAGGAAATGTTTCGCCTGCAAAGTTTTCACATGTATGGAGTGATCGGTACTGCTGTAGTTGTAGGCATGATCTCCGTATGGCTGATCAAAAAGTTCAGGGTTAAAACAATACATGGAGAGGAGATTCATTTCAATCCCAAAAAATTCAACAAGGGCCAGGTATATGGTGGCCTGCTGTTTGGATTTGGCTGGGCCATGACTGGTGCATGTCCAGGTCCCCTTTTCGCGCAGATAGGTATGGGCGTATTTGTAGTGGCGGTAGTCATACTGAGTGCTGTCGCGGGTACCTGGGTCTATGGTTATTTCCGTGACCGGCTTCCCCATTAAGAGATCAGGAACATGGATGATTATTATACAAGTGAGTAACGCTTCCCAAGGGAGGCGTTTTTGTTTTTAGGTTCCTGTATCTGTGACAACGGTCACCGACAGCGTGAAGCAGGTTGAGGAAATTTGCAGTTTAAAATAGAAACTATGCAAATAAAGCAATGGGAAGATAAAAATTTGTCACATTACAGTTATGGTATCCTGAGTGATTGTGAAAAGAAGGTCGTGCTGGTAGATCCATCGCGTAATCCGCAGCCTTACCTCGACTGGGCGCATCAAAATGGAGCCAGCATCGTAGGAGTTATTGAAACACATCCGCACGCTGATTTTGTGAGCAGCCACCTTGAACTGCACCAGAAAACCGGGGCAACGATCTATACACACAGTCTTGTTGGTGCTTCTTATCCCCACCAGGCCTTTGATGAAGCTGCCACCATTGAGCTGGGTAAGATCAGGCTGACATCCATGCATACGCCTGGTCACTCGCCGGACAGCATCAGCATATTACTGGAACATGATGGAGTGCAAAAAGCTGTGTTCACCGGTGATACTTTGTTTATCGGTGATTGCGGAAGGCCTGATCTCAGGGAAGGTGCAGGAAGGGTACAGGTGAAACGTGAAGACCTGGCTGTTCAGATGTATCATTCACTCAGGGAAAAACTAATGAAAATGAATGATGATGTGCTGGTTTATCCTGCACATGGGGCGGGCACCCTCTGTGGTAAAAACCTGGGTAAGGAAAACAGTTCCACCATTGGAAAAGAAAAAATGACCAACTGGAGCCTGCAGGATGCATCTGAGGCCGAATTTGTAAAGAACCTGCTGACCGATCAGCCCTTTGTGCCCGCATACTTCCCCTACAATGTGGAGTTGAACCGTAAAGGTGCCAAAGCATTTGATAAGGCTATCAATGATATACCTCTTGAAGAGCGTGAGCCTTCAATTAACCAGGATCTCTGGGTGGTGGATGTGCGTGATGAAAAGGATTTCAAAAAAGGACATTTACCCCATTCGGTCAACCTCATGGAGAATGGCAAGTTTGAGACCTGGCTGGGAAGCATCATCAAGCCGGGAGAAAAATTTTACCTGGGTGGCGCGGATAAGGAACAATTGAATCGGATGATAGAAAGAACGGCGGCAATCGGGTATGAAGCATCCATTACTGCAGCCTTTGTGATCAGCAACGGCGCTGTAAAGGAAGCGGAAATTGACCTGGAAACATTTAAGAAAAATCTTCCTGCCTATACGCTTGTGGATGTGAGAAATACATCTGAAGTAAAGGATAAGAAAATTTTCCCGGGCAGCATTCACATTCCGCTGGCAGAAGTAAGAGAACGGGTGGCTGAAATTCCGCTCGACAAACCCATCGTGGTGCATTGCGCCGGTGGTTACAGGAGCGCAGCGGCAAGTGCGCTGGTACATTCGGAGATCAATGGAAAAGCAAAAGTCTTTGACCTGAGTGAGGCCATCAAACAATTTCAATAAGCATCAAACTAAAACGTATCAAATGGCACAGGAGCATTATTATGATGTATCTGTTCAGTGGACAGAAGATCGTAAGGGAATACTAACGTCAGATGTACTGGAAAAGGAAATAGAAGTAGCTACGCCACCGCAGTTTGCTAAAGGAGTAGAGGGTGTATGGTCACCTGAGCATTTATTCGTAGCAGCCATCAATAGCTGTCTCATGACCACCTTCCTGGCGATCGCGGAAAATTCAAGACTGGCATTCAAAACCTTTCATTCAAAAGGTGTTGGAAAACTGGAGCTGGTGGAAGGCAGGTATCTGATGAGTGAAGTGGTATTAAGTCCAGTACTTGTTGTATTGAATGAGGCGGACAGTGAAAAAGCTTTGCGTGTATTGCAGAAAGCGGAAGCTGCCTGTTTGATATCAAATTCAGTTAAAACAAAAGTTATCTTGCAACCCACCATAACAACTGAAATGACCTATGCAGGCGATCAATGAACAACAGCACTGGGAGCAGGTATATGAGACGAAAGCGGAGGATGAGCTAAGCTGGTTTCAGCCCTATCCCGAAACTTCAATGGCATTTATAGAAATGTTCAACCTCCCCCCGGAGGCTAACATCATTGATGTTGGAGGAGGAGACAGCCATTTTGTAGATGCCCTGCTGGAAAAAGGCTTTCAAAATATTTATGTATTGGATATTTCCTCCAAAGCCATTGAAAGAGCAAAACAAAGATTGGGCGAGAAAGCTGCGAAGGTGAAATGGATCGTATCGGATATCACTGAATTCATCGCTCCGGTTGCATTTGATTTCTGGCATGACCGGGCAGCTTTTCATTTTTTAACGACAGAAGAAAAGGTCTCCAGGTATGTAAGCACAGCTGAAAATTCTATCAGTAAAAACGGCTACATGGTATTAGGAACCTTCTCTGAATCAGGTCCGCAAAAATGCAGCGGCCTGGAAATTAAACAATATTCAGAGGCTGCCATGTCCAATCGCTTTGAATCATCCTTCGAAAGGATCAAGTGCATGACGGAAGATCATTTAACACCTTCCGGTAAAGTCCAGAATTTTCAGTTCTGCAGTTTTAAGAAAAAATGATTCAGTCTTTGTATTGAGGAGATTGCCGGGAAATCGGGAAGGCGGTAAGTAGTGTACGAAATTCTAAATTTCTATTTATGAATGAAAGACTCCTAATTCGCTTAGCAATTGTGAAGCATCTCATTCTTTGATGATCTACTTACCGCCTTCCCGACATCCCGGCTTTGTTTTCTTATTCTACAAGCGAATGGTCAGAAACTAGGCTGCCATCTTCCTGCATTCCTCTGCACATTTTTTACAGGCCCTTGCACACTCCTGGCAATGCTCAGTTTGATGGTGGGCACATTCTTCCGCGCATTTTTCGCAGAGGTCGGCACAGATGCGGCAAAACTCTTTTGATTTTTCACTGCCCAGGCTCATCAACTGGGCTGCTGCATAACAGGCGGCCGCGCATTCCATATCGAGCTGGATACAGCGGGCCATCATCTTTACATCTTCTTCCTGTGTACAGGAACTGGCACAATGGTTACAGATGGCAGCGCATTGAAGGCAGGCCTCGATGCAGGCCTTGTAAGTATGGTATCCACTCATAAAAATGATTTTAATACGGTTATTCGCATCAAAAATCAAACCGTGGATTCTGAAACTCCTTAGCTATTGGTAAGTGTTATCAGTTATTGACGACTGCCAGGCCTTAGTGTAGTTTTGGCATTCAATTGTTACAGCTTTTTTCTGCACCTAATAATTTTCCCATGTAAGATTTATTCCTGATCTATATCTCCGGATTTCTTTCGATTACCAAAACCAATTACCGATTATGAAGAACTATTTACACT
>JAEYUA010000276.1 GCA_023433755.1 Bacteroidota bacterium | reverse complement strand
CTGTTTAAGTACAACTCTTTGTACATGATTACCCAGTCATTGGCTTTTTTTGTCGATTTAGAGGAGGAGTTAATATGTTGAAACAACCTACGTTCTAAGTTTTCCGTTTGCCCGATGTAGTACTCGTCAAGTTGTTTTGAATAAATTATGTATACATGAAAGGGCATAAAAAAAGCTCACAATAAATGTAAGCTTTAAGTGGAGAATACCGGAGTCGAACCGGTGACCTCTTGCATGCCATGCAAGCGCTCTAGCCAGCTGAGCTAATTCCCCTTAACTATAAGAACTTGTCTATTAATAATTTTTCTTCAACTGGAGCCGAAACGGTTACCTCTTCCCCGAAAGCATTCGGGGCATGCAAGCGCTCTAGCCAGCTGAGCTAATTCCCCAATCAAAAAGAACGGCTGCAAAAATAAGGGGTTGGCGCATTCAATGGTATAATAATTTCTGTAAAACCTGAAAATCTTCATATGCAGAAAGGTGGTAATGCAAAAAAAATCAGGAAGCCCCAGAGTCAGCGGATGCCGGGAATTGAACAGAAGATGGATCCAAGGCCACAGTCTGTTAAACCAAGGCCTTCCAAAAAATTGAAAGGCAAGGTTGCCCTGGTGACTGGTGGTGATAGTGGGATCGGGAGAGCTGTCGCACTGCTATTTGCTTCGGAAGGCGCAGACGTTGCTATTTCCTACCTGAGTGAGGAAAGGGATGCCAATGAAGTGAAAAGGATCATTGAAAACGAGTTTGGCCAGCAATGCCTGCTCATCAGCGGGGATATTCGCAAGGAGCGGCAGTGCAGGAAAATCGTGGACCAGACCATAAAGGCTTTTGGGAAATTGCATGTGCTGGTGAATAATGCGGCCACACAGACCGAAAAAAAATCATTGACTGAAATAACTGACGAACAACTTTATGAAACTTTTGAAACGAATATTCTTTCGATGTTCCGCATAACGAAGTTTGCTTTGCCATACCTTAAAAAAGGTAGCAGCATCATCAATACAACATCTGTAACCGCATACCGTGGAAGTCCTTCTCTAATTGATTATTCAGCAACGAAAGGCGCCATCGTAACTTTTACCAGGAGTCTTGCACACAACCTTATTGATAAGGGCATCAGGGTGAATGGTGTGGCCCCGGGCCCGATATGGACACCATTGATCGTAGGTAGTTTTGATAAAAAGAAAGTTTCCACTTTTGGCAGCGATGTCCCTATGAAAAGGGCGGGTGAACCTGCAGAAGTAGCGCCTGCTTATTTGTTCCTTGCCAGTGAAGATGCTTCATATATTACCGGCCAGATCATACATCCCAATGGTGGCGAAATCATCAATGGATAATGGCACGGAGTTGGTAATTATTTAATAGAAGTTCTTATATCTCCAGGGGGGTGGTTTATTTCGTAAGACCTGAGATCATACCCATAGAACCTGATCCGGGTAATGCCGGCGCAGGGAGGAGATTAGTAAAAAGGTTCCAGCTTTATGGCAGGGACCTTTTTCTTTTATAACAAAAGTGAAAACTCTCACAGTTAAGATTTGCGATTAAACACATGCTTATTCGCCAAATTAATTTCATCCTGGTTGATAGTATGTCCCATGTGCGCATAAACTTTATCCAGCACATCCCCGTTCATGTCTTTTAAAATATTACTGGTAGCGTAAAACCTTTCAACAGGAATATGCGGATCAGGATCGCTGGTGCCAATAAATATGGGCGTGCCCTGGAAATCGCCTTTGTAATTGTGCAGGTTGATCTTATCACCAATCAGTCCGCCGGTAAAGGCAGCAGCGCCACCATACCGGGCCGCATTCCGGGTAATAAACTCCAGGGTAAGGCAGGCACCTTGTGAAAAGCCTGCAAAATAGATCTGTTCTGATGACAAACCTTTTTCTTTAAGTTCATCGGTGATCTCCTTCACCAGATCTAATGCTGAAGTGAGCCAGGGTTCATTCATCTCGGTTGGAGCCATGAAAGACAAGGGGTACCAGGTATGATTGGTAGCCTGCGGGGCAAGGAGACTGAAATCATTCACTTCCAAATGGCTGGCTAGCGAAAGTATATCTTCCGCGCTGCCACCCCTTCCGTGTACGAGTATCAGGGCTTTACTATTTGGCTGCACCGGGCTTCCGGCGGTTATGATATTTTTTGTATGCATAGGAAGAAGTCAAAAGTCAAAAGTCAAAAATCAAATCGTGAGGCGTGAGGCGTGAATCGTGAGGGAGAACCTGCGGGTCAGAAATTTCACGATTCACGTCTCACGCCTCACGTCTCACGTCTCACGTCTCACGCTCACGCTAACCCAGGCAACACCTCCTCAATCCTTTTCCTGCTGCTTTCATATTGGGGCGGCAGCATCAGGTGGGTTCCGAGTTCGCTTAGCTTTTCATCAACGGTAAACCCGGGATTATCTGATGCCAGTTCAAACAAAACCCCTCCCGGTTCCCTGAAGTAAAGCGAATAAAAATAATTCCGGTCAATTTTCCCCGTGATATGCAATCCCGCTTCCAGGATTTTTTCACGGACCTCCATCAACACCTCATCATTCTTCACCCTGAATGCAATGTGGTGATTGGTGCCACCGGCATTTACCCCCGTAGGCCTCCCGGGTTCTTCATAAATGTCAATGATATTGGCCGTTTGAACTGCATCCGTCCTAAAACGGTAATGGTTATCTTCCTGCGCCTCAAACCGGTACCCGAGCAGGTTGGTAAGTACCCTGCCCGTAGCCTCCATTTTACGAAGGGTAAGAACGGCACTGTGAAATCCTTTGATGGCTGTTTCTTCATTTACAAATCCTGTTGTCCAGGCTTTCCTGTCATCTTTTTCTTTGGCTACCACCAGGTTCAGCACCAGTCCATCGGGATCCTCGAAAGGAAGGACCTGTTCACCAAACCTTTCCGTCAGGGGAAGGCTCTTTACATTAAACTCCTCCAGCCTTTGTTTCCAAAAATCCAGGCTGTTTGCAGGAACTGAAAATCCAATTTCAGTCGCCATGCCCGTGCCTGTCCTCCCTTTTTGAATGCCCTCCCAGGGAAAGAAAGTGAGGATGCTGCCCGGGCTGCCCTTTTCATCACCATAATAAAAATGATAGGTGCCGGGGTCATCAAAATTTACGGTCTTCTTTACCAGCCTCAGCCCGAGTACCCTCGTGTAAAAATCAAGATTCCGCCTGGCATTACCGGCTATGGCTGTAATATGATGTAATCCTGTTATTTTATTTTCCATGTTTATAATTTTAATCCTTTTGCCAATCATCAAAATTACCCCGGAGCCTGGCCTCCTTCCATTGTTCCAGGATAAGAAATCAGGGTGATCTAAATCAAGAAAGTCAACAGCCAACAGCTAATGGCCAACAGCTTTTCTATTCTTTAAACAATCGTTTATACTTTTTAGTACAAATTAGATTTACCTTTGCGGCATGAAATCAGAAGCACTGAAGGAACCGCTGGTGATGGATGATGACCGCACTACTATCGAACAAACCGTTTCAGGGGAATATAAATATGGTTTTGTCACGGAAATAGAGGCAGACGAGGCCCCCAAAGGCCTGACAGAAGACACGATCCGCTTTATTTCTGCCAAAAAAAATGAGCCGGAATGGATGCTGGAATGGCGACTGAAAGCCTTCCGCCAATGGCAGAAAATGCAGGAGCCTCACTGGGCCAACCTCAATTACCCCAAGATCGATTACCAGGATATCATTTATTATTCAGCCCCTAAACAAAAGGTGGCACCCGGTAGTCTCGACGAAATAGATCCTGAACTCAGGAAGACCTTCGAGAAACTGGGTATTTCCCTTGATGAGCAAAAAAGGCTCACCGGCGTAGCCGTGGATGCGGTGATCGACAGTGTATCCATTGCCACTACTTTTAAAGAACAACTCGCGGAGCAGGGTGTTATTTTCTGTTCCATGAGCGAGGCTATACAAACACATCCTGAACTGGTACAGAAATACCTGAGCTCAGTGGTGCCCGTCACTGATAATTATTTCGCGGCCCTTAATTCAGCCGTATTCAGTGATGGTTCCTTTGTGTACATTCCCAAGGGTGTGCGCTGTCCAATGGAACTTTCCACTTATTTCCGCATCAATGCTGAAAATACTGGCCAGTTCGAGCGTACACTGATTGTAGCCGAAGAAGGCAGTTATGTAAGCTACCTCGAAGGTTGTACTGCTCCCATGCGTGATGAGAACCAGTTGCATGCCGCTGTGGTGGAACTGGTGGCCATGGACAATGCCGAGATCAAATATTCAACGGTGCAGAACTGGTATCCTGGCGACAAGGATGGCAAGGGCGGCATCTATAATTTCGTAACCAAGCGTGGTATCTGTAAAGGTGATCATTCCAAGATCTCCTGGACCCAGGTAGAGACAGGATCTTCCATCACCTGGAAATATCCAAGCGTGATCCTTAAGGGCGACCATTCAGTTGGTGAATTCTACAGCGTTGCGGTTACCAATAATCATCAGCAGGCCGATACCGGAACTAAAATGCATCACCTGGGAAAAAATACCAGGAGCCGCATTGTATCTAAAGGTATCAGCGCTGGTTTCAGCAATAACAGTTACCGCGGACTGGTGCACATAGGCAAGAATGCTGAAGGTGCCCGAAATTTCTCACAATGTGATTCACTTCTTTTGGGTGATAAATGCGGTGCTCATACTTTTCCCTATATAGAAGTAAAGAATAAATCAGCCATGGTGGAACATGAAGCCACCACTTCCAAGATTGGTGAAGACCAGATCTTTTATTGCAACCAGCGTGGCATTGATACGGAAACCGCAGTGGCGCTGATCGTAAATGGTTTTGCCAAAGAGGTAATGAATCACCTTCCGATGGAATTTGCGATCGAAGCGCAGAAATTGCTCGCCATCAGCCTTGAGGGCAGCGTGGGATAATTGGAAAAGCACCTGAAATAAAATTTAAAAACACAGAACAAGCTTATATGTTATCAATAAAAAACCTGCAAGCAGGAATTGAAGGAAAAGAAATTCTCAAAGGACTGAACCTGGATGTTCGTCCTGGTGAGGTACATGCCATTATGGGACCCAATGGTTCCGGTAAAAGCACACTCGCTTCTGTACTGGCCGGCCGTGCCGACTATGAAGTAACAGGCGGAAGTGTTGACTTCCTTGGAAAGGATCTTCTTGAACTTTCTCCCGAGGAAAGAGCCGGCGAAGGGATCTTCCTCGCCTTCCAGTACCCGGTGGAAATACCAGGGCTCACCACTACCAATTTTGTAAAAACAGCAGTGAATGAAGTAAGGAAATACCGCGGACTCCCTGCATTGGATGCGGTACAGTTCCTCAAACTGATGAGAGAGAAGATGGCTATGATGGAAATCAGCCAGTCTTTGCTGAGCCGTTCACTCAATGAAGGTTTTTCAGGTGGTGAGAAAAAAAGGAATGAGATTTTCCAGATGGCCATGCTTGAACCCAAACTGGCTATACTGGATGAAACAGATTCAGGTTTGGATATTGATGCCATCAGGATCGTATCCAACGGTGTAAACAAATTGAGAAGCAGTGATAACGCGGTGATCGTGGTAACACACTACCAGCGCCTGCTGGATTATATCGTACCCGATTTTGTACATGTACTTTACAATGGAAGGATCGTGAAATCCGGTACCAGGGAACTGGCGCTTGAGCTGGAAGAAAGAGGATATGATTTTATTAAAAATGAAGTAGACGCCGTGCAGGAGGCCTGAGCCTGCAATTAATCAGAAGATATGAACACGATAGAAACAATCAGGGAAAAATACCAGAAGCTTTTGTCGAACAATGGCAGCAGTGTACTCACCCCTGTTGAACAAAATGCTTACGATGCTTTCAATACCCTGGGCATACCTACGGCAAAGCATGAAGAATGGAAATATACCCGCATCAGCAGCGCTTTCAATAAGGACTATGCAATGGCCGCAGGTGATACCGGCAAAACAGAAACTGCCGGTTACCTGGAGCAAACCAGGCTGCCCGGTCATGAAACAGCCAATGAACTGGTATTCGTTAATGGTATCTATGTGGCTGCGCTATCCAACATCCGTTCCGGTGGATTGATGGTTCAATCACTTGAAGAAGCTGTAAAAGGTGAACACAAGGACCGTGTGCTCAATAATCTTGGGCACAGCAGCAAATACATCAAAGATGGGATTCATGCCCTCAATACTGCTTTTGTTGCGGAAGGTGTGTTTATTTATGTGAAAGCGGGACTGGTGGTTGACCAGCCCATCTATATCTATAATATCACTGATGCTTCTTCTGCCAACATACTGGCCCAGCCAAGAACCTTAGTCTATGTAGGCGCCAATGCCATTGTACAAATGGCAGAGACCTATGCAACGGTGGGAATGGCCGAAAGTTTTACCAACCAGGTAATGGAAGTGGTGGTGGAGCAGGATGCCATTGTAGATTATTACAAGATCCAGAATGATGGCACCCAGAACAGCCAGGTAAGCACCACGCATTTCAGGCAGACCGGCAAAAGCCTGGTGAACGTGGTAACTGTTTCACTCAATGGGGGCATCATCCGCAATAACCTGAACATTGCCATGGAAGCTGCCCATTCGGAAGCACACATGTATGGATTGTATTTTCTGAAAGGCAATACGCATGTTGACAATCATACCGTGGTGGATAATGTACAACCCCATTGCCAGAGCAATGAATTGTATAAAGGAATTATTGACGACAATGCAACGGCTGTATTTAATGGGAAAATTTTTGTGCAGCAGATCGCGCAGAAAACAAATGCGTTCCAGTCGAACAAGAATATTCTCTTGTCCGATAATGCAACTGTGAATACCAAACCTCAACTTGAAATATTTGCTGACGATGTAAAATGTTCCCACGGCTGTACCGTAGGGCAACTGGATGAAGAAGGATTATTCTACATGAGATCGAGAGGGATCACTGAAAAGGCAGCAAGGGCTTTGCTCGTGCGGGCTTTCGCCATAGATATCCTGGATCATATCAAACCTGAAGTGCTCAGGAATTATGTAGATGGACTGATCTCCGAAAGACTCGAATTTGAATTTGCATGATGCATGCTGAAACCATAGAGCACAAGCTGGATATTGAAGCGGTCCGTGCGCAATTTCCTGTACTGAACAGGGAAGTTAAGGGCAGGAAGCTGGTGTATTTCGACAATGCGGCTACCACCCAGAAACCGCTTGCTGTGATCAATGCGCTGGTTGATTATTTCAAAGGTTATAATGCCAACATACACCGGGGCATCCATACGCTTGCAGAGGAAGCCACAGCGGCATTTGAAGGCACAAGGGATGCCGTGCGTGAATTTATAAATGCGGGTAGCAGGGAAGAGATCATCTTTACCAGCGGCACTACTGAAGGTATCAACCTGGTAGCACAGACATGGGGCAGGCAAAATATAAAAGCTGGAGATGAAATCATCATCAGCAATATGGAACATCATTCTAACATTGTTCCCTGGTACATCCTGGCGCAGGAGAAAGGCGCCGTGCTTCGCGTGATCCCCATCAATGATGAAGGAGAACTGGAGATGGAAGCCTTTGAAGGACTGCTGAATGAAAAAACGAAACTGGTTTCCATAGTGCATGTCTCCAATGCGCTTGGTACCATTAATCCTGTAAAGGACATTGCCCGGAAGGCCCATGCCGCCGGTGCTGTGGTACTGGTAGATGGAGCACAATCAACTGTGCACCTTGATATTGATGTGCAGGATATGGATTGTGATTTTTTTGTGTTCTCTTCTCATAAATTATATGGTCCTACCGGTATCGGTGCGCTGTATGGTAAAAAACACCTGCTCGAATCCATGCCTGTTTACCAGGGTGGGGGAGAGATGATCAAGGATGTGAATTTTGAAACCATTACCTGGAATGACCTGCCTTACAAATTCGAGGCTGGCACGCCCAATATCGCTGATACCATTGCTTTTCATACGGCCATGGAATTTACAGCTTCCATTGGTAAAGAAAAGATCCGCCGTCATGAAAACGATTTACTGGCATATGCCAGCAGCCAGCTTGAAACTATTGAAGGCCTGCGCATCATCGGGCAGGCGAAGAATAAGATCAGCGTCATTTCATTTGTAGTTGAAGGAGTGCATCCGCAGGATATCGGCATCTTGCTCGACAATAAGGGAGTGGCCGTGAGAACAGGCATGCATTGCGCGCAACCATTGATGGACCGCCTTTGCATCAGGGGTACTACACGGGCTTCATTTGCCATGTATAATACCAGGGGAGAAATTGATGTAATGATGGAAGCCCTACATAAGGCGATCAAAATGTTGAAATAAATGAGTGCGGTAACATCCATTGAGGCCATAGAAAAGGAGATCGTAGAAGAGTTTGCGCTGTTTGACAGTTGGGATGATAAATATGAGTACATCATTGATATGGGCAAAAGGTTGCCTGTACTGGAAGAGAAGTATAAAAAAGATGAGAACAAGGTAAAAGGTTGCCAGTCCACTGTATGGCTGGTTGCAGATTACAACAATGGTAAAGTGGAATACAAGGCCGACAGTGATGCCGTGATTGTGAAAGGCCTGATCAGTATGCTCATCAGGGTGTTATCGGGTCAGCCGCCTGCCGCTATCATTGATGCCAAACTTGATTTTATAAAAGAGATCGGTATGATGAGCCACCTGGCGCAGACCCGTTCCAATGGTTTGCTGGCCATGGTGAAGCAAATGAAGAATTACGCGCTGGCCTTCCAGGTGAAGGAAGCGATAAATAAAGCTTGAGATGATGATGGAAACAGATGTTTTAAGAGACAAGGCAATAGAGGTGATCAAAACCATCTATGACCCGGAGATACCGGTGAATATTCATGACCTTGGATTGATCTACAGGGTAGATATTCTTCCGATCAATAATATCCAGGTAACGATGACATTAACGGCACCCGGATGTCCCGCAGCACAATCGCTGCCGGTGGAAGTAGATCAAAAGCTCAGGACCATCGAAGGCGTGAATGATGTGCATGTAGTGGTTACCTGGGATCCGCCCTGGGATAAGAGCATGATGTCGGAGGAGGCGCAGTTGGAGCTAGGGTGGATGTAAGCCATTAGCTAATAGCCATTGGCCATTGGCCTTTATAACAATATTAAACAACGATGAAGATCACCGCCCAGGAAGAATACGGACTCAGGTTGCTTTTACGCATCGCATCCTGCAAGGATGAGGAAGGTATGAGCATTCCGCAGTTGAGCGAAGCGGAGGGGCTTACTGCACCTTATGTGGCCAAGCTGGCGCGGATCCTCAGGATGAAAGGATTCATCAACAGCACACCCGGAAATAAGGGAGGTTATGTGCTGGCCCGTTCAGCAGATGATATTGTGATCAACCATGTACTGAAAGCACTTGGCGGGCCCTTATTCGATAATGCTTTTTGCGGCAGCCATTCCGGTAATATGAAATTCTGCACCAATTCGGTGGATTGTTCCTCGCGATCCCTTTGGCAGATGATACAGGTAACGTTGGACCAGTTGCTTGATAAGGTAACGCTGGCAGACCTGGTGAATTCAGAACAAAATTCCTCGGAGTTTTTGGAAAGGCTGATGGTGAGGAATTAGCGCCTAGCCACTAGCCACTAGCTTCTAGCTTCTAGCTGCTAGTAAATACTCATACTGTCCTTTACTATTTGTTATCGTTGTATGTCTCACGGCAACCGGCTCGCAATTCGAAACTCGCAGCTATTTTATTATTTTTACCCTACACACAAACAAACACCATGACCCAGCTATTCGAACCATTCACCCCAGAACTGTTCAGGCAACAAACCGGCCTTGAGGCATTAGATAATGAGGCAGTTTATATCAGGTGGGTAAATTCACAGATCAATTATGCTAACTACCAGAACATGCGCGAGATGGCAGGTTCATTAAAAGAAATCACCCAGTTATTGAAGGATCATACTGTGCGCCTCGAGCAGCGGTGATATACCTTGATCATTTTAAATCGGACTCAGTTTTTGTCCTTACTGATGATTAAGCATTTTCAGTATTAAATATTGGATTTGATCATTCATTAACACCGTTTCGTCGAAAAGGCCATTGCAATTCTTAAATCCTTTAATTATTTTGGATGAAGCTTTAACACATCCTTGAAAAACCATGAGGCGGTGTTGCAGTCCAATAACTCTAAAATCCTCTGAAAATGAACATCTATTTACGTCACCTCATCGGGTATTTTGAATACGTTCTGCATCCGTCTGCAGCCTGGTCTGCCGACAATAATACCACTAAAAGAAAACGTAAAGCCACCAGGCCTTCCCACCAGGTATCGCCTGACAATTATAATATCAGGGGGAACAAGGGGGGCGATAAGAAAAGGCGCAACCCGGCTCCTTAACCATCATAATAACCTTGTTGAAACTGTATCTTTGAGATACAGTTTTTTTATGGGCATCCTTAAACAATTAGCGGAATATCTCTACCTCAGGAAACCTGATCCTGAAAGGCCTAAATCAGACTTTGTAAAATACATGCATGGCATCAACAGGATCAGTCTTTTACTTTTCCTGCTTGCCCTAATCATCCTGGCCATTAAACTAATGACTTAACTGGAGCAGGCTAATGATCTCCTGCGCGGCACGAGTTGAAGCATCTTCCTTTTGACGCAGCAGTTCTTTCAGCTCCGCATAATCTTGTTTCATCCTTTCAATGGTCTTCCGATCATGAAGTACAAGGTTGAGTTCCCTTTTTACATTTTCCACGGTGAAATCATCCTGTATCAGTTCCTTAACCACTGGCCGGTCCATGATCAGGTTCACTAGAGATATATATTTTATTTTGATCAGCCTTTTAGCGATCTGGTAAGAAATAGAAGAACCTTTATAACAAACTACCTCCGGTACGCCAAATAGTGCCGTCTCTAAAGTGGCAGTACCCGAAGTAACCAGTGCCGCATCAGCCTGCATCAACAAGGCATAAGTCTGGTCTTTCACTGAACTTACTCCCGGATAATTTTCCAGGAAACTGTTGTAAAAATCATCATCAAGGGAAGCGGCCCTGGCCACTACAAAATCATATTCTCTGAAATGCTTCGAAGCTTCCAGCATTACAGGCAGTTTTTTGCTGACCTCCTGTTTACGGCTGCCAGGCAGCAGGGCAATCACCGGTTTAGCCGGCCTTGTGCCCTGGTATTGTTGCTTGAAGCTGTTGACTACCTGCACCAACGGGTGTCCCACATAAATGACATCGTAATCATATTTCCGGTAGAAATCTTTTTCGAATGGAAGGATCACGAGCATTTTGTCTACCATTTTTTTAATGGAATGCACCCTTCCTTCTTTCCAGGCCCATACCTGCGGCGAGATATAATAAACAATGCGAAGTCCTTTTGATCTGGCCCATTTGGCGATGCGCAGGTTAAAACCCGGGTAATCGATCAGCACCAGCACATCAGGTTGAAAAGCGTCGATATCTTTTTTGCAGAAGGAAAGATTCTTCATGATGGTGGGAAGATTCCTGATCACTTCAGTAAATCCCATAAAAGCCAGGTCACGGTAATGTTTTACCACGCTGGCACCTGCAGCGGACATGAGATCACCACCCCATGCACGGATCACTGCATCGCCATCAAGTTGCTTTAAAGCTTTTACAAGATTGCTGCCGTGAAGATCACCAGATGCTTCACCGGCTATTAAATAATATTTCATCAGGCTGCGGCCGCGAAAGATTTAATGGTAAAGATAGGCATGCCGCAAAGGCATCACACAAAGAGTTTCAATAGGAGGACGCCGATACCATAGATTAGTGATACAGCAAATATCCCTTTGGCTGTTTTATCCTTGTTGGTATTGATATAATAGGTGAACAGTGCAATATTTCCTACCAGGCACCATACACCCCAGAAAGTGATGATCTGTTTCTCACGGAAGAACCGGTCAATGAATTCTTCAAAGGTATAACCACTGAACTGTGCGTAATAAACAATTGCGAATACGAATAGTGGTGTGATGAGTCCGAGAATAATGCCCAAACGGAGATTATCCTTCGTCAGAAAAAATGTTCCAGTCTTTTTCAAGTTGCTGTTTTTGTTTGTAATGGGTTAGGTCGAACTGTACGGGTACCAGGCTGATATATTTATTGGCCAGCGCCGACACATCGGTATCAGTTCCTTCATCAAAATTGACGAACTCACCGGTAAGCCAGTAATATTTGCGGCCATGGGGATCGTCCCTTTCAATAAAATCTTCTTCATATTTGGCATAGGCCTGCCGGCAGATCTTTACACCTTTTATCTCGTCAATTGTGCCGATGGGAATATTCACATTGAGCACGCAATGTTTATCAGGAACCGATTTCAGCATCTGCTCCACGATGATGCGCACGTATTTTCTGGCTGCGGAAAAATCAGCTTCAAGGCTGTAGTCCAGTAAAG
>JAEYUA010000222.1 GCA_023433755.1 Bacteroidota bacterium | reverse complement strand
TTGTTGATGGCATCATCATGAACATATTCAAAGGATACCTGTCCATAAGCTTTTTTGATATCCTTGCCTTTGAGATTATTAACGGAATAAGCAGGATAGATGATGCGGTCGAGCCTGGGTCCCACCGTGAAGCGCAAACTTCTCACACGGTCGAGCGGGTATTTAATCCGCGCCAGGTAATAATTGCTGACCTGTTTCACCGGCGGTGCGAAATCAGGGTTAAGAATCTGGCCCGTACTATCGTAACCTGTTTCAAGAGAACTGCGGTAATAGGTAAAGCCCCAGTCCAGTTTTTTTCTCAGGTTGGTGTATTCAAAAAGAATGTCATTATCGCGCAGGTTGGGAGCAATGCGGAAGCCACCAGATACCTTGATGTCTTCAAACAGGTCGGCGGTACCCATCCTGATCAATCCATTCAGCTCATTACCATTGGAAGGATCAATAGGACCCGCGCCATTCTGGTAAGGCTGGTATTTATTGATCACAAATACGGTATTGTTCAATCCTGCCACCACGTATTCATTAAAAAACTTCCGTGGGCGGTATTCATACAGCTTGGCTGATTTGAGAATAGGCTCATCTTCGATCTGCTGCGATTCAAACACCCTTCCAAGCTGGGAAGTGGAATCCCTTCTTTCGTCCTGGAATTCGCTGTTGAAGAAATCTGTTTGCTTCTTCACCGAATCTGCCTGCTGGTATTGAATGGCACGGCCCTCCTGTATCCTTTGCTGCTCAGCAAGCTTCCGGATATATTCTGTGGGTTTGGCTGAAACATTCCTGCGGCGCAGGGTAGCTTCGTCTATCCTTAACCGGTAGAGAAATTTAAAATCACCCTGCCTGGTTACTTCACTTACCAGTGTATTGTCACCTGCAGTCCTTGTTTCCAAAAGGCTGCTTTGGTAATTAGTGAGCGGGAAGGTGTAGGTTGAGTCAAGGGTGACAGAGAAAAATCCTACCGAGTCAATATCAGTCTTGCCCCAGTCTTTCAGCACGCTGTCCACTTCTTCAGGAGGAGGATTGCGTAAAACTTCATCGCCAATATAAACGAGGGTGTCAAGACCTGCTCTTTCTGATTTGAAGAAACCGGCATAACGGTTGCCGATACCATTTTCATCACTAACAAAAGTGAAGTGGTTCACATTATACTGTGAAGGAAAACGGGCATTGCCAAATCTCTGGCTGGTGAGTTGGGAGATCTGTTTGAATTCCGATTTGTTCCAGTTATCGATCAGGAAGATGTTGTAATTTCTTTCGCTGATGGCTGTATCACTGTCTTCCGCAGTGGCGGATGGACGGTTGGAAGAGAAGATAATACCAGTTTTACCGGGGAAAGCTACAAAAGAGGCATCCAGGTCATCATATACATCATCTGTTATCTGCTCATATGTATTCTTGTCAATCTTGTACACGAAGATGTCTGTCTGCCCGCTTTTTACAGCGCTAAGGATAAGTGTATTCGCATCCAGCATATACTTCATATCCTGCACCTGCGTGAATCCTGTGAGTGCCTGCTGGTTGATCTTTACCCTGTTCACGATATCGTAAACAAACATTCTTGTCTGGCCTTTGTCATTATAGATCACAGCCAGCCTGGTGCCCTTGCCATCCCAGGCCATCAGGGGATAATTGGGGTTGATCTCATCTTCCCTTGTACGTGCTCCATAAGTGAGCAGCACCTTGCGGTCGGTAAAATTCGGGTGAAAGACCACGCTGTATTTGCCCTGCTTGAATTCCACCGAAGCATAAGCAAAGCTGCGTGGCATGGGGTTAGCATTGAAACGGATATAATCTTTTTTGCCGATCTCCCTTACCACTGAAAGCTGTCCACGTGGGGCCACCCGGCGGCCGCGTACATCCTTGTAATATTTTGCAGCTTCTTCGGACATGAAATCCTTCAGCACATCCTTGAATTTTTTCTTGGCGATCTTTTGCGTAGCACTGTTCAGGTTGCGGTAAATACGGGCGAGGTAAAGCAGGTAAGTGGTTTTGGCACGGCCATATTTGTTACCCATATAATACCAGAAAGCATGTCCGGCCAGGTTGGGCTTTTCAAAAGCAAGCTGGTAAAAGTTTTTGTATTCTCCACTGAGCAAAGCATTCTTGAGCTGGTCGTCCAGTACGGTGCTCCATTCTTCAGCGGCGTATTCGATATAGCCATCGGTGAGCCATTTGGGAAGATCGAGCAGGGTCTGGTTGGCTGCGAATTCACCCAGGTCGTCGCCAAACAGAACATTCTGCACCAGAACGGCGGCAATGCCCTGGCGGATCTGGCGGCGCAGGTTCTCATGGTTGCCATCAAAATAGATCAGCATTTTATTGTTCACCAGCTTGGTGATGCCGCCGGTGTTCTGCCAGTCAATGCCCAGGCCGATGTTGGACTGCTGCATCTCGTCGAAGCTGTTATACACTGCTATATTAGCCCGGCGCTGCAGGCCGTATTCAATGAATTCTTCCAGTTGGGTCAGTTCCTTTTCCGCCACCTGGGCCACGTATTTCCCGATCTCCAGTCCGTCCTGGCTGAAATAAGTATTGAAATTATCTGTCTGGTAGTACTTCCAATTGAATTTCTGGTATTGCACCCTGTTCTTCCCAAACTCAACTGCATTCACCTGTGCCTGACCCTTTAAAGAGAGAACGGTGATCAAAGCAACACAGGCCATCCGGCCAATCGTTATATTCATAAAGTATGAGGTGATTTCTATTTAAAAAGCTCCCGGTTTGAATAGTAAATTGCATTTAAAAATACAAAAAAGCTGCATGCTAACGGTTCAACCCTTTACCTTCAACCCTGTTCAGGAGAATACATACGTAGTTTACAACGAAAAAGGTCAATGCTGTATTATAGACCCCGGTTGTTATTTTGCCTCCGAGGAGATAGAATTAAAGAAATATATTGAAGACAACGGGCTGAAACCCATTTACCTGTTAAATACCCATTGTCACCTCGACCATATTTTTGGCAATCGCTACATCCATAAAACTTACGGACTGGAACTGCACCTGCACCCGCTTGAAAAACCGGTGCTGGAACATGGACCAGCCTCGGGACAGATGTTCCAGCTCCCTTTTGATAATTATGATGGCCCGCTTCATTACCTCGAAGAAGGAGACCAGGTAAGGATTGGCGACGAGGTGCTGGATATTCTTTTTACGCCCGGGCATTCTCCCGGCAGCATCAGTTTTTACAGTAAGGCGCATAAATTCCTCATCAGCGGGGATGTGCTTTTTGAAAGAAGTGTGGGCCGGACAGATCTTCCCGGGGGGAGCTTTGAGGTGCTGGAACAAAGCATCCGTACGAAATTGTACACGCTGCCGGAGGATGTGATTGTGTATTCCGGGCATGGTGGGTCTACGACTATTGGTGATGAGATGAAGTCGAATCCGTTTGTGAAGATGAAGTAAGCCATTAGCTATTGGCCATTGGCTGTTGGCTTGGGTTCTTTATACTTCGGTTAGTTCTTTTACCGCAGAGAAAAGGAGAAAAGGAGATAGCGCGGAGGAAAACCGCCAAGAAAAAAAGAAAAGAAGGAATCGCAAAGGAATTTTTGATTTGCAGGCATTACTTACCGTCCTTCCCGTCTTAACGGCTAAAAAGAATCAAATGATCAGAGAAGCCTGATGATAGCGGCCCCCTATGGTCCCGCTCCAGGTACGCCCCCTGTTTCCCCCGGCATGGGTTGCGCAGCATAAAACTTTCCAATCACGGGCAGGCGGCTGAATTCTTTTTTCTCAACACGCCCGATAAACCAGATAAAAACTCCGAACAAGGTCAATCCCGCCAGGTGCACCACTAAAGTATGATCGATCACTGAACGGAAACCCTGGTGAATGCCAAACAATACAAGGCAGACAACAACATATGCCAATAGCTTTTTCCAGGCATAAGGAACAGGATAAAATTTTTGTCCCAATACAAAACTCGCCACCATCATGAAACCATAACAAAGAAGAGTGGCAATGGCACTACCGAAATACCCGATTTTGGGAATAAGCAGGATATTAACCCCAATTGTAATTGCCGCGCCAATAAGCGTGATCACAGCACCATACATATTCTTATCGGTTAGTTTATACCAGATGCTCAGGTTATAATAAATGCCCAGGAAAATCTTGGAAAGCGCGAGGATCGGCACTACCATGATGCCCAAACCATATTCAGGATGTTTGGTAGTGATTAGGCTTTTCCATAGATCTAAGAAAAGAACAATGAATAAAAAGCAGAGGCAGCAGGCCAGCACAAAAAATTTCATCACCCTTGCATAGGTTTTTGGCGCGTTTTGTTCTTTTGATTGCTGGAAGAAAAACGGTTCTGCACCCATCCGGAAAGCCTGGATGAAAAGAACAATGAGTATGGCCAGTTTATAGTTGGCTGAATAAATTCCGTTTGCTGATTTTGCCTGGCCTACAGTACCGTCAAAAAACCGGAGGAGCAATTGCCTGTCAATGGTTTCATTGACCATTCCACCAAAACCAACAACAATGAGCGGAAGGGCATAGACCATCATTTCCTTCCACAACTGTTTATTGAATGTCCACCTGATCTGCAGCAGTTCCTTACCCAGGAAAACGATCGTGGCAATACTCGCGATCAGGTTGGAAAGAAATACATAACCGATATCTACAGTCTCACCCGTCCATTTAGGATAAAGCCAGAAGAAAAATAATTGAAGCCCAATGGTCAAAAGAATATTGGCCACTTTTACCATGGCATATTTTCTGGGCCTGTTTTGCTGGCGCAATACTGCGAAAGGAAGTGCTGCCAGCGTATCCGCAGCGAGGATAAGCGACAACCAGGTGATCCATTCCGGATGTGCACCGATCTTCATGAAATCAGCAAGCGGTTGCCTCCAGAAAATAAGTAAACCGGAAAGCAGGACTGTTGTTCCCAAAAGAGAAATAAAACCCGTGGAATAGACGGAACCTTTTTCTTTTTCCTGCTGTACAAACCTGAAATAGGCTGTTTCCATCCCATAGGTGAAAATGATACTTAAGAGTGCGGCATTGGCATAGAACAAAGAAACATCACCAAATTCCGTGGTGTCAAAAAGGTATACATGCAGGAAGGTAAGCAGGTAATTCAGAAAGCGGGCTGCTACATTACTCAGCCCGTACCACATGGTTTGTCCTGCCAGTTTTTTGATACTGCTCATCTAAAGGATATAGGGATTTTGCCTGGTTGATGGTTCATTTGATTTTCGAAAGTACAATACCCTTAATAATATCCATCATTCTTAATCCCTGTTGGCTGGATTGTTGAGAAAGCTGGAATCAGAAAGTGTACGCAGGAAATGTACCAGGTCATTTTCATCCTGGTTGCTCAACACAATTCCGTTGGTAAGCAGGGGATCCAGTGTGGCGCTTTGATTCACACCAAAACGGTAATGCTGGATCATATGTCGCGGCAGGCTGAACCTTCCGTCATGTGAATAATAGGAAGTGAATTCAAGATTACGCAGGCTGGGAACCCTGAACTTAAGCGAATCGGATGACCGTCCCGTTACCATCATCAATCCATAATCTTTTAATGCGGGGTTGATCTCCAGTCCCACATTGCGGAAACTGTAATCGGTGAACAATGGTTCCTGGTGACAACTGCCGCATTTAGACTGGAAGATCTGGTAGCCGCTTTGTTCCTGCGGGTTAAACACATCCAGACCCTGGAGTACTTTATCATATTTGGAGTTGGCAGAGACCATGTTCACTAAAAACTGTGTCATTGCCTTGTACATCCTATCGGCTGAAACCTGCTCATCACCGAATGCGTTTTTGAACATGGCCTTGTAAGTGGCATCGGCTTTGAGTTTGTTAATGACAGATGCAATGGTCTCAGCCATTTCAGTAGGGTCAGTGATGTGTTTGGCATAGATTGCCTGCAGGCTGGCCGCGCTCCCATCCTGGTTGAAAAAGGGATGCCAGGCGAGGTTGAAGAGCCCGGGAGCATTTCTTAACGTATGAGAATTGTTATAACCATGGCTGCGGTCATGATCCTTGGTGGTAAATGCCGCTTCGGGATTATGACAGGAGGAGCAGGGGAAATTTCCATCCAGCGATAGCCTGCCATCATAAAATAATTTTCTTCCGAGCAGGATACCTTCTTTGGTAAGCGGGTTGCTGGAAAAAGAATGGGTAGGCTGGGGAAAGCCGGGTGGAACAATAAAATTAATACCTGTCGCAGGCAATGGGGGATCATTTTTCCGGCAGCTTTCCAGGATGGTGGCACCGCCTAAAATGAAAACAAGGATAAAGAATATGGCCAGGTTGCGTTTCAAGAGAAATGAATCTTGCTCTAAACTATAAAAAAAACAGGGTAGGGTGGTTGTTAAAAATCACCCGGCCTCAGTTTTTTCCTAACCTTTTTCCTGTCTGAAGAAAGTTTTTTGGATTCCAGTCTCTTTTCTTTTGCTTTTTTGGAAGGTTTGGTAGCGATACGGGCTTTTTTCTTTTTAAGTGCTTCGCTTACCAGGTCATGTATCTTTTGAATAGCATCTTCTTTGTTGGATAACTGTGTGCGGTGCGTTTGGGCACGAACTACGAGGCTGCCTTCGCTGTTGATCCGGTTGCGGAGTTTATCTTCCAGCCTGCTTTTTTGTTCTTCTGAAAGAAGCGCTGAAGTACGGATATTAAAAGAAGCAATGACCGCGGTCTCCACCTTGTTCACATTTTGCCCGCCTTTGCCACCACTGCGCGTGGTTTGCAGGCTAATCTCCTGGGTCAGGTCCATGAAATACATTTTCAGCACAAATTTAAATCCCGGCGCGGGATGCATGTTTTATTTTTGAAAATTCAATAGAGCATCAACACATGAGAATCGTAGTACAAAGAGTTTCACATGCAAGTGTAAAGGTGGATGGCCGTATTACCGGTGCAATTGAAAAGGGATTGCTGGTTTTGCTGGGCATTGAAGATGCGGATGGAGAGGATGATATCACCTGGCTTAGCAACAAGATCGTCAATCTTCGTGTGTTTGATGATGAGAATGGAGTGATGAACCTTTCTTTACTGGAAGCAGGTGGTTCCATACTGCTTGTTAGCCAGTTCACCTTGCATGCTTCTACCAAAAAAGGTAACCGTCCGAGTTATATCAGGGCCAGCAAACCGGATGTGGCTATACCGCTTTATGAAAAGATGATTTGGCAACTGGAAAAAGATTGTGGTAAGAAAGTGGAGACAGGCATCTTTGGCGCTGATATGAAGGTGGAGTTACTGAATGATGGACCAGTGACGATCGTGATGGACAGTAAAAACCGGGAGTAAAAGCATAGTCGGTAGTCGGTAGTCAGTAGTCGGTAGTCAAGGAACATTTTAAATTAAATCATGGTAGTATCAAAGGATATACAGGACAGGCAGGATCTTATCAACTTTCTTTGGGCCTTTTACAATAAAGCGATCCATGATGAGCTGATCGGCAGGTTCTTTACTGAAGTGGTTCCCCTCAACCTGGATACCCATATTCCCGTGATCGCTGATTTCTGGGAGTCGGTAGTTTTCAATGCAAGGGGTTACCGCAAAAATGTAATGGAAGTGCACCAGCATATTCATGCCTTATCTTCCATCAAAGCAGCGCATCTTGACCGTTGGGTGGAGATTTTTACCACAACAACAGATGAAATGTTTGAAGGGGACAGGGCTACCCTGATGAAGCAAAGAGCACGTTCCATTGCCACGTTGATGAATATTAAACTGAATCACCAGGGTTAAACAAATAAAATTTTTTGCATGACCATACAGGAAGCACAGCTTACGGTTGACAACTGGATCAAAACAAAAGGTGTACGCTATTTCAGCGAACTTACCAATATGGCTATCCTAACTGAAGAAGTGGGAGAAGTGGCCAGACTGATGAGCCGTTTGTATGGTGAGCAATCTTTTAAGGAAACCGACAAGGGAAAAGAACTTTCTGATGAGCTGGCAGATGTGTTATGGGTATTGATTTGTATTGCCAACCAGACGGGTGTGGATCTTACCGAGGCATTGCAAAAAAACCTGGCGAAAAAGGATGGTCGCGATGGGTTGCGTCATATTCAAAATGAGAAGTTGAAATAAATTCATTTTGTTATTCTTATAGCTTCACATGAACTCAACTATTTTTTGATCCTGATATTTTTCGCCGGGGAGACGGGAAGGCGGTAAGTAGATTCATTAAAAAAAATAGCGGTTCTGTTACTCCATGATTATTTGAAATTTTTCTGCACCGGGTACCCTACTTACCGCCTTCCCGTCTCCCCGGCCTGAATTCTCAGATAAACTAAAACACTTCATACTCTTTTCACTGACTTTGAACTTTGAACTTTTAACTCCTTCGCCAGGGCATGCTTTCAACTTTGAACTTCCCCTCTCCCCGGCCTGCACTCTCAGAATAAATAAAGACACCCTATTCTCTAGTTCACTGACTTTGAACTATCCCCTTGGCTGTTTTTTTGCATAAAACCTTTCATATGAAGGGATTTTCATTTAAGCTCGTATGGAAGGCATTGAAAGCGGCATTCACAGGTTTTAATGATGATAAGGTAGTTAAGCTGAGTGCTTCACTGGCCTACTTCACTGTGTTTTCATTGGGACCGTTATTAATTGTAATTATTTTTCTACTCGGTTTTTTCCTGGGCCAGGAAGCCGCACAGAACAGTATTTACGCTCAATTGCAGAGTTTCATCGGCAAGGATGCAGCCCTGCAGATACAGGAGATTATCAAAAATGCATCGGTCTCCGGCAAGGGTGGTTTAGCTGCCGTGATCGGTATCATCACCCTGCTCATTGGTGCCACTACCGTTTTTGGTGAGATCCAGGATTCCATCAATAGTATCTGGGGCCTCAAACCAAGGCCCAAAGTGGGAATCATCAAATTATTGCTAACCCGTTTATTGTCCTTTGGCATGATTGCATCGCTGGGATTTTTATTACTGGTTTCCCTCGGCGCCACAGCGGTGGTGGAATCATTGGGCGACCGGCTGCTGGCACGTTTCCCCGATGTAACCGTTGTGATCTTTTATATTATCAACCTGGTCCTGAATCTTACAGTGACCACGCTATTATTCGCTGTGATATTTAAGGTACTACCGGATGCCACCATCAAATGGAAGGATATCTGGCCCGGTGCCATAGCCACTTCCCTTCTTTTTCTCGTGGGCAAATTCGCCATCTCGTTTTACATCAGTAAAAGTGAAGTAGGAAGTACCTATGGCGCTGCCGGCTCACTGGTGGTATTACTGCTTTGGGTTTTTTATTCTGCCATCATTTTATATTTCGGAGCTGAATTCACCAAGGCCTATGCCATCAAACGCGGCGCCCGCATCATTCCCAATAAATATGCGAAATGGGATCATGAAGAAACGGTTCCCGGTGCGAAACCCAAGAATCTGCAGGAAGAAACGGCCGCTGCCTTTCACTATCCCCAGCCGGCCGCAACACCTCGCACAGCTACTGCTTCACCACATCCATTTGTTCACCCTGTCACACAACCCAGGAAACCCGGCGGCATGGGGACCGTACTTGTTGGTTTACTGATTTACCTGTTACGTTCACCCGGAAAGGACCAAAAAAACCGGGACGATGCCTAGCGCATTATCTTTAGACTGATAACCCTTCGTAAATGAGAAAAAAGATCACCGCCAAAGGACTCTGGCAAATGATGGTTCATACGTTTCATGGATTTGTAGATAATAAAGTCCTCAAGCTAAGCGGATCACTGGCCTATTTCACGGTTTTTTCCATCGGTCCCATGCTGCTGGTGATGATTTTTCTTGCTGATGTATTTTACGGAAGGGTGGCAGTGGAAGGCCGTATATTCGACCAACTTAACGGGGTGGTGGGGCCTGTTGCCGCAAAACAGATCCAGGATATCATCCGCAACGCAACCCTTAGTGGTAAAACCACACTCACAGCGATCATTGGTTTCACTACGCTGCTTATTGGCGCTACAACTGTTTTTTCAGAGATCCAGGATTCCATCAACTCCATCTGGAACCTCAAGCCCAAACCCAAAAAAGGTTGGCTCAAAATTCTCATGAACCGGTTGCTTTCTTTTTCTGTTGTGGTGGGACTCGGCTTCGTATTGCTTGTATCACTTATTGTGAATGGCTTGATCGAGGGCATGATGGACCGGCTGCAGCAGAACTACCCCGATCTTACCGTGAGGCTGGTGTATATTTTTAACCTGCTGGTTACCTTTATCGTCATCACACTTTTATTTTCCGTGATTTATAAAGTGTTGCCTGATGCGAAGATCAAATGGAAGGATGTACTCATCGGTTCCATGTCAACCGCTGTGCTTTTTATGCTGGGAAAATTCGCCATGACCTTTTACATTGGCACCTCCGATATCGGCAGTACCTATGGAACGGCAGGCTCACTTGTGGTGCTGCTCCTGTGGGTCTACTATTCATCGGTGATCCTTTATTTCGGAGCGGAGTTCACCAAATCCTGGGCGGCCATGTACGGCTCACGCATTTATCCAACCCAGTATGCCGTTTGGGTAAAACATGTAGAAGTGGAAGAAGAGAACGGAACCCTCAAGCAACTGGAGAAGGAGAAGGAGATGGAGAATAGGGAGACGGATGGTTCGATAAAGGTCACGTAAAGAGAAAGGCTGATAGCTTATGGCCTTTGGCCGTTGGCTTTTGGATGCAGCTACTCAGCTTGCTATCATCATTCCTGCATTATAGTATAAGGCCAATGGCTAAAGGCTAACAGCTAAAAGCTGAATTCCTTTACTTTTGCGCCCATGGCAACAGACAGTAACAGGTTCCAGGCGATCATCTCGCATTGTAAGGAATACGGATTCATTTTTCCATCATCTGAGATTTATGACGGGCTGGGTGCGGTGTATGATTACGGCCAGTGGGGCAGTGAGCTTAAAAAAAATATCAAGGACCACTGGTGGAAGAGCATGACCCAGATGTATGAGAACATCGTAGGTATTGATGCTGCCATTTTCATGCATCCCACTACCTGGAAGGCCAGCGGTCACGTGGATAATTTCAGTGATCCCATGATCGACAACCG
>JAEYUA010000143.1 GCA_023433755.1 Bacteroidota bacterium | reverse complement strand
GGAAAAGGGATCGGAATCCCATAGAGGAGAAAGCTAAATTATTGGCCGGAAAGGAAATCGTTCGCGAAAAAGGATTTAATATTGCACCCCCAAGGGAGAAGGAGAAACAGAAAGAGAGCGGAGAGCGACCTCTTTCTCTTTCTGTTTCTGTTTCTCCTTTTGGCCTCGTAGTTCAATGGATAGAATATCCCGCAGGCAAAGTGGCCCGGTAGTTCAATGGATAGAATAGGAGTTTCCTAAACTCTAGATACAAGTTCGATTCTTGTCCGGGCTACTTTGCCTTGCGGGACTAAACTTTAGATACAGGTTCGATTCCTGTCGAGGCTACAGCGCCCGCCGAAGCTTAAGCGAAGGCGGGCTTTTTTAATAAACTTATTTGTTCACCGCAGCTTAGCATAGGCGGGCTTTCAACTAATGCCTCTTTTGAAGAGCACTTTCTATTTTACACCTGTCTTTGATTTTAACTTCCAATCATCAGCACTTTCATTTACCTTTTACCCGGTCTGTATCATGCGGCCTTCAATTTATAATTTTGATTGGTGAAGCTCATAGTCAAAAATATGGTATGCCCCAGGTGCATAAGCTCTGTTGAGCAGCTGTTGAAGCATCACAACCTTCAGGCAAAATATGTGCGCCTGGGAGAAGTGGAGCTTTCAGCAGTGCCCGACAATGCCAGGCTTCAGAAGTTTGCAGCCGACCTCGAGCAGGCAGGTTTCGAATTGCTGGATAACCAGAAAATGCAATTGATTGAACAGGTCAAAAACTTATTTATTCAGAAAGTGCAGGCCGGCAGTGTGGAAGAGCACTTCAGTGTCAGTAAATTTATCAGCGACAAGATCTTTAAAGATTATTCATCAGTCAGCAGGCTTTTCTCTGAAGTAGAAGGCATAACCATCGAGCAGTTTTTCATTCTTCAAAAGATAGAAAAAACCAAAGAGTTGCTCCATTACAACGAACTGTCTTTGAGCCAGATTGCTTACAACCTGGGCTATAGCAGTACGCAGCATCTATCGGCTCAATTTAAAAAGCTCACCGGCATGACGCCATCAGAATTTAAAAAGCTCGGAGCTTTGCATCGCAAGCCGATAGACAGCGTAAAAGACTAATCTTCCCTTTTTACCGGCACAATTATCTGTACATCTTTTCCAAAAGGATGTAACAATAGCCCTTTGTTTCCATCAGACCTTTGTACCGTTAAAACAGGTATAAGATGAACAAGGAAATCAGTACAATTAATCTTCCGTTAGCCGGTGTTGAAAGTGAGCACTGTGCCTTAATCGTTGACAAGGGCCTGGGCAAGGTGCAGGGTGTCAAAACACATAAGGTTGAACTGAACAATAAAAGGGCAGTTATCACCACCGATGATGAATTGGAAACAGTGCCTAAAGCTGTAAAGGCAATCCGGGACCTGGGATATGATGTAGATACAGTAAAGAAAAATTTCCCCGTGCTTAATATGAGCTGTGCATCCTGCGCCAGCAGTTCACAAAGCATTTTGGAAAACACCCCGGGTGTAGTGCATGTGTCTGTAAACTATGCGAACGCCACCGCACAAGTGGAGTATGTTCCTACTATTACCGGTCCACACCAGCTAAAAGCAGCACTCCAGGGTATAGGGTACGATTTGATGATTGATGAAACCGAAGAAGCGAAAGATGCCCTTGAGGAAGTACATAGAAAGAGGTTTGAAACACTGAAGAAAAGAACGGTCAGTTCAATTGTACTTTCCATTCCACTGGTGGTCATTGGAATGTTCTTTATGAACATTCCCTATGCAAACTATATCATGTGGGCACTGGCAACTCCCGTGGTTGTCATTTTCGGTCAGCAGTTTTTCGTTGGTGCGTGGAAACAGGCTAAGCACCGTTCCGCAAATATGGATACGCTGGTGGCATTAAGTACGGGTGTTGCTTATCTCTTCTCCGTTTTCAACACCGTTTATCCGCAGTATTGGTACAGCAAAGGCTTGCATGTACACGTTTATTTTGAAACCGCAGCGGTGGTTATTGCCTTTATTCTTTTAGGAAAGATGCTTGAAGAAAAAGCAAAGGGTAATACATCGTCAGCTATCAAAAAGCTGATGGGCTTACAACCCAAAACCGTAATGGTAGTGCATGGTGGTGGGCACCAGGTGGAAATGCCAATAGCATCTGTAAAAGTGGGTGATACCCTGCTGGTAAAACCCGGTGAAAAGATTGCTGTTGATGGCGTAGTCAGTACAGGAACATCGTTTGTTGATGAAAGCATGATTAGTGGCGAACCGGTACCTGTTGAGAAGAAGCAGGGAGATAAAGTATTTGCAGGAACCATCAACCAGAAAGGCAGCTTTCAGTTTATTGCAACCAAAGTAGGTGGTGATACCGTGCTGGCACAGATCATTAAAATGGTGCAGGAAGCGCAAGGCAGTAAGGCGCCCGTTCAAAAGCTGGTAGATAAAATTGCAGGCATCTTCGTTCCAGTTGTTATTCTTATTGCTATTCTTAGCCTGGCAGCATGGGTTGTTTTGGGGGGTGAAAACAGTTTTACTCAGGGATTGTTAGCATTAGTTACTGTATTAGTGATTGCTTGTCCCTGTGCATTAGGCCTTGCTACCCCAACAGCAATCATGGCAGGTGTGGGTAAAGGTGCGGAAAACGGGATACTGATTAAAGATGCGGAAAGCCTGGAACTGGCTAAAAAGGTGAATGCCATTATCCTGGATAAAACGGGGACTATCACAGAAGGCAAGCCGGAAGTAGTATCTATAAAATGGAAAACAGGTGAAAATGACCTGTCCGGTTTGCTCTTCAGTATTGAACAGCAGTCAGAGCATCCTTTAGCAGAAGCTGTTGTTCGTTACTTCAAAATGAAAGGTGTTCAGCCAGTTGAAATCGAACAATTTGAAAGTATAACCGGGAAAGGGGTAAAGGTGATGCATGACGGTAAAACCTACTTTTTAGGAAGCCCTGCATTGATGAAGGCTGAAAACATCAGCATCGAACCGGCTTTGCAGCAGTCGGCAAATGAATGGCTGGCAAAGGCACAAACGGTAGTCTGGCTTTCAGACAGTGAAAATGCATTAGCTGCTGTTGCCATTGCCGATAAGATCAGGCAAACATCTGTAGATGCAGTAAAAGCATTGCAGCAGGAAGGAATAGAAGTGTACATGCTTACAGGCGACAACCAGTTTACTGCCAAAGCCATAGCTGAGCAGGTAGGCATTCAACATTACCAGGCTGAAGTGTTGCCGGCACATAAAGCCAGCTTTGTAAAGAAGCTGCAGCAGCAGGGAAAAACAGTTGCCATGGTGGGGGATGGCATTAACGATAGCAATGCGCTGGCACAGGCTGATGTGAGTATAGCTATGGGAAAGGGAAGCGATATAGCAATGGACGTAGCCAAAATGACACTTATTTCAAGTGATTTGACTAAAATACCTAAAGCCATTACCCTTTCCCGTAAAACAGTGGCAACCATTAAACAAAACCTTTTTTGGGCATTCATTTATAATGTAATAGGCATTCCTATTGCGGCAGGAGTTTTGTATCCCTTTACCGGGTTCCTGCTAAATCCTATGATAGCAGGTGCAGCGATGGCACTGAGCAGTGTAAGTGTGGTTACCAACAGTTTAAGGCTGAAATGGTTGAAGCTGTAAGCAATTATGTGTAACTCTTTCTCATAATCCTGTAACAGTACTCCGGTCCGTACAATGAACTTTGTAAAAATTAAACAGCATGAAATATCAATTTAAGACAAACATAATGTGTGGCAGTTGTATAGCGAAAGTGACTCCTTACCTGGATGCGAACAATGAGATTAAGCATTGGGAAGTAGACACCCAAAACCCAAATAAGATATTGACAGTGGAAACCAATAACCTGTCAGATGAAATGGTGAAAGAGATCGTTCAGCATGCAGGTTATAAGGCGGAACCGCTCAATCAATAATCCACATAAAAAACAATCAAAAGTAAAGGCATGAAACACGTTCTCTTTCCGGGAAATTCATCCAGCATCCTTCGTTCATTAACAAAATCACTGGCTGTTGTGGCAGTTTGCTTTTTTTCATTCCTCTCGAAGGCACAGGCACAGGATAGTGCAGAAAAAACAAGGTTAGGCGAATTGTTGAAGTCCTACTACGTTGTTAAAGATGCTTTGGTAGCCGGTAACAGCAGTGCAGCAGCAGCAGGTTCAACAGCATTTATAAAGAATATCAATGGCATCTCTTACCAGGTAATTTCTGAAGGGAATGTAACAGCATTAGTAAAAGATGCAGGCGCCATTGCCGATGCCAAAGACATCAAATTGCAAAGGCAATATTTTGCCAACTTTTCTGATAACATGGCAGAACTGGCCAAAGCCTTAAAGCTCACCTCAGCGCCGGTGTATATTCAGTATTGCCCAATGAAGAAGGCATCATGGCTCAGTAGTGAAAAGGCTATTAAAAATCCTTACTACGGAAGCGCAATGCTCACTTGTGGTAATGTAACTGAAACAATAGAATAAAGTTTGAAACAGCAAGTTTGACGTCTTTTTTTATTTGATTGATATGAAGTATGTGTTTTTTCTATTAATGCCATTGTACTTTTTTGCTACCGGGTATTCACAGCACCAGGGGCATGATACTCGTAAAGCAAAAAAGATAACTTCTGCTTCGGATACTATTTACACTTGTCCCATGCATCCGGAAGTGCAGGCAGGCAAGCCTGGTACCTGCCCTAAATGCGGAATGGGTTTAGTAAAGAAGAAAGTCAATGGAAATCCAGTTAAGGAAGACAAGGATTCTAAGGAAATTAAAGAACAGCCGGGACAGGATACGCTTCATCACGGTCACAGTATGGAGCATGATGCAGAACCGACTTTAACCGGAATAAAGGTGGATATGAAACCTGGCAAAACAGTTCGCTATGATTTGTACATCACCGATACTATTGTGAATTATACAGGTAAACCACGGCATGCCTATGCCATCAATGGTACAATACCTGGTCCTGACCTGGTATTCACTGAAGGAGATACGGCCGAGATTTATCTGC
The DNA here is from genome assembly GCA_023433755.1 of Bacteroidota bacterium. Taxonomy (GTDB): domain Bacteria; phylum Bacteroidota; class Bacteroidia; order Chitinophagales; family Chitinophagaceae; genus Flavisolibacter. Next base: position 5,035 of record JAEYUA010000143.1, on the reverse strand, counting down.
ACAACCTGCTCAGGAAAGAAGAAACTTCGCTTCACTGGCATGGAGTGATTTTGCCGAACCGGTTTGATGGAGTGCCCTATCTTACTACTGCACCGGTGCATCCGGGTGATGTGCATCTTTATAAGTTTGCCGTCGTCCAGAATGGAAGCTACTGGTATCACTCCCACAGCGGCTTGCAGGAACAGGCAGGTATATACGGTGCTTTAATCTTCCATAAAAGAAAAGGCCAGGAATTAGCCGTTCCCGGAAACAGGAATCATGAGCAGGGAGAAGATTCGGCTTCCCATCATGACAACCACAACATGCACGACATGAGTCAGGATGGCAATCACTCCAGCAGTGCCACGCCTGTTGCCGGCAATGGTTCTTACCATTTGGAACAAACGGTAGTGCTCAGTGAATGGACTGATGAAAAGCCTAACCAGGTTCAGCGGAGATTAAGAACGGTAAATGATTGGTATGCTATAAAGAAAGGAAGTACCCAAAGTTATTCTGAAGCAATCAGGGCCGGCCATTTCAGAACCAGGCTAATTAATGAATGGAAGCGGATGAATGCCATGGACGTTAGTGATGTGTACTACGACAGGTTTTTAATAAATGGACAGCCCGAACAGCAGCAACTACAATATAAAAAAGGTGACAGGATCCGGCTCCGGGTGGTAAATGCCGGGGCGTCGAGTTATTTCTGGTTACAGTTCGCGGGAGGAAAGATGACGGTAATCGCCAATGATGGCAACGATGTAGTGCCGGTAGAAGTGGACCGGTTGATAGTGGGTGTTTCCGAGACTTATGATGTGGTAGTTACGCTTCCGGAGAATATGAGTTACGAATTCAGGGCAACGCCGGAAGACAGGACAAAAGCTGCTTCTCTATGGTTGGGAAGCGGTATGAAGATGCATGCGCCCCAATTGCCACGCCTTAAATATTTTGAAGGCATGAAGATGATGAACAACATGATGAAGATGAATGGAGACATGAAGGCAATGGACATGGAAATGAGCCTGCAGCAGATGGATATGAACATGGTAATGTATGATGAGTTAAACAACTCCCGGGTTTCTGGTCATGATGCCCATCAAATGAACCACGGTAATGCAGATAGCAGCCAGGCAGTAAACCATACAGAAATGAACGGTGCTCACGGTGGCCCGGTTGATATTGTTACGCTGAATTACGCCATGCTGAGGTCTCCGGACAAAACCATGTTACCGGATGTGCCTGCAAAAGAGCTGTTTTTTACACTCACTGGAAACATGAACCGCTATGTCTGGTCCATTAATAATAAAGTAGTGAGTGAATGGGACAAGATACTGATTGATAAAGGGCAGAACGTCCGAATTGTACTTTTCAATAACTCCATGATGAGGCATCCCATGCATTTGCATGGTCATGATTTTAGAGTCGTGAACGGCCAGGGGGAATATGCTCCTTATAAAAATGTGCTGGACATTATGCCAATGGAAACGGATACTATTGAGTTTGCGGGCAGCCAGGATGGAGACTGGTTTTTCCATTGCCATATTCTATACCACATGATGGCCGGAATGGGTAATGTGTTCAGTTATAAAAATTCCCTGCCTAATCCTGAATTACCAGATAAGGCTGCGGCCTATAATAAATTCATCCGCGGAGAAAAAATGATACATCCAATGGCCGAGATTGGGTTAGAGAGTAATGGCAGTGATGGTATGTTTATGCTTGCAGGTGAACGGTATGAATTCAGAACGGAGTGGCGGATTGGGCTGAAGTCCATGCATGGAAATGAAGTGGAAACTTATTTGGGGAGGTATGTTGGTAAAATGCAATGGCTTTTTCCCTTTATTGGTTTTGACTATCACAGGAATACCATGGAAAATGCCATGGAAAAAAATGTATTTGGGCAACTTTCCAACCAGGATAACAGGAAGGCATTCGTTGCAGGTGTAGAATATGTTTTACCGATGCTGGTGCGGGCGCAGTTCAGGTTGGATAGCAAAGGTAAATTCCGTTTCCAGTTGGGCAGGGAGGATATTCCTGTAACGCCAAGGCTTCGCCTCAATGCCATGTGGAATACCGACAGAGAGTATATGGCCGGGTTACGGTACATTCTCCGTAAATGGTTTGCCTTATCAACCCATTATGACAGTGACATGGGTTATGGTGCCGGCGTTACAATTATTTACTAAGTGTAGAATGTATGATGACGGTTGCTCATAGCAATGCGCGAAAGCCGCCTTAGATATGGTAGCTAAAATTCAGTTTTGAATGCGGGTCATTGTTTTATTCATCAAATAGAAATAAAATGGAAAGTAAGACTCCAATGCAGGGAAAAAGTTATAAAATGTTTGCACTGATGATGCTGATATCCTTCATCATTATGTATATGGTCATGTTTCTGAACATGGATAAATTCAGCCACTACCATACGAGCACATCACGCCTTTATATGGCATTACTAATGGTTGCCCCAATGGCGGTTGTTATGATGTTAATGATGGGAAAAATGTACCCTAATAAAAGCCTGAACACTGGTATTATTATAGGTGCTGTAATTGTATTTGTGTTGTGTTTAGCCGGTTTAAGAACACAAACACCCATTGGAGATATGCAATACATGAAAGCAATGATACCGCATCATTCTTCGGCAATCATGGTAAGCAAATATGCAGACATCAAAGACCCGGAAGTCAAAAAATTGTCCGAACAGATTATCCAGTCACAAGAAAAGGAGATAGCAGAAATGGAAGCAATGCTGGACCGATTAAAACAAGAAGGTAAATGATATTCTTGCGGTTTATAAGCAGCCTGGTATCCTGGTGTCGGATAAGTCAGTTCCTTCAATTGTAATACGGGTAGAAGCACCAAACGTACGGTAGCAAGTGTTTTTAATTCCTTGAGCGTTTTTTGCTCCCTGCGCTCAATAGCCTGCCACTGCGCGTCAAAGCGGTCGAGTTGGCTTAACTCTTGAGTTAAATACATCCAGTTAGAGGGGCTAAAATTTACGGTGTGGATCTGCATGATACGTTTTGATACGATATGATCCGATTGTCATCCTATAGTGTTAGCTTTTTTTCTCATTCAATTTCCTCTAATGTCCAATATAAAAATACGATACCCTGCCTCATTCAAATGGCAGGCTCATTCTTACATGTCGTTCTTATTAATTCATCAACTTCTGCACCTCCCTATTTTTAATTTTCAGCAGATATATCCCAAAACCGCTCAAAAAAAGCCTTCAACTTCTCTATTACCGTTTCCCGCTTTTGTGTTCTGTCTCCTGTAGGTTTGAACCTGGAAACAGGAGGGAGCAGCCTGGCCAGACCGGTGCCTGAAGTTTTTAGATAACCATCCCGGAAGGCATTGCTCATAAATTTCTTGGTTTCATCCCCATTCAAATTTTCCTCGCTGATGATCTGGTCCAGTTCTTCTGTTTTCTTTTGCTCTACAAATTCTTTCCAGTTATCCGTAACATCTGAACCGGGGTTGAGGGATTGTATAAACCGTTCGATCAGGTCCTTTTTATTTCTCAGTTCAAGACTCGAATCAATGGCTTTATTGATGCTGATAAGTATCTCCTTATCCTTTGAATTGCCTTCATGGTATTTCCTGATCAATTCAATGATGTAATCGATATTGATCTCCACCTGCTTGATCAGTTCCATCTCAAACACAATATCATCATTCACATTTTCGGCATCTCCCTGTTTCTGGCTCCGGAATTCATGATAAAGATTAATGTACATGCTGTGGTAATCCTGCACATCTCTTTCACTTAAAATTTCGCGGCCACTGAATTCATCGAAAACGGAAAGGATATTCCTGGTTTTTAAAATGGCACCATACAGACGAATAAATTCTTTTTTATTCTGCTCACCGGAGATGAATTCACCTACGGGAAATTGTTCCGTGATCTGTGTAACCAGGTTCACATATCCCGGGAATTTTTTCTTTCCATCCTGGTAGCCGTTATAATACTCATCGAAAGTTTTTAGCAAAACAATGCCGCCGGCTTCTTTGTCGCCAAACAAGGCAATGCTTTCATTGGTGGCTTTTTCCAGGTTGCGGAAACAAACAATATTTCCAAAGGTCTTTACCGAATTCAATATCCTGTTGGTCCTGGAGTATGCCTGCAGCAGACCATGCAAACGGAGATTTTTATCCACCCACAAGGTGTTCAGCGTTGTGGCATCAAAACCGGTGAGGAACATATTGACTACGATCAGCAAATCAATCTCCCGGTTCTTCATCCTCAGCGATACATCCTTGTAATAATTCTGGAACTTGTCCGCCGATGTATCATAGTTGGTTTTGAAGATCTGGTTATAATCTGCAATAGCTGCATCCAGGAAATCCCTGTCTGTGGCACTCAACTGCTCCGTGCTTTCAGAGTTTTCATCAATCACACCATCTGCTTCTTCCTCATCATTTACACCGAAACTAAAAATGACCGCCACTTTCTTACGGGAAATTTCAGGGAGGGAAACCTGCTGGTTGCGGAATTCTTTGTAGTACAGCCTGGCAAAATCAATGGAGCTTACAGCAAAAATTGAATTGAAGCCGGTAAGCCTGATCTTTTTCTTTATCTCTTCCACCTTTGACCGGTCTTTTGCCGATGCCACATCATAAATATTATTCAGGCTGGTGAATTGATATGATTTGGTATTGCGTCTTGTTTTCTGGTCAAAATGTTCAAGGATGTACCTGGTGACCCTGGTAATTCTTTCCGGTGCTGCCAGCGCCCTTTCCCTGTCGATATCCCAGACCTTCTGGTCCTTGATATCTTCCTGCTCCTTCATCGTGCGGATATAATCGATCCTGAAAGGCAGAACATTTTTATCGTTGATGGCATCAACAATGGTATAGGTGTGCAGTTTTTTTCCAAATGCCTGTTCCGTGGTCTTGAGATCCGGACGGTTGCTGTTGCTGGCATTTACTGCAAAAATGGGTGTGCCGGTAAAACCAAACAGGAAATACTTCTTAAAGGCTTTGGTGATGGCCTTGTGCATATCGCCAAACTGCGAACGGTGACATTCATCAAAAATGATCACCACAGGCT
>JAEYUA010000061.1 GCA_023433755.1 Bacteroidota bacterium | reverse complement strand
GCCATGCTTACCGTTGCCGGTACCTCCGCAAGTGAATTCCAGTATTATTTTGCTTCTGCTCTCGTGATCTTTTTTCTTGGATTGAAAGATGATATCCTGATCATATCTCCTCTGAAAAAATTCCTTGGCCAGCTTGCCGCTGCAGCCATTATCATTCACCTGGGCGATGTTCGCATCACCAGCATGCATGGTTTCCTGGGCCTTGGCACCCTGCCCGAAATCTGGAGTTACCTTGTTTCCTACGTTACTATTATAGTAATTGTGAATGCCTATAACCTGATTGATGGTGTTGATGGACTGGCAGGAAGCCTGGGGGTACTTACCACGGCCATCTTCGGTGCTTATTTTCTTATGGCTGAAATGCCGGTTTATTCCATGATGTCATTTGCCATGATGGGAAGTCTTGCAGCCTTTCTTATCTTCAATTTCAACCCGGCCAAGATCTTCATGGGAGATTCAGGCTCGTTGTTGCTGGGCCTGGTTAATGCCATCCTGGTAATCAAATTCATTACGGTGGCAGATGCTACCGCTGCTGTGGTTCCTGTTAGTTCCGCTGTAGCCATTGGTTTTTCCATCCTCATCGTTCCCCTGCTTGATACCCTGAGAGTGTTCAGCATCCGTATCAGCAAGGGCCGCTCGCCATTTTCACCGGACCGCAATCATATTCATCACTTGTTGCTCGACAGGGGGCTTAACCATAAATATGTAACGTTCTCCTGTTTGGGACTGAATCTTTCCTTTATTGCCATGGCCTATTTCGGTCGCTCACTTGGACCAACTACCTTGTTGTTCCTGATGATCGGGGTTTCCTTTGCCATGATCGGAGCGCTGATCTATTTCAAAAAGCCTGCTTCCAAACTTGTTATTGCAAGTGCCTTCCAGCATTCAAAGCCGGAACCTTCTGTGCAACCTGCCACTAAAGTGGTAGCATTGAAACCGGAAGCTGTTGCAGTTGAGAATTAAGACTTTGTCCATGGACCATAAACCATTGGACCATGGACTATTTCCCATTCCTTCTTAGATTTGCGCTACAAAATTGAAAAGCTATGTCAGCAGAAGATGTGTCGCTTACAATGGAAATGACTGAGGACTCCATGAGCAAGGCTATCTCCCATCTTGAAGCGGAACTTACCAAGATTCGTGCGGGAAAGGCCAATCCTTCCATGCTGGATGGAATTGTAGTGGATTATTATGGTTCACCCACGCCCATCAACCAGGTTGGCAATATCAGTGTGATGGATGCCCGCACCATCAGCATCCAGCCCTGGGAAAAAAACATGTTGCAGCCCATCGAGAGAGCCATCATCGCTTCCAATATTGGTATCAATCCGCAGAACGACGGTGTGATCATCCGCCTGTTCCTGCCCCCACTCACGGAAGAACGCCGCAAAGACCTGGTGAAAAGAGCCCAGGGTGAGGGAGAACATTCCAAAGTGGCCATCCGCAATATCAGGAGGGATGCCATCGAGCAGATCAAGAAGGCCCAGAAGAACGGTTTGAGTGAAGACGCTGCCAAGGATGCAGAGAACGATGTGCAGTCCATCACCGATAAATACATTGCCCTGGTGGAGAAACACCTCGCCAGCAAAGAGAAAGATATCATGGCGGTTTAAGCCAATAGCCAATAGCCATTAGCTTCTATTGGCGAGATACACACCGCCGAGAATCATTCCCAGGCAGGCTACCTCTATGGCATTGATGCTTTCACCAAATACCAGTCCCCAGAATATTGCTACTACCGGTATGGCATAGGTTACAAGAGAGGCGAAAATGCTGCCTGCTCTTTGTATGAGTATATAAAACAGGGCAGTTGCTATGGCCGTGCCTCCAATGCCGAGCAGGGCAACAATGCCCACTGAAGCACGGAAGCCTGCATCAGAAGACGAAGCCTCGAACACACCGAGGTACCAGGCCACAATGAGTGCAGGAATGGCAATGAGGGTCATGGAAACCGAAGCGATCCTGAAGGGTTCGATGCCTTTGAGATAATGGCTTACAATGTTCACATTGAGACCATACATGACCGTTGCCAGCAGTATCAGCAGGGTGAATCCATAATCACTGATGCTTACATTGCCCTGTGATAAACTTAGTATCAGCAGTCCGGCAAATCCGGTGAGCACACCCGCGATCTTCTTTCCCTGTACTTTCATTTTGAAGAAAAGGATGCCGATAGTAATCACAAAAAGCGGGGTCAGGGAATTGAGGATGCCCGCCAGTGAACTGTTGATCTTTTTTTCGATGGCAATGGCGAATAGAAAAGCCGGGAACAGATTGCCCAGCATCCCTGAGAATAGTACCAGGTGAAGTTTATTTAAAGGAATCTTTTTAAAATGGAAAAGAGCGAAAGGAAAGAACACCAGTCCCGCCGATGAGATCCTCACTGCACCGATCTGCCAGCCATCAAGATGATCCGTTGCTTTTTTCATTAGTATGAAAGAGCTGCCCCAGATGAGGGAGAGAACCACGAACAGTAACCAACTGGTCAAATCTTTTTTTGCCATTCCCCTGCAAAAGTGCGGAAGTTTGTGTTCTCAAATATTTTTTTATGGACCAACTGAAAGATCTTCCAACCAGGGCACCAGGGGAACTTGATAAAAAGGAAACCAAAGCACGTACCGCAGAATTGCTTGAAGAGTTGAAGGAGCTACAGAATGTACTGTACGCGGAAAACAAGCATTCCGTGTTGATCATATTGCAGGGCATGGATGCCAGTGGTAAGGATGGCGCCATCCGCGAGGTGTTCAGCGGCTGTAACCCCCAGGGCATTTCGGTGGTTTCCTTTAAAGTGCCGACCGAAGAAGAATTAGCTCACGATTTCCTATGGCGTATTCACCGTCATGCGCCACATAAAGGAAAGATTGTGATCTTCAACCGGAGTCATTACGAAGATGTGCTGGTGACCCGCGTGCATGGATGGTGCGATGACGCTTTGGCCATCAAAAGATTTGAGGCCATCAATGCTTTCGAATCACTGTTGCTAAGACATAATAATACCACCATCCTGAAATTTTACCTGCATATCTCCAAAGAGGAGCAGGATGAAAGGCTGCAGGAAAGACTGGATGATCCTCAAAAAAAGTGGAAATACAATAAAAAGGATAAGGAAGAAGCAAAGCACTGGGACCGCTACAGGGAGATGTATGAAGATGTGTTTGAACATTGCAGTGTGATGCCCTGGACCATTGTGCCGGCTGACCAGAACTGGTATAAGGAATACCTGATTGCCAAAACCCTGGTTGAAAAATTGAAGATGCTGGACATGAGATATCCACAGCCGGCTGAGGTTAGTGCAGGGTAATTTTTATACATGTACCTTTAATAGCATTAAAACTTATGTTATGGGATTTGTTAAAGAATTCAGGGAATTTGCTCTCAAAGGAAATATCGTAGACCTGGCCATTGCAGTCATCATTGGCGCTGCTTTCGGAGCCATCATCTCCTCACTGGTGGAAGATGTGATTACCCCGCTTGTGCTTGCCCCCGCATTGGAAGCTGCCAAAATCCAGGACCTGGATAAGCTCACATGGGGAGCGGTAAAATATGGTAATTTTTTAGCGGCTGTACTTAAATTTTTACTCATTGCACTTGTGCTCTTTATGGTGATCAAGGGGATCAATAAAATGAAGCGGAAAAAAGATGAACCCGTGGCTGAACCCAAGGCGCCTGAATACACCCTGCAGGAAAAGCTGCTGATGGAGATCAGGGATTCGCTTAAAAAATAGGCCTGGAGGATGTGAACAAACTGTCCCGGCGCGATCCTGGAATTGCTATATTTTTGCCTGTCCCGTTTCTTGAAACGGGACATTTTATTAAAATCGGAACCGTGAGTACCTACCAGATCAAATTACCCCAGTTCGAAGGACCATTTGACCTCCTTCTTTTCTTCATTGAAAGGGATGAGCTGGATATTTATAATATTCCAATCACGCGGATCATCAACGATTTCCTGGAATTCATCCACAGCCAGGAAGCACTGAACATCGAGATGTCCAGCGAATTCATTTTGTTCATCTCCACGCTGATGCGCATCAAGGCTAAAATGCTTTTGCCGCGGAAGGAACTGGATGCCCAGGGTAATGAGATTGACCCCAGGCAGGAACTGATCGACAAGATCCTCGAATACAAAAGATACAAGGAAGCTGCCGCCCAGATGGCTGAAATGGAAGCCGACCGCATGCTCATGATTAAACGCGGCAACATCCAGCAGGAGCTGTCCATGATAGGCGAAGAAGCCAGCGAGGGCACGGAGGTGCAAACCATCACCATGTTTAAACTCATGAAGGCCTTTGAAAGGGTGATGCAGAAATACCAGGACCGCTTCAATAAGCCAGTGCATACGGTGGTGCGGTACAATTACAGCATGGAGCAAAGCAAGACCGATTTGATCTCCATTGCACAGAGCGAAAGGACGCTTTCATTTGAGAAATTATTTGAAAAAGTGGAAAACAGGGTGCATGCCATTTTTATGTTCCTCTCCATGCTGGAGCTGGTGCAGGGCAAATTCCTGACGATCATGATCGGTGAAGGCAAGAATAATTTCATCGTGGAATATAATGAAGCCCAGGAAGGGCTAACGGATGAAGAGCATATGAGGTTGCTGTAAGAAGCTAGCTTCTAGCTTCTAGCTGCTAGTTGATCAACGATCCATAATAGCATGGGTTTTTTGACTGCCGTTGGTGTTCGCCTCAGGTGAGCAACGTTCTCTAATACACCACACCTACAACTGACCGCGAACCTGTTTATTACATATTAGAATGGATACCCCAAATAGTTGATAAGAATTTCCACACCGAACTTTCTGTTTCGTAAAACATGATCTTTGGGGACACATTCAGGTTGTATTTCCGAAAATTATTCGAACAGATAATAGTTCTGTTGTTGGTGTAGCTGGTTGAGAGGATTGTGCGGTTTAAAGAAAAACACCATCAACGGCATAAAAATGATCTTAGATTCGAACCATCATTCGGGGATAAGCAATTTCGGAACGAGCAATTGAATTATACCAAATATTAATTGATGATAATGACATGAAAATATTAAATATTTTATTTATTCTTATCATTATTGTAATGGTAAATTGTAAACCATTCAAAGAATCAATGGTGAAAAATGGAGGAGAAGATGGCGCAATCAACAATGCAATTTTAGATTTTACTAGTACTAGTAATCTACTCAAACTTGACTCTATTTTTTCGATCACAGTAGAAAAAATTAATAACGAAATCATTTGCGTGTCAATTTTAGGAGTAAACCATAAATTACTAATGAATTCAAAGGTTAAAGTCGGTATTAATACACATTTACCTTCTCGATACAAAGAAATCAAAGGCCGACTTTTTTATTGGCAGGATAATAGATATCCTTTTTCTGATTCTGCTTTCTCTATTTTCAAAAGGTATAATATATTAGTAATCGATAAGGACGATAGTGTCAAGTTCATCGATTATCCAGTTAATGATAGTAAAAAGGGTGTGCATTATTTCTTTTGCAAAAACAATTTAGGAATGTACAAGAAAGTTACTACTAGTGTAGGTAGAAGTACTGCAGTTCTTCCTAATTTGAAATGTTTTCAATGAATCATCTTTTGGCTGCCGTTGTTAAGGTCCGCCGCAGATGAGCATCATTCTCTAGTACATCACACCAACAACTGACCTTAAGCCTGTTTATTACATATTAGAATGGATACCTCATATAGTGTGATAAAAATCTCCACTTTGAACTTCCTCTTTCGTAAAGCATAATTCTTTTGGGACACATCCAGGTTGTATTTCAGAAGTTATTACAACAGTACTTAGGTCAATTGTCGGTGTAGCTGGTTAAGAAGATTCTGCGGTTTAATGAAGAACACCAACGGCAGCAAAGAATAATTTCAGTGTGGAATACAACGAATCCCAGGAAGGGCTTACCGATGAAGAGCACATGAGGTTGCTGTAAGCAGCTAGCTGCTAGCTTCTAGCTGCTAGTTAATCAACGTTTCATAATAGCATGAGTTTTTTGGATAGCTTCAGGATGATGTCCGGTTCCACCAGGAAGTAAGGTGAATACTGTACAAATAAAAAAGTATGCAAGAAAAATGAGTTTTCGTTGCATACCTGAATTTAATCATAATTGCCGGGACTATGATTGCACGGCGATATTTTCCAATGAGTGCTGGCCAGCCTTTGAGAATTCCACGATGGCTTCCCTGATGGCTTCCGCGTCATAACCACATTCGCGATGAAGTTCTTTCAGTGTGCCGTGCTCTACGATCCTGTCGGGAATGCCAAGGATCTTCAGGTCGTTTTTATAATTGTGCTGGGCCATGAATTCGGCTACGGCACTTCCAAAACCACCCACAACGGTTCCATCTTCCACTGTAATGATACGGCTGTATTTGCGCAGGGCCTCATGCAGTAATTCTTCGTCAAGGGGCTTTGCAAAACGCATATCATAATGAGCCGGTGTAATACCTTCTGCTCTCAGGTCCCTGATAGCAGAAGCGGCGAAATTGCCCGGGTGCCCGAAAGATAAAACGGCAATGTCCTTGCCATCCTTCAGCTTCCTTCCCTTCCCGATCTCGATAGCTTCGAAAGGTTTTTTCCAGTCGGGCATCATGCCTTCACCACGTGGATAGCGGATCACTACCGGCAACGTAGTGCTGTCAAGCTGCGCGGTGTACATCAGGTTGCGCAGTTCCTGCTCATTCATTGGCGCGCTGATCACCATATTTGGAATGCAGCGGAAATAGGGAACATCATAAGCTCCATGATGCGTTGGTCCGTCTTCACCTACAAGTCCTGCCCTGTCAAGACAAAAGATCACAGGAAGTTTTTGTATGGCAACATCATGCACGGCCTGGTCGAAAGCTCTTTGCATGAAGGAGGAATAAATATTACAGAATACCTTCATTCCCTGCGTGGCCATGCCGGCGCTGAGGGTTACTGCATGCTGTTCGCAAATACCCACGTCAAATGCACGGTGCGGCATCTGCTCCATCATGTATTTCAAAGAAGATCCACTTGGCATGGCCGGTGTAATGCCAATGATCCTTTCATTCTTTTCCGCCAGCTCAATTATGCTGTGTCCAAATACATCCTGGTATTTGGGCGGCTGTGGTATCTCGAATTTCTTTTTATAGATCTCACCGGTGATCTTATCAAACAGACCAGGTGCATGCCACTTAGTCTGGTCTTTTTCAGCAAGTGAATAACCCTTACCCTTAACCGTAATAATGTGCAGGATCTTGGGACCCGGAATATTTCTCAGGTCTTTCAAGGTGTCAACCAGCTTGGTGATGTTGTGACCGTCAATGGGACCGAAATAACGAAGGTTGAGCGCTTCAAACAGGTTGCTGCTTTTGCTCACCATACCCTTGATGCCTGCTTCCAGTTTAGAAGCCATGTCGCGTGTGAATCTTTTTCCCACCGGCAATTTGCCAAGCAGGTTCCATACATCATCCCGGATCTTGTTATACGTATAGGAAGTGGAAATATCAGTGAGGTATTCTTTAAGCGCTCCCACGTTGGGATCTATGCTCATGCAATTATCGTTGAGGATGATGAGCACATCTGTATCCGCCACACCGGCATGGTTCATTGCTTCAAAGGCCATACCCGCGGTCATGGAACCATCACCGATCACCGCAACTGATTTACGGTCGGTTTCGCCTTTGATTTTTGAAGCCATGGCCATTCCAAGCGCTGCTGAAATTGATGTGGAAGAATGCCCTACACCAAATGTATCGTACTCACTTTCACTTCTTTTGGGAAAACCGCTAAGGCCTTTGTATTTGCGGTTGCTAACAAAATTATCCCTGCGGCCAGTGAGGATCTTGTGCCCGTAAGCCTGGTGGCCCACATCCCATACGAGCTGGTCGTAAGGGGTGTTGTAGATGTAATGAAGTGCAACGGAAAGTTCCACCACACCCAAGCTGGCCGCGAAATGACCACCATGCACACTTACCACGTCAATGATGAATTGCCTTAGTTCATCACATACCTGGTGAAGCTCTTCCCTGGGAATTTTCTTAAGGTCGGAGGGTGAATCAATGGATTGGAGGAGTGGCCCCGCAGTAATTTGCATCAGGATAAATTATTTGGTAAAAATATCAAGATTTTCTGCAATTCGCAGGCCCTGGTTAATGCTTAACAAAGCGGAAGGAGTTGAGCCCCTCCACCTGCGTGCTGAACTGGTACATGCCTGCTGGCAGGGATTGAATGGAAAGTTCCAGCAGGCTGCTACCCACTGAAGCGTGCAGCCGTCCCCTCAGCAGTGGCCTTCCGTCCAGGCTGAACACCGTATAAGATATCCATTGGGAAGAGGGGGCTGAAACCTGCAGGCGCAGTTTTTCAGAGGCGGGGTTGGGCCCGGCCATTTTGAGATTCAATAAAGATTTGTCACCTCTTGAAATCAGGGAGGAATAGCGGGAGCTGCCATTTTTTTCTTTCAATAACAGCCTGAATCGCTCGTAGGAAGGTTCAAAAGAAAATTGTTGATTGATGATTCCGCTGCCGATTTCAGGGAAATTTTTGACTGCTTCGAAGGGCTGTCCCGGTCTTGCACCTTCCAGTACTATGGACTGGAGATTACCCGGGTTATTGACCTGCCATTCCAAAAACTCTCCGCGAAGCCTGAAAAACTCAAGGGTCACCGGAAGGGCAGGCTGGCAGGGGAGGATGTAAAAATCAAAACTTTTCAGGCTGCATCCCTGTACAGATTCAACAGTAAGCCTGTACCGGCCGGATGGAAGGCCGCTGATATAAATGTCCGGGGCTGTATCATCTATTCCGTAAGTGTATTCATCGTCAAAATCAAAGCTGCCGTTGTTATTCACATCATAAACCAGGGTGTAATACATCGGGAAAAAATCGTCGTAGCTGCCTCTTCTCACAAATACCTGAACACCGCCATGATTATCGCTGCAGTCCATAGCTGAAACATAGCTGAACAGGTAGGTTACATCCGACACATCGGAAGGAGTATTATTGGTGGCGGAAGCGCTTTGCTGGGGATCCTTCACCCAGCCGCAGTCACCATCCAGTTTGCGGGCAAAGCTGTTGCCTCTGCCGGTTGACATGCCAAGTACTTCGTAGTTAATGGTCATCAGGTCGAGGTCGAAAGCAGGCAGGGAACATCCATTGGTGAAAGGCTGGATGAGTGAAGAAGGTTCTACCGGGTAATTTCTCACCACCGCATCCACCACTTTAAGGCCGGGATCAAGCAGTACCACCTGCTCCGAAGCCGAACCCCCATCAGTAAAAAATCCATCACCCGTAGTGGGAATGGGTGCACTGGTGCAGCCGCAGGTATTCCAGTTCAGGTCCGCTACCACGTTCCTGCTGATATTGGCACAAGGCTGCGGTATCACATCCTGGCCTGCGATCACATAAAATTGCCCGGGTTGTAAAATGGTATTGGCAGGAATGGTAACAGAATAATCACCGTCGGTAAGTACAAAACAACTGATATCTGCAGGGCCGGGACCAAAGTTCATCAGCTCCACAAATTCGGCCGTTGATCCGCATCCGTTCAGGGTCCAGGGCATGTACTCGTTGATCACCACCCTGCCCTGCGCGGTACCGTTCTTACACAATACCAGGCATATGATGATGAACAATGATTTGATGGTTCGCACGGGTAACGGATCGGATTTGTACCAAGTTAGGCTCAGTTAATAAACTGATGATCAATAACAAGCGCTAAATTTTGAAAAATAAGGGTTTACCTGTTGGGTGGGATACATATTCCATTTGTAAAACTTATCTTCCACTGGTATATTTAAAAGAACCCTTAACAGGGAGGATGTTAGATTTGTATCTATGCAGCGATCGCTTCGTCAGAGATATTGGGCTTTCCAGGTGAGCGGGTGGAGCGTGGTGGCACTCATCAATCTTTTTTTTGCTTTCATCTTCGACCAGATCGACGGCGACATGATCTGCCGGCTGATCTTTTTCGTTGAAATGGGTATTATCCTTTCCCATCTGCTCAGGCTTACCATACGCAAAAACAATGTGCTGATCCTGCCCATTCAGCAACAGATCATCATCCTGAGCATACTTACTTTATTATACTCGGTCATCATCTCACTCACCCAGTCCATTTTCGAAAGCTATTA
>JAEYUA010000049.1 GCA_023433755.1 Bacteroidota bacterium | reverse complement strand
CGGTTTCATATCGGAATCGTATTTGGTCTAATGTGGGAGATACCCGGAGTGAATAACCATTTCCCGCTCCCGGTGGCACCAGTTTGATCCAGGTGTGACCATCAGGAAACTGGCCCGCATATACCAGGGAGATATTCATAATGGACAAGGTGGAGTCATTGATCCTGCTGATCGTTAATAATTCATTCCCTACCGTGTCCAGCACAACCGGCTGCAGATTGCTCCAGTGAAAGTTGACTTTCATGCATTGATAATTCCCTGCAATCCTGTACGAAATATGCTCCTGCCTATCCTTATTACAGGAGACAAAAATCAATAAGCTTAACAAGATCCTTGAAGTCATGCTGAAATTTACTCAAACCGGTACAATACCTGATAATAATTTAAGCCAGTCTGACTGAAGTAAACACGGCATTTTACTCCATACAATCATTCATAGATCACCATTCAAACATTTTCAGGAATTGGGTAATATGTTTGAAGCGGTTGATTACCAACCATCAATATCCAATTAATTAAAGCAATCAGATAGCGCCCCTTCAATTCATGTTAAAACACCCTTATTGCCGGGGTTTATTCCCTTTTCCCGCATCAAAAAAGCATTAACTTGGTCATACTAAACTTCTGGACTGCTTTTGTTATTTAAAAAATTCCTGGTAGGGCTCCTGCTGCTGTCAGCGGCCGCCACTACCCACGCTCAATTACAGATCGTACCCCAGGCAAATGGCCAGGCCCTGGCCCAAAAACTGGTTGGTCCTGGTGTTACCATCAGTAATGTTACTCTTACGGGTTCCAATCTTTCCACCGCATTTTTTTATAACCAGGGAGGCCTGGCACTGGGTCTTGACAGCGGCATTGTACTTTCCACCGGCCGTGTGCTTACCGACGGCGCCAATGGCCTGAATGGTCCCGCGTCAAGCCTGGCAAGTTCCAATACCAATACACCCGGTTACCCCATGCTTTCCGAGCTGGTTGCGCCTCGCCCTACCAATAACGCGGTGATCCTTGAATTTGATTTTGTGCCCGCAGGTGATTCTGTCAAATTCAGTTATGTTTTCAGTTCTGATGAATATCCCAATTTCAACTGTTCCAATTTCAATGATGTTTTTGCCTTTTTCATCAGCGGTCCCGGTATCACCGGCAACCAGAACATTGCCCTCGTTCCCGGAACCGACATACCTGTTTCCATTAATTCGATCAATAACGGCATTCCCGGTGGTGGCGGTGATATCACCACCTGCAACAACATGGGTGCAGGCTCACCCTTCACCCAGTATTATGTAAACAACATCAATAACCAGTTCTTCACGCATAACGGGCATACAGTGGTGCTGACCGCCCGTGCAAGAGTTCAGCCCTGCCAGGTCTATCACCTTCGCATTGCCATTGCTGATGTGCAGGATAATTCATTCGACAGCGGCGTATTCCTCGAAGCGGAAAGCCTGCGTTCTGATCCCATCGAAGTAGTGAGCGCCAATCCCGAGGACAATGGCATCCCTTACCTGGTGGAAGGCTGCCAGACAGGAGGCTTCAAAATATTGCGTTCCAAAAAATCACCCTACCCCCAGCAAGTGAGTATAATATATGCAGGTTCGGTGATCCCGGGTACTGATGTGCAGGCACTGCCTTCAACAGCAACCATTCCTGCGGGAGACTCAGTGGTGTTTGTGCCGATCCTTCCTATCGTTGATAATACTTCAGAAGGCGTCGAACAGTTGAAGATCTACATATCAAACGCATGCATCACCTCCAATCTTTTCCTTGACAGTATTGAAGTGCAGTTACGCGATTATGATACACTGGCATTACAGCCTTCCGGTACCATAGGCTTTTGTACCAGCACACCACTGCAATTGTCTGCTGCAGGGTCTTATACCGGTTTCCAGTGGTCACCCGCCGCACCGCTTAACAATGCCTCTATTGCTAATCCCCTTGCTTCAATCACATCAGCAACAACTTTCATTTGCACTGCAACGGCAGGTAACTGTAATGCGATGGATTCGGTAACGGTATCTCCCAAAAAACTGAAACTTGTTTCCACCAAGGGTGTTGAATGCAAGGGTGGCACCACTGGTGAAATAAGCGTTGCAGGCGGATGGGAATGGACGGGACCTGTACAATTCAGCATCGATGGAGTCAATTATGTTGATGATTCCACCTTCACCGGCCTTGCTGCCGGCCTGCATTCAGTGAGCATCAGGGATGCTACCGGCTGCGTGGATGTACTGCAGGTTGAATTATTACAAACCTTTCCTGACCTGCTGCTCAGCGACAGTATTGTTACGGCATCCTGCACCGGGTCTAATGGACAGGTGTTCCTGTCTTCTTCGGGAGGCAAACCCGGGTACAGTTACGCTATTGACAATGGAAATTTTAATGCTTCACCTGTCTTTACCGTAAACGGCGGGCAACACCTGGTAAAAGTGAAGGATGCCAATAACTGCCAGGCTTCTTACGAGATCACCATAGCAAACGATCCGGCCATAGTCCTTAATACAACTACCAAGGCAGCCACCTGTAGTGGTAATGCTGATGGTAAACTCTACATAACAGCCAGCGGTGGCAGCGGTACTTACCAGTATTCCATCAATGGTATCAACTACCAGCAGGCCGACAGTTTCCTGGTGAACGTGGGTACAGTGAATGTTTTTGTGAAAGACAACAAGGGTTGTACAGCAACTGCCACAGCCACAGTGGACCTTTTACAAACTGTTTTTGTGCAGGCAGGTAATGATACCACCATCTGCCAGGGCCAGGCAGTGCAACTGCAGCCTGTATCCAATGCCGCAACCTTTAATTGGAATGCCACACCGGGTTTATCCAATCCCAACACGAGAAATCCTGTCGCCAGGCCTGGTAGCACATCAACATTCATTGTACATGCCACTACCGGCATCTGCACGGTTCATGATACTTTAACCATCAATGTGCTTCCCGCTCCTGTGGCCAATGCAGGACGTGATACTTCCGTTTGCATCGGTGGCACCCTGCGCCTGCAAGGCAGCGGTGGATTGAGCTATTCCTGGCTGCCGGCCTCCCTCGTTAGTGATCCACTGGTACCTGATCCAACAGTTACACCATCGCAGCAAACTTCTTATTACCTGCAGGTGAAAGATGCTAATGGTTGTACCTCGCTGAACTATGATACCGTAGTGATCTCACTGGTGCCGGCTGTGCAGGCTTTTGCCGGAAGAGATACTTCCATTAGCCTGGGACAGCCCCTTCAACTCAATGGCCGCGACCTGGGCAACAGTGGTGTCAACAAATATGAATGGTCACCCACCACATACCTGAACGACGGATTTATTGCCAACCCTGTAAGCAATCCGCCAAGGGATATTATTTACAAACTCACCTTAACCACACCGGAAGGTTGTATAGGCTCTGATTTCATCTCTGTTAAAGTATTTGCCGGGTCTGATATCTATGTGCCAACAGCCTTCACTCCCAACGGTGATGGAAAGAATGATGTGCTGCGTCCCATACCCGTGGGCATGAAGGAACTGCGTTATTTCAGGGTGTACAACCGCTGGGGACAACTGGTATTCTCTACGAATAACAGTGACCGTGGATGGGATGGACGTATAGGCGGACAAAAACAATCCACCGGAACATTTGTATGGATCGCGGAAGCGGTGGACTACAAGGGCAATACGGTAAATAGGAAAGGAACGGTAAGCATCATCCGCTAAACAATATTTTTTTAAAAATTCTGTTGAGAAGGAATGCGCTCAATCATCTTCATTCTTTTGGTCTGCACCCTGCCAGCCTTCCATCATTCCGATCCTGTAATTGAAAAGGAAGAAGCGCAAAAAGCATTTTTATTTCTCAATAAGATCAGGACGCAGCCTGAACAACACCTGGCACAATTCAGTTTTTTGAAGGGTATGGTACCGCGTGCCGCTTTGAAGTGGAATGATACACTGGCGAAAGTTGCGGAGGCCCGTGCCATGGACCTTGCAAAAAGAAAATATTTTGCCCACGTGGATCAGGAGGGTTTTGGTGTCAATCATTATATCAATGCAGCAGGGTATGTTTTGCCCAAAGAATGGATAGCCGAAAAAAATGCGAATTATTTTGAATCACTTAGTGCAGGAAGTGTTTCGGGCATCGATGCGATCTCCAATTTACTGATCGATGCAAATACACCTTCATTAGGCCATCGTAAACATTTGCTGGGACTCACCACATGGGATTCATCACTTGTTGATATTGGTATTGGCTATGTTAATGCTCCTTCTTCTCCCTATTCCAGCTATGCCTGTGTGATAATTGCGAAGCGTAACTGGTAATCCCTTAAATTCATGCTCTCAAAATCAGCCTATGATACAGAAATGGGGCTTGTCCCTTTTTTTAATTTTTGGAATTCTTTCGGGTTATACCCAGGATCTTAGCCTCTTCCAGAAAAAAGTTTTTGTGCAGAATGGAGATACCCTTTTATACAGGCGGTTGCTGCCGGAAAACTATGATCCCGGAAAAAAATACCCGCTCATTGTTTTTCTGCATGGTGCAGGTGAAAGGGGAAATGATAATGAGAAGCAGCTCGTTCATGGTGCTAAACTTTTTTTAAGAGATGACATACGGAAAAAATTTCCGGCTATCGTCATCTTCCCTCAATGCCCTGCCAATAGCTGGTGGGCCAATTATAAATTTTCAAGGGACAGTGCAGGTAAGAATGTTTTCATTGTGCAGCCCGACCAGCCGACAACGCGGCCATTGGAGCTGGTAGAACAACTCATTGAAAAATTTACTTCCTCAGGTGAAGTGGTCAAAAAAAGAATTTACGTTGGCGGGCTTTCAATGGGTGGCATGGGCACGTTTGAAATCACCAGGCGCAATCCAAAATTATTTGCTGCCGCCTTCCCGATCTGTGGCGCTACGGACGAAGCCATTGCCCCTGAAGTGAAAAAGATCAGTTGGTGGATCTTTCATGGCGCCAAAGACGATGTAGTGCCACCTGCTTCTTCCATAGCCATGGCTGCCGCGCTCAAAAAAGAAAAGGCGGACGTAAAGTTTACACTTTATCCCGATGCCAACCACAATAGCTGGGATCCTGCTTTCGCGGAAAAAGATTTACTGCCCTGGTTATTTTCAAAAAAGAAATAATTGATTATGATGCTACGGTTCTTCCAGTTTGCTTTCCTGCTCGTATTCTTCCAGAATTGCACGATGCAGTATCGCGAACCCACTGCAGGTGTGCCATTTGATTCGCCTAACAATGAAGTGGTGTACCACCTGGTGCAAAGAAGTTTTTATGACAGCAATGGTGACCTGCACGGTGACCTGAACGGACTCAGGTCAAAACTGGATTACCTGCAGGAACTGGGCGTGACCTCGGTGTTATTACTGCCACTTTATGAATCCATTTACTATCATAATTATTTCACTGGTGATTATGAAAAGATCGATGAGGAATTCGGAACGAAGGAAGACTACCTGGCCCTGGTGAAAGACATGCACAACCGCGGCATGAAACTGTACATGGACATGGAAACACAGTACATTACCGAAGATCATCTGTGGTGGCGTGATTCTTATAACAATCCTGCATCTCCGTACAGTGATTATATCTATTACAAAGGACCAGGCAATACCAATCCTGAAACCATCATTTTTGACCTGACAGAACTACGTGGCTTCAATGATTCAGTGCGTAAGATCACAACCATCAATCTCAATAATGAAAAAGTAAAAGAATATTTTACTGGTCTTTACAAACATTGGGTGGATCCCAATGGTGATGGTGATTTCAGTGATGGTGTGGATGGATTCCGCCTCGACCACATGATGGATGACCTGGACAACAAGGGCAGGTGGACCAATCTTTTTGAAAATTTCTGGAAGCCCCTCATCAGGCAGTTGAAAGAAGTGAATCCTAAACTGGTTTTCATTGCCGAACAGGCCAACTGGGCTTCACTCGGATTGGATTATCTGGAAGAAGGCCTGGTGGACCGTGTGTTCGCCTTCCGCATCGCCTTTGAGATCCGTAATTTTAATAAGGCCAAGCTCGAGAATATGGCTGATTCGATTTTTGGATTTACTCCACGCGATAAACAGCAGATGGTTTTTATCGAAAATCACGACATGCCACGGTTTTCCTACGAGGTGCAGAAAGATCCGGGCAGTCTGAAAGTTGGTGCTGCATTGAATCTTTTAATGGGGGGTATTCCCACCATTTATTATGGACAGGAGATCGGCATGTATGGAGTGGGCGAGTGGAAGAAATGGGGGATGACCGATGCCAACGAGATACCGGTACGCGAAGCTTTTGAATGGTATGCCTCTGATACGCTGAACGGGATGTCGTTCTGGTATAAAAATTCAGGACCCTGGTGGGACAGCAGTAATGTAAAACCTAATGACGGCATTTCGCTTGAAGAACAGAAAGGCAATCCGAATTCTCTCTGGAGTTATTATAAATCCATGATCGCCTTGCGAAAATCCAACCCGGCCATTGTGGATGGTTTATACCAGACACTTCCCAATAATAATGACAGTGTGTTCAGTTTCCAGAGATACCTGAACGACCGCTCCGTTGTGGTGGTTTCCAATTTTTCCGCACAGGTGCAGTCTGCCGAGATTAACCTGGAAGAGAGCAAAAAAGAACTGGAGGGTGAAGCAAAAATTTTATCGGGAAAAGCAAGGCCTGGAAGAGAAGGAAAGAAAATCAAAGTAGAACTGCAGCCACATGAAGTGGCGGTCTGGGAATACCTGAAGTAGTCCATGGTCCATGGTCCATGGACAGTCACTGGATCTTCACCAGTTCTCATCCTTCGCTTAAGCTTTAGCGTCCACTAAAGCTTCAACGTATGCTGAAGGCTGGAATGCTAACGGCACGCAGACAGGCTTACAACTTTGAACTTTGAACTTTCAACTTTGAACTGTTTTTTCAACACCACCACATGACTCAAGCCTACCTCAACAATCCCCTTGATATTTCCAAAGATTTCCGTGAAACTGATCATGAATATTTTATTCCCGGTAACGTAAAAAGGTTTGATGCGACAAGCGGAAAAGGAAGGGTGCAATGGCTTTATCACCGCTACCAGTTCGACTGGTTTTTTAATAAGATTGATAAGCATTTGCAGCAACTGGAAAATAAAGGCGCCCCTTTCCAGGATTATGATCTTCATCCTGAATATGAATTTTCTTTGGAGTTTACTGGTCCCCGCACTATCAGGTTGCGCATGAAAACCAATACCGCCGCACGAAAAAATGAACCATCGCTGATGCTCGTTCAAGAACCCGGGCATTTCAATGCGGCGGCAGAAGTGCAGGAACACGCTGTAAAATATTCATCGGAATACGGAACGGTGACTCTGCAGAAACATCCGTTCAAACTGGAACTACATGATGCTGATGGAAAAAAACTGACTTCCACGCAAAGCATTGATGAATTGCAAGCCATGCATTCCAAGGCCATGCCCTTTTCATTTATTAAACGCAGTACCGATTATTCAAGAAGCATCGCCGCTTCCTTTTCATTATCACCCGGAGAAAAGATCGTGGGTTGCGGTGAATCGTTCACTGCACTCAATAAAAGAGGTCAGAAGATCGTGTTGTGGACCTCGGATGCGCAAAGTACTGCTTCACAGCAGATGTATAAACCTGTTCCGTTTTTTATCAGCAGCAGGGGATACGGCATGTTCGTACACAGCAGTGCACTTATGAGTTTTGATTTTGGCCATACGCATGATGGCAGCACATGCCTGTATAATGGTGATGATGAACTGGATCTTTTTATTTTCCTCGGGTCACCCCTTGAAGTTTTAGCTGCTTATACGGAATTAACCGGGCGCTCTCCTTTGCCTCCATTATGGTCATTTGGTTTGTGGATGAGCCGCTTCAGTTATAAATCGCAGGAGGAAGTAAAGGAGGTAGCATCTAATTTGAGAAAGTACAGTGTGCCCTGTGATGTAATCCATATTGATGCGGGCTGGTTTAAAAAAGGAATCAATTGTGATTTTGAATTCTGCAGGGACCAGTTTCCGCAACCGGAAAAAATGATGAAGGAACTCAAGGCAGAAGGCTTCAGGACTTCACTTTGGCAGATCCCTTATTTCACGCCGCTCAATCCCATTTTTAATGAAGTGGTGGATGAACAACTGTATGTGCGTGACGGAAAAGGCGGCGTTGCCACCGAGGATGCGATCCTGGATCTTACCAATGAAAGAACAGTGAAATGGTATAGCAGCAGGATCAAAAATCTTTTGAATCAGGGTGCTTCTGTTATCAAGGCTGATTTTGGTGAGGCTGCACCGTACAAAGGCATTTATGCTTCCGGCAAAAGTGGATTTTATGAACATAATTTATACCCACTTCGATATAACCAGCTCATTTCTTCTTTCACAAAATCTGTTACAGGTGAACATATCATCTGGGCAAGAAGTGCCTGGGCTGGGAGCCAGCGTTATCCCCTGCACTGGGGCGGTGATGCAGAAGTGTCGGATGCGGGTATGTCGGGCACCTTGCGCGGGGGGCTTTCATTGGGGTTAAGCGGATTCAGTTTCTGGAGTCATGATATCGGCGGATTTTCAGGAAGTCCAAATGAGGAATTGTTTTTGCGCTGGGCATTCTTTGGTTTATTCAGCTCCCACAGCCGCGTGCATGGATTCCCTCCAAGAGAACCATGGGAATTCAGTGAAGCCTTTCAGAAAACCTTCCGTGAGATAGTGGAATGCCGCTACCGTCTGATGCCCTATATCTATACACAGGCAGCCATCGCATCAAAAGAAGGCATGCCCATGCTGAAAGCATTATTGCTTGAATGGCCTGGTGATCCGGTGGCATGGATGATAGATGACCAGTATTTGCTTGGAAAAAATTTAATGGTGGCACCATTGATGGAAGCGGGGCAAACAGCACGGAGCATTTACCTGCCGGAAGGCAAATGGGTGGATTATTTTACAGGAAAGACCTATGAAGGCAAACAGTATCACCAGGTAAGCACAGGGACCCTGCCAGGGGTATTGATGGTAAAATGGGGCACGCTGTTGCCGGTAATCAAATTGGAACAATCCACAAGCAAGATGAATTTTGAAGAAACAGAATTCATTGCCTACGGTGATGAAAAAGCATCAGGTGAATTGTACTTCAAAGACCGGTTGCTTACACTCCAAGGGAGATATAAAAACCAATGGCAATTGGCTGACGCTGAGTTCACCATTCGCGGGTATAATGAATAATACCAGCAAAAATCGGTTGACCATTTTAGATTAAATTACACCTATAAAATATTGCTATGCTACAGGAGATCAAATTACCCTCGCTTGATAATGAGTATTCAATTTCTTCCGCACAGGTTGAACAGTTCAGGAAAGAAGGGCATACCCTTACAACTGGCTTACTTGATCATGAAGAAGTGAAAGCCTATCGCCAGGTACTGGTGGAAGCGGCTGAAAAATACAATACGGAGAAAAGAAGGATGGAAGACCGTGATACTTATGGCAAAGCCTTCCTGCAAATCATGAATCTCTGGAGGCATGATGAGCAGGTGAAAAAATTTGTGCTGGCCAAACGTTTCGCGAAACTGGCGGCAAAACTTCTGGGGGTTGAAAATGTGCGGCTCTACCACGACCAGGCACTTTTCAAAGAACCCGGGGGCGGTCCCACACCCTGGCACCAGGACCAATATTACTGGCCTATTGATACCATGAATACCGTTACCATGTGGATGCCGCTGGTGGATATCAATGTTGATATGGGTATGCTCACTTTTGCTTCCGGTTCACATACAAAAGGCAGGATCTTCAATTTCGAAATCTCTGACGAATCGGAGCAGGCTTATTCCGATTACGTAAAGGAAAACCAGTTTGAGATCAGCCGGGCGCAGGAAATGAAAGCAGGTGATGCCACCTGGCATTATGGTTATACCATTCACAATGCACCGGGTAACCAGTCCGATACCATGCGCGAAGTGATGACGATTATTTATTTCGCTGATGGCGCCAGGATCCATCAACCACAGAATAGCTGGCAGGTAAAAGACCTGGAAGTGTGGATGATGAATACACCGGTGGGTGAAAAAATAGATACGCCACTCAATCCAATTGTATCCTGACATGCCTCTTAGATGTAAAGCAGCCATTACCCGCGGTGATGGAAAATTTTTTATTGATACTATTGAAGTGGGTGAGCCTGCGGAAGATGAAGTGCTCGTAAAGCTTTCTGCCGCGGGCATCTGCCATACCGATTACGATTCACTGCGCTGGGGCCGGCAAATGATCCTGGGACATGAAGGTGCTGGCATTGTTGTAAAAACCGGCGGGAAGGTAAAAGATCTCCGGGAAGGTGACCGCGTATTATTGAACTGGGCCATACCCTGTGGCACATGTTTCCAATGCCTTGAAGGCAATGAACATATCTGTGAAAAAAATTCTCCGGTCACGGCAGGCAACCAGGTGAGTGGCGGTCATGCTCATGCCAAAGGTTCACTGTACAAACATGAACCGATCGCACGTTCTTTCAACCTGGGCACTTTGTCAGAATATACTTTAGTAAAAGAAGCCGCTGTCGTTAAAAATCATTCAGCAAAAATTTCAAATGCCGCTGCTGCCATCATCGGCTGCGGCGTCATGACCGGCTATGGTTCCGTGATGAATGCGGCTAAAATAAATCCCGGAACTGCTGTTGTGGTATTAGGCGCCGGCGGGGTGGGATTAAATGTAATCCAGTCCGCAAAGCTGGCCGGAGCGGGAAGGATCATAGCAATTGATATTAATCCTGTCCGGCTGGAAATGGCCAGGCAATTTGGCGCAACTGATATACTGCAGGCTGACCGTGATGATAAGGGATTGTTGAATGCAGCGGCGCAGGTCAAAACCCTGACAGGTGGGCGTGGAGCCGACTACGCTTTTGAGTGTACGGCCATACCTGACCTGGGTGCCGCTCCTTTGGCCATGATCCGGAATGCGGGCATGGCAGTGGCGGTTAGTGGAATTGAACAGGAAATTGTAATTGACATGAACCTGTTTGAATGGGATAAGGTTTATATCAATCCCCTTTATGGCAAGTGTCGTCCCCAGGTTGATTTTCCAGAGATCATTGGGCATTATGAAAAAGGAGAACTGCTGATAGAAGAAATGGTAACCCGTACCTATCCGCTTAACTCACTTGAACAGGCCTTCGCAGATATGCTCAATGGAAAGAACGCGAAAGGTGTAATTGTATTCTGATGGAAAAACGTTTCAATACCATAGAAACTTCTTTCAGCCGTTTTGAGAAAGACCGGTTGCGTTATGTTACGGTTCATTCCAAAAACCTGGGAGGCCGTGGTGATATCTGTGTATTCCTTCCACCTGAAATGCCCATCGATATTCCCGTGGTTGTTTTATTGCACGGAGTTTATGGAAGTGCCTGGAGTTGGGCGCTGAATGGAGGCGTTCACCTCACTGCACTTGACATGATCGCATCCGGAGCCCTACCTCCCATGATGGTGGTGATGCCTTCCGATGGATTATGGGGCGACGGATCGGCCTATCTTCCTCACAACGGTTTTGATTTTGAAAAATGGATTGCGGATGATGTGCCTGCGGTGATGCAGGAATTGTTTGCAGAGGTTACAGGAAAATCTTCTTTCTTCATTGGCGGTCTTTCCATGGGTGGTTTTGGTGCGATGCGGATTGGTGCGAAATACCATGAGCGGTTCAATGCAATATCCGGTCATTCTTCCATTACCAGTTTGGAACAGATGAAATATTTTACAACGGAAGATCTCGGCCGCTATGCGCAGGCTGATCCTGTTAGTGAGGATGTGCTGGCTACAATCCTGCGTTTCAAAAAACATTTGCCCCGCTTAAGATTTGATTGCGGTTATGATGATGTACTGCTTCCTTACAACCGTCTACTGCATGAAGCCCTGGAAAAAGAAGGGGTCAGTCACGAATATCATGAATTTGCAGGAGGACATCAATGGAATTACTGGGAAGAACATGTAAGGGATACTTTTTTATTCTTCGCGAAAACACTCAGGCCCTGAACAAAGCAGAAAGTCCGAGGTGGTCACCCGGATCATCCTTGCAGATCATCAGGGTGATGATGCCAATGCTTTCCTGGTCAAACAACACTTGTGCTTTCCTGATTTCCAGGGCTGCAACTTCAAGTGCTTTCTGGTGGTAGTACCTTACCGGGCTTTTCCCCTGCAAAATGGAAGCAAATGAACGCAGGTACTGGTTATCTGAGCCTGAAATTTCCTCAGCGGTCATCTCTCTTAATTCATTGATGGCATTCAGCTTTATTTTCATGTTCTCACTGCTGAGATTATCCTGGGCAATCGTATGAAACTGGTCACCCACCCTCAAAGCGAAAATGGTCAGAATCAGGCTGTCCAGGAATTCATAATTGATGGCATTGAGCTGTACATCTTTGAAAGTGTAAAGACCTTCGATGCCTGACAGGAGAAGCAGGGGATTCATATTGCAGGATCTTGCTTTCTCGGTAAGGGTCCTGTAAAATAATTGTTCATTCATGGTTCGGGGTTACCGGCAGGGATGCAAAATTTATTCCCGGCCAGGTTCTTAATGAATTGCAAAGAATGAAAAAAACGCCGTATTTCCTTTTCAACGAACATATTTCGTTTTTTATTTCGCTGTATCTTTATGATTCACCAAAGAAAAGGAGGTATTCATGACATCTACAGCATATTCATGGAAACCTTCGGTCAGTTTCGCCTGACCGGGTTGCTCCATTAAAATATACTGAGCGTTGAAACATACGCAACCGGCCACCGGGTATACCCGGTGGCTTTTATTTCCACAATAACTCAAAGGATATTTTTTAAATTCAACAGGGATTGACCGGAACCGTATGCGGTTTACAAAAATCATATCAATCATTATTTGCCTGCTGGCCTGTACTCATACCCAGGCGCAAAGTCGCTGGAACAGCTTTGGTAACATTGACTGGCAGGTCAGGCAAATCAATGCAGGTTCACCGGATTCCCTTTCACTTAAGCTGACATCCGCTTACAGTTCCGAACTTGAAAAAGTAAGGGCCATTTATTCATGGATCACCAGCAATATTGCTTATAACACAGGTATTCTGAAACCATCGCGCCATAGTCCCAAACCTGTATTCTTTGAACTGCCTGATTCAGTAGCCTGGAAACCGGCGCATGAAATGACTGCCTACCAGGTGCTGCGCCGGAGGGTGGCTGTGTGTGAAGGTTATGCGCGTCTTTTCAAAACCTTATGTGATTACGCAGGTATCAGGAGCGAAGTGGTTACAGGTTACGCCAACTGTTGTCCGGGACCGGTAAAATTCCGCACTAACCATTCCTGGAATGTAGTTCAAATCGACAGCGCCTGGCACCTGGTTGATGCCACCTGGGGAAGCGGCTATGTTGATCAGTATGGAAATTTTATTCAAAGGGCTGATGAAAAATATTTCCTTGCGAATCCATCCCAATTCATCCGCGATCATTTTCCTGATGACCTGAGATGGACGCTGCTGAATGAAATTCCCGACCTGCATGAATTTCGCAGGTCACCTTTTATGAACAAGGATTATGTGAAATATAGCATTGCTGCCTGGAGTCATACCAAAGGAACGATCGAAACAGGTTTTGGTGATACGATTCTGCTAGAACTTGGGATCAATGATCCGCAAAAGGACAGGCAGATTGCAGCCAATTCATTTTTTGATTCGGCCGTACTGACCCACTCACCGGCATCCGTTTTCCTGGAACCGGAAATAAAAGGTAAAAAAGCCAAATATTTTTATGTGGCCAATGATCCTGCCATAGAATGGCTTCACCTGATGTACAACGGCGATATCATACTCCGTTACCGGCTCCAGATTAAAAAAGAACGGGATGTACTTGCCCGGCGATCTTCAAAAGAATAATGTAACTTTAAAAGAACCTCTTAGTTCTTCCCTTTGATCACATAACGGTGCTACCCCGCAAACACCCGTTACTGTTGAACCAAAAACCTGCAATATGCAAATCCTCTCTTATTTCAACTGGAGACGGATCCTGATTACAGTTCTTTGTCTCCTCGTGTACCTTATAACCATCGCGCAATTCAACAAAAGGATTCATGTTACCCATGCGCAAAGTGTTGATGCTGTTACTAGTGATCAATTACAGGAATTTAAAGTTGGCAATCTCACCGATGTGTTGAGAATTGATCCAAAGACCCACCAGCTCAAATCAAGAACGGTTACTTATGATTACTCGTCTGGCCCTTATGATAAAACGGTTCAGCAGGTACAGTACGACCGTTTGAACCAGCCTGCCTATACAGTGCTCACCACATTTGACCAGGGAGGGTCGGTTATCAGGGGTCTGGAAGAACTCCGTGTCAATGGAAACATTACCCAGGGGTATCAATGGTTTGGAGACCGCAAAACGGCCTTTCTCTACAATGATCAAAAGGATAAATATGAACCGTCAAATTTCACAGCGCAGTGGCAGCCCCAGATCAATTATGTTCCGGATATAACAAGCGAAATTAAATGGCAGCCCAATCCTGTGCTTGACCAGAGGATACTTGAAATCAGGTCTGCAAGCCCGGGCATGATTTCCCTGCCCGATAAAACTTATGGCAATAATGGAAAAGCGGAACTCAGCTACAGCAGCGGCGCCGATGTAAGGGTCAGTGAAAAAAAGATCTATGATGCGCGGGGAGTGGTTCGTGAATATCATTACGTGGAAACCTACCCTGATGATTTTCTTTACGAGGAGATCACCTATTTTGATTGTGAAGGTGTTCCTGTTTTTTTTGAAAGCACTTTGTTTGATGATGATGATTATGAACTGGAGTCGGTGAGGATGCAGTTCAGTAATGGCCAGCCGGTAGCAGGTTATTACCAGGTGGAGGATTATGAAGGGGATTTCAGGCATTACTATAACCCTGCTTCCAACCAGTTCGAATATATGCCGGGCAATGGTGCGGGTAATTTGAATTATGTGTTCAACCTGAAGGATCAGCTCAAAACATGCGAGCAGCCAAATCATCTCTTCAGCCTGGGTCCTAGACTGATCCTCGAAGACAGTTACCCGGAACGGTTCAGCACTTTCGGAGGTTACCTGCAATACACCTATTTATTCAGCGATAAGTTGGGAGCCGCTGTTGACCTGGGATATACCACGGGAAGCCAGAACGATTATGATTACAGTAAGATCAATATACTGGGAGGTGCTACTTATTTTCCTTTTGATTGCCTGGGTCTTGATGATGATTTCAGCTTTTCAGTGCATGCGCTTGCGGGACTGTCAAGTCTTACCAGCAAGCATGATTACGGCGGCATGAGTTATAAGAACAAGTCAGGCTGCTTTACGGTTTATGCCGGGCTGGATGGATATTATAATATCAACCCGGAATGGGGAGTAAAGCTAAGTGCGGATTATAATCCCAATTTTCAGAACGGCCATACCACCAACAATTATATGTTTTCACTAGGTGCCTCGTTTCGTTTTTGATATTGCTGCCCGGGACCCGGCAAAACACCGGGTCTTTTTTTCCTGTTTTGCCTGGAAGTATTTTGATGTTGATATTCTGAATGGTGATCATCCTGCCTGCGATCCTCCCATGGCACCGGGAAATATTCTTCCATAGTGATCCAGGGAAATTTTTTCTGAAGGATGAATTGGGTGCCTCTTGCAAACACAGGGTTATGTGTAAAGAAAAGCATGGCCGAAGCAATGAAAAATACAAGCCACCAGCCCAGTGGTTCAGCAGCTATGCCCATAAATGAATATACACGGGAATAAGCAGGAGCAAATGAAAGACAGGATATCGTAACGGTTTGATCGTAATAGGGAACATTGTTTCTGAGGAAAGTATTGGTATAGATTTTTCCGTCCACCATATAGCTCGCTTCAAAATTGGTGACTGCATAAGGTGTAAGGATCTTCGCTTCTGTTTTAGTACCCGTAATCCATAATAAAGAATAAATCAGCACGACGAAGGCAATGCAGCCGTTGAATAAAAAGAACATGCCTGTTTTGCCGAGCTTCATTGTTGGAAGTTAGGAAATGTTGAGGGTCCTTGGATGGAAGTCGAAAGTCAAAAGTCAAAAGTCAAAAGTCAAAAGTCAAAAGTCAAAAGTCAAAAGTCAAAAGTCAAAAGTCAAAAGTCAAAAGTCAAAAGTCAAAAGTCAAAAGTCAAAAGTCAAGTTTGTAGCATTGCAAGATAAACATGTTAACGAAAGGTGGGGGCTTTCAGGCTTAAAATTTCCACGACCACTACTTACCGTCTTCCTGCCTTCCCGGCCTTGCTATCAGAAAAATGAAATAGCCGGAAAGGCGGGGAGGCGGTAAGTAGTTTACTAAAGCAGTGCAATGCCTATTGTATTCGTAGATCTACGAATTTGAAAATGATAAAAGTTTTCCACAGCCCCCTTTTGTTCCCCCTGAAAACCTGTTAAAAAACCAGGAATACGTAGAAACACGGTTGTATTTTTCAAAAGCAAAAGATAGGTTTACACCAGGTTTTTACAACTCCATTTTCCTTCTGAAAGACCCGGCAGGGAAGCCCTTAACAATCACTCTCTTTCCTACTGTTTATTTTAATTCCAATTCTGAAAAATCATAGCATCCAGTCCTGTGAGTATTGTTTAATCGCTAAATGTACTGCTATGAAACACAAACAAGTTGAAAGAGATTACGGCCAGGATTTATTACACACAATTGTTTTTCTGATCCTGTTGCTCGGTGTGCTCTGGTTCTTCAAACTTTAAAATTCTTTCTGTTTTCATCATTAGTTTTTATCAGGATTCCCGGCGCGAAAGTGCCGGGATTTTCTGTTATACAAGTCAAAAGGTAAAATTCAAAAGGGTTTCATGCAAAGGCGCGAAGAAAAAAAGTCGAAAAAAAACTATTAGCATAAAACCTTAATAAAATAAACACAGCCTCACGGACCTGTCATCCCGCACGAACCTGGTACAGGCATAAAAAATCTTCAATCAATGCTTTTCCCCTTAGGCTCAACGCGTTCGGCTTATTATTTTTTTTAGCCGGGAAGGCGTTGACGGCGGTAAGTAGCTAACAAGGATCGATAAGTAATTTCTTGTACGACCTTTTTAAAAGTCGATCAAGCAAAACAATCCAGAAATTGATGAAACTACTTACCGCCTCGACGCCTTCCCGGCTATGCCTTTCTCCTCAACACTCTGCGTTATCTCCTTTTTCTCCTTTTCTCTGCGGTAAAAGACTCACAGAATTGATGTACCACAAGCTACAAGCCATTGGCCATTAGCCATTAGCTTCTTACATTTACCCGCCATGCAATTCGAAAATATTTTTACGGAAAAAAGAGTAGGCTCCGATAAAGTTCCAACCGGCACCCGATCTGGTTTCCAGAGAGATTTTGACCGCCTGATTTTTTCATCCGCCTTTCGCCGCCTGCAAAACAAAACACAGGTATTTCCCCTTCCCGGTACGGCTTTCGTTCACAACCGCTTAACGCATTCTCTTGAAGTAGCTTCGGTAGGACGATCCCTCGGCAAGATCATTGGCGAAAAAATAAGTGAACAACTCAAACATAATGAAGCCGCCTATGAATTTTACCGCTACGAACTGGCCAATGTAATAGCAGCAGCCTGCCTGGCCCATGATATTGGCAATCCTGCTTTTGGTCATTCCGGTGAAAAAGCCATCAGTGCTTATTTTATAGAACATGCACGCGAACAAACTGAGGGCAAATCATTGCGGGATCATTTTTCTGACAGGGAATGGAATGACTTGACATCATTCGAAGGCAATGCCAACGCGGTAAGAGTACTGACCCATAGTTTCAAAGGAAGGTTCAAGGGAGGGTATGGACTAACCTATACCACTATTGCCTCTATCTTAAAATATCCCTGCGAATCCGTTGCGGTGAATAAAAAAACCAGGCATCGTAAAAAATATGGGTTCTTTCAATCAGAGAAAGAAACGGTTGACGAGATTGCACAGACCCTTCACATGATCAGCGAGAGCCGTGAACCACTTATTTATAAAAGACATCCATTTGTATACCTGGTGGAAGCCGCAGATGATATCTGCTACAGTATTGTGGACATGGAAGATGCACACAGGTTAGGGATCCTGCACACGCAGGAGGTGGAAGATCTGTATATGCAGGTATTGCAGGATATCGATAAGAAGGGAGCCGATAAAACATTTGGTTATTATCAATCCATTACTGATACCAATGAAGCCATCGCTTTTATGAGGGCAAGAGTGATCAACCAGTTGGTCAACAGTTCCGCGGAAGTATTTGCGTTCAGGCAGAACATGATCCTCGATGGAAATTATAATAACAGCCTTGTTGATGATATTGAACCGGCTGTAAAAGCACTAAAGCATATCCAGGAGATATCTGTTAAAAAAATTTATGGACATGATACGGTTGTGCAGGTGGAAATAGCGGGGTATAATGTGATGTCTGAATTGCTGGAGCTTTTTGTGCCGGCATTATTGAAGGAAACACCCTCTCATAAGGAAGAGAAGATCCTGGGCCTGTTTCCTTACCAGTTCACTGAATTCCGGGAAGCTGGTACACGTTATGAAAAAGTGATGAGTGCCCTGGATCACCTGAGCAGCATGACAGATGAATATGCAACAGAGATGTTCAAAAAGCTGAAGGGTTTTGAGATACCGAGGCATGGAGCGTAGGGAGGCCTTTGGCTGTTGGCCTTTGGCTGTTGGCCTTTGGCGGGAGACCTAGTGCACATAATTCTTTCAGAGGCTACTTACCGTCTTTACGTCTTCCCGGCCTTGCTTTTATTTTTTAGTGAATAGCCGGTAAGGCGGTAAGACGGTAAGAAAGTTTCACTAATTGATGGTACTAGAGTTAACAAAAATTATTATTCAACTTTGCCAGACGTTGTAGTAACCTCCATACTCTAAGACTCCGACTTTGAACTTTCGACTTTGAACTACCGACTACTGACTACCAGCCTACGCTGAAACTTCGGCTGGCAAGCCGACTACCGACTTTCCTTAATGTTTTCTTCACCTTTTACGGCGTTGTTTTTGCAAAAAACGGGCATACTATGAATAAACTGTCCACCGTCGTTTTACTGCTCACTATTTTCCTGGCTTCGTGTACATCCGTAGCCAATAAAATCTTCAAACAACAAACCCCAAGGGAGAATTATGAAGATAAAATAGAAGATACTCCCGAGGGTCGTCTCTGGAAACTGGCATCAGAAAAAGCCTTACAACAACCTGTTAACATTTCCCTGCCTTATGCGCAGGATGGCCATTTTGCTATGGGGCAAGCCCGTTCACTCGGACTCAGGTTTACTGCTAAAAGAGGAGAGCAGCTACGTTTCAAACTTAACAGGCTGATGGGAGCCGGCAAAGTGATGTATGCCGATCTTTTAAAAGAAGATGTTAATGGACCGGGTATTGTTTTAACAGCAGATACTGGTGCTTCCGCTTTCAGTTTTGATATCGAAGAAAGCGGAAACTATATTCTTAGATTACAACCTGAATTACTTGCTGGAGGTGATTACGAATTATCCATCACCAGCGGACCCTCACTTGGGTTTCCTGTGTCAGGCAACAAAGCCCGCATCGGGAGTTTTTGGGGAGCGGGCAGGGATGGAGGTAAGCGTAGCCATGAAGGCATAGATATTTTCGCACCCAAACGGACACCCGTCGTTGCAGCCGCGGATGGTTATATTACTTCCGTGAAGGAAGGTGGTATCGGTGGTAAAACGGTCTGGTTGCGTTTACAGGATAAAAATATCAGTTTATACTATGCGCACCTGGATGAGCAACTGGTGTCCATGGGACAGTTTGTTAAAAAAGGAGAGGTACTTGGATTGGTAGGAAATACCGGCAATGCAAAGACTACCCCTCCGCATTTGCATTTTGGTATTTATACTTATGGAGGTGCGATTGATCCGCTGCTGTTTGTTGATCAAAAAGAAAAACAGGCAGCTAAGGTTCCAAAAAAAGAAATTACGGCTAAAGCACTGAAACTATCCAAAGCTTTCAAATCAGGAACCGTTTCGGTACCAGCACAATCCCTGCTCACACCATTAGCGGTGACTGCCAAAGGTTATATCGCTGAATTACCAGGTGGACAACAGGTACTCATGCCTTTTGAGCAGGTGAAGCTTGTTGATAGACCAGCGTCCAACAATATTGCCGGGCAACCGCTACTCAGTACAAAAGGTTAATTATACCATAGGAATTACGACTGTGGCATTTTGGATTGATCCATCCAGAAGATTTCCCAGATATGCCCGTCAGGATCCTGGAAACTTCTTGTGTACATGAATCCATGATCTTCGGGATCTCTCAACGGAGTACCACCTGCTGCCACTGCTTTATCGGCCATATTATTGACCTCCTCACGGCTATCGGCTGAAAGCGCCACCAGTGATTCGGTCACTTTGCCGGCATCAGCAATTTCCTTGTTCCTTAGAAAGGTTTTGAAAAATGGTTCACTAAGGATCATGACATAAATGGTTTCACTGATCACAATGCAGGCGGCTTTGTCATTAGTAAACTGTGGATTGATGCTAAAGCCGATCTCCTGGTAAAACTTTTTTGCATTTTCAAGATCTTTCGTTGGCAGGTTTACAAAAATCTCTTTGGCCATGTTTGCTGGTTTTGTTTGAAAATTATTTTTGATCCAGGTGCGCCACCATTTCCTTCATGATGCGCTGCAGTTCTTTTTTATTTGCTTTCACTTCTTTCATGTCCTTGAAATACATCATCCTCCTGTCTTTGTGATTTCCTTCCAGTAAAGAAGATTTGATCTTTGTGATGAATGGATGGTGAAAGACCAGGTGTACATGTTTGGTCGCACGTGGGTTGAATGTCACTATATCTTCCTTGTAATAATAGCTCGGTGCATTCCATTTGATTCTTTCACTGAGTTTTTTATCGGAACCTGAAATGATTTTACGAATGGCTTCCATTTCATCCATCAGGGGATGTGACAGCCGGTCCATAAAAGTTTTTACTTTTTCAGAATCAGTAGGACTTTCCTTCAGGAGTTTTTTGGACGCAGTTTTGTCTTCATTAAGAACTAAATTTTCTTTCACTTTCAGTTTCACCATTTTTTTAACCAGGGAAAGTGGAATCGGGTTTTCCTTTGTGAAATGGAGGGTGACTCCTTTTACAAAATAGGGTTCCAGTTCTTTTTCAAATTTCTTCAGAATAGCAGTGCTCATCAAAAACAGGCTGCAATGGTTGTTGAATGAGGCAAATGCGCAGATGGGTCCATGTTGCTGGAAGGTGGGGATCTGGTAACTGATCAGTTCTTTGGCCTCTGGTGCCGCTTGTTGTATGGCTTCGCGTAATTCTTTCAATAAGGGCCTGTGTGCAGCTTTGGCTTCACTGATATAAGCATCAACAGTTGCCGGTACATTTTTTTTCATAAATCAATTTTCAAATTTTCAAACATAATCGGATAATTAAACTTTATTTACCGTCTTCCCATTGCGTTTAGACAAGCTTAAGTGAATGCGGACGGCTGACGCAGCGGGAAGGCGGTAAGTAGTGAACGAATTTATAATCTCATTATATTTTCTTTTCTTTTTGGAATTCGAGCTCGTGGCCAATGGCCAATAGCTAATGGCTCCTCAACAGCTTTTCCAATTTTTCAAAACTTTGCACCCAACCCTCCCTGATCCCATCCATGACACAATTTACTTCAGGAACACACCGCATAATCTCAGCCTGCATCATCACCCGTGTAATCTTGTGGTGTGTTTCTTCAAATGTGACTATATGCAAATATTCCAGTAATTCATTCCCCTCATGATCTTCAAAAGCAGTTGAAGTGAAAACCAATTTTGTAAAAGGCACCACCTGGTGAAAGATCCCTTTCATGGGGAACACGGCACCATCAGGCGCAGTCATTTCAATATGAAGCTTTCCGCCGGTCCGGGCATCAACCCTGCATACGGGATTGGTAAAGCGGTAGGGTCCCCACCATTGTTTAACAATAGATTCCTCCGTCCACGCATTGAATACCGTTTCAGCACCAGCCTGGATATCCGCCTGCAGGTTGTATTGCCTGTCACCAGGAATTATGATATGAATGCCTTTTTGCTTCATGATCATTCAAGTAGTGAGCATTCAAATCCTTTTGCCTTCACGAGGGCAACGATCCTTTGCGGTTCTAAATCGCTGCCTTCCACCCGCAAAATTTTATCACAGTCCCAGAGATCAAAATTGATCCTTGTCCCGGGCAGGTGCATTTGCAGCCAGCCAATGATACTGCCGGCATCAGTGTGTTGTACAACGTTTGTCTTGAATACTTCGATCATAAGAAAGCTTTTGGCTGATGGCTATTGGCCATTGGCTGAATTCCCGCCTTCGCTAAAGCTTTGACGGGCAAACCGATTACCGACTACCATCCTTCGCTCAAGCTTGCGCCTCCGCTAAAGCTTCAGCGCACGCAGACGACTGGCAAAGCCGACTAACGACTGACTAAACCACACTATCCTCTCAGCCTCTGACTTTGAACTTTCAACTTTGAACTCCGAACTAATCCATCAACGCTCCACGCACCCGCTCCACACAACAGCAAAACCAGTGCACAGATCATGATCAGGCTGGGATAGGCCCCGCCGCCCATGAAAAATTTATCTGTGCCGTGAATGATCACCGCCACCAGCATGTTGATGAATACAAATAATGCGGCAGGCCTGGTCAAAAATCCCAGCATCAGCAGCGCACCTCCCAGGAATTCAGTATAACAACTGACATAAACCCAGAAGGGATCGATGTTCATACCCGTCTTGAACATCACCAGTGTCTGTTCCATGCCGAAACCGCCAAACCATCCCATTACCTTACCAGCACCGGCAACGAACATGATCATCCCTGTCATCATTCTTAAGAAGAATAAGGCTGTGTTGATAGTAATAGCTCTGGCAGGTGCGAATAGGATGTTCATTTTTTTAATTTTTCCAATTTTATTTTCAGCCGGTAAGTAGTGTACCTAATTCATAATCTCTGCGCTTCCTCCTTTTCTCCTTTTCTCTGCGGTAAAAGGACTAGCTGAACTTTGATACATCCGAGCCAATGGCCAATAGCCAAAGGCCAATAGCTAAAGGCCAACATCCTTCCTGGCGCCCTTCCTCCTTGGCGGTAAAATATCTCACCAAAACTCTTTTAAAAACCCCACAAACCCACGGTTACAATCCGTCAATTCGAGGGGTTGATTGCGACAGCCAATTCACTTAGCTTTATACCTGTTAACACCCCTTGTATGAAACATATTTCCATCCTCATTCCGAAAGGAGATTGCAGCCTCGTGAACGTGGAAGGCTGCCACCAGCTATTCAATGAAGTGAATTCCGTGCTGGCGCGCATGGGCAAGGATCCGCTTTTCAAAGTGCAGTTGGTGGGTATCACCAAAGAGACCACCATGAAAAAAGGTCTCTTTACCATTCACCCGGATGTGCTGGTTGACGACCTCCATCAGACAGATCTAATTATCATTCCTGCCATATTCGGTGAAAAGGAAGCACTGCTGGAAAACAACAAGGAATTTATTCCCTGGCTGGTAAAACAATACAACCAGGGTGCTGCGCTGGCCTCACTTTGTGTGGGAGTCTTCCTGCTGGCCGGAACAGGACTATTGAATGGAAGAAAATGCGCCACTCACTGGGTGGAAGCAGATAATTTCCGCAAAATGTTCCCGGAAGTGAACCTGGTGCCTGATAAGATCATCACCGATGAACAGGGCATCTATACCAGTGGCGGTGCTTACAGTTGGCTGAACCTCGCTCTATACCTGGTGGAAAAATTCGCGGGCCGTGATATGGCCATCATCTGTTCCAAACTTTTCGAGATCCAGATTGAAAGGAACAGCCAGTCAGCTTTCATGATCTTCAATCCCCAGAAGCAGCACGAGGATGAAGTGATCAAAGAGGCGCAGGATTATATTGAAAAGAACTACCAGGAAAGGATAACCGTAGATGAACTGGCATCGAAACTTGCCATCAGCCGCCGCAACCTGGAAAGGCGTTTCAAAAAAGTGACGTACAATTCCATCGTGGAATATGTGCAGCGGGTGCGGATAGAAGCAGCAAAGATGAGCCTGGAGCGGAACCGGGAGAATGTGAATGAGGCAATGTATAAAGCGGGGTATAATGATATCAAAGCTTTCCGTACGATTTTCAAAAAGTATACAGGCGTTTCCCCATTGGAGTACAGGAATAAATATTCGAAAGGAAGTTTGTTGGCTGAAGCGGTGTAGGAGGCTATTGGCTATTAGCCATTGGCTGTTGGCTTTGGTGGTTTAAAGAACTGTTAGTTTTTTCACCGCAGAGAACCAGCCTTCGCTAAAGCACCGGCTGGCATAGAAGGAGAAAAGGAGTTCGCGCAGAGGTCAGGAATTTGCTGCTTACTTTCCTTCACGCTACGTCAGACAAACTTCAGGGAAAGCTAGTATTCTCGGCCATGTCTTTTTACCGCTAAGAAAGAGGGGCGCCAAGTTTATGATGAGGATTTTGAATTTTGACTTTTGAATTACTTCCTCAATTCATCCACCCTTTCTTCGAAACTTATTGATTTTTCTAAGGGTTGTACTACCGGGGTAAATATCTTCATGATCTCTTCACTATGCACCACAGGTTTCTGCGTTTTCATATCAATATGCACAAACCGGCTCCATAGAACTGCTTTGAGCTTGTCTTTTCTTTCGTTGAACATTCTCATTTCCACCAGCACTTCATTTTCATCGAGCTTTAATGTAACCGATTCGATCACCACTCGCTCCATCAAAAAAGCAGGTTTTAAATAAGCGATCTGGTTGCGGCTTACTACCCAGCCGGTTCCTTTCTCCGCAGCATACTGGTAAATATTGATACTCAGATTAGCCATGATATGATCTTCACGGGCATTGATGAAATAATCAATGTACCGTGCATTGTTCAAATGATTGAAAGGATCGCAGTCCGGAAAGCGGATGAGGACTTTGCTTTGCCAGGTGTTTGATTCGTTTGTCATGATGTGGTGAATGCTTTACCCTCCAAAGCTTCAGCGGAGGATGGGTCAATAAAAATCTCTGGTTTCTTCAGCTTCATGGAATATAACTTTGCGTTTCCTTTGCTATACTTAGCGTCCTTTGCGGTTTGCCTTTTATTTAACCGCTAGGACGCAGAGTACGAAAAGAAAACGCAAAGAGTTATTTCTGCTTCAATGATGACTCCCTGATCACCAGTTCCGTCTCCAGCACTTTATTTTCAAACTCCGTTACCGGTCTTTTGCTTTCAATCATCTGTATTAAAAATTCCGTTGCCGTTTGCCCAATCTCGAAGGCTGGCTGCCGCACCACCGTCAATGATGGAGAAACCACATCACCTAATTGTGTGTTGGTAAAACCTGTGAAGCCAATCTCTTTTTTGGAATTCATTTTCTTCAGCAGCTTGAAACACATGATCGTCAGCCTGTCGCCTGCCGTAAAGAAAGCATCGGGCTTTGCTTTTAATTTAAAAAGGGATTGAAGCGCCTCTTCTATTTCCGTTTGAATCATGCCTCCGTGGGTGCAATACTTCACCATGCTTTCATTAAATGGCAGATCATGTTTGGCCAGTGCGTCCTTATATCCCTCCAACCTTTCCTTGGTAATACTCAGGTAAGGAGAACTGGTAACGTGGGCGATTCTTTTATAACCTTCATAAATAAGATGCTCGGTTGCATGAAAGGCACCCATATAATTATTGGCAACAACCGTATGCGTCTCGATCTCTGTGGTAACCCTGTCAAAAAAAACTATGGGCATTCCTTTCTCATGCAAATCTTTCAAATAGGAGAGGTCAACAGATTCGCTGCTAAGCGAGATCAGTAGTCCGTCTACCCCGCGGGCTGCCATATGCTCCACATTTACTTTTTCCCGGTCATGTGATTCATGGCTCTGGGTAATGATAACATGGTAACCCCGGTTATAAGCAATAGATTCGATGCCATTGATGGCCTGGCTGAAAAAATTATTGGCGATCTCGCTCACTACCACACCAATCGCCCTGGTCCGCCTTTCTTTTAAAGAAAGCGCGATCGGGTTGGGCCTGTAGTTGATCTTCTCCGCGTATTCAAGCACCGCTTTCTTGGTATCAGCACTGATCTCGTAACTGCCACGAAGTGCCCGCGAAACTGTGGAAGTAGACAGGTTCAAAGCGCGGGCAATATCCTTGATGGTAGCACTTTCAAACTTCATTAGCTTGTGATTTTCAATCGAATTCGTTCTAAAAGTATCGAATTTTTCACCTACGGGCCCAACTGCAAACGTTATCGGTAACGATTGCGTAAAAAAATAGGTTCAATACGCTTGTGAGGTCTGAATAACTGTTTAGACTTGTTAAGTTAAAATAGCGGCCCCAAGGGGGCAATACATGGAATCAATGAATCAGAAAGGCTTATTTGATCTGAATGGAAAAACTGCTTTGGTCACCGGCTGCAGCCGCGGCATCGGCCAGGCTATGGCCATTGGACTCGCAGAAGCCGGCGCTGATATCATTGGTGTTTCCAATAGTTTGAAACCCGGCAATGCTACCGAAACAGCAGTGACAAATCTGGGAAGGAAATTTTATACCTATTCCGCCAACCTGGGCGACCGAGATGCTGTTTATCACTTCATCGATGAAGTGAAAAAAAATCATAACCAGGTAGATATCCTGGTGAACAATGCCGGAACCATATTAAGAAACCCGGCAGAGCAACATAGTGACCAGGAATGGGATACCGTGCTTTCCATCAACCTGGATACACCATTTGTGCTGGCCCGTGAATTCGGACGCGAGATGCTGAAGAGAAAAAACGGGAAAATTGTATTCACCTGTTCACTGCTTTCTTTCCAGGGTGGCATCAACGTTCCCGGCTACGCAGCAAGCAAAGGGGGGGTAGCCAGTCTTGTAAAAGCATTAG
>JAEYUA010000030.1 GCA_023433755.1 Bacteroidota bacterium | reverse complement strand
GTTTAGGACGACGGTCGCCATGGTTCTCTGCCGGAGTTTCGTAAGAATCATCCATCAGTTCTTTCAGATCGTCACGAACGTCTTTCCTTGTTTTCCAGGTTCCCTGTGGAATGCCTGAGAAGTTATATTTAGCTGTGCCGTTCAATGCATTCACCCTGGCATCATATATAGAAGCACCGATACCAGCAAGTAAATAGAAGTTTACACCGCTTTTGGATTTGTGAAAACGAATGTTGTTCAGCGTGAAGATACCTTCAAGTGAAAGATCCTGAACATTTGTTTTGTAGTTATAGTAAACAAAAGGATCAGTGGCCGGTGTATAACCATTGCCAGTCCAGGCTGTATTGTTTACATAATTTCCGGAACGAAGCCAGTTCTGGCCTTTAGCGATACCATACATATATTCCAGACGAGCTGAGAATACATAACCGAAAGCTTTCCTGATGTGCGCACCAAATGCAGGTGAAGGAAAACGGGAAGCTACATCACCGCTGATATTCAGCGTACCAACTTTCAAACCTAATTCCCATTGGCTTCTTGGTTTTGCTGGATAATTTTCAACGCCTGCTTTGAAATTACTATACTGAGGCATTCTTTTGGAGGGGACAACGGAGGAATCCATCACATCGTAACCGGTCCCGGTCGTTTGTGAGAAACCGTACGATGCCAACAGGCATAATAATCCTGCTAGAAAAGAGTACTTTTTGCTTGCCATAACTGTTGATTAAATTTTAAAACAATGTCCTAATCAGTCGCAAAAATATAACTTGACATACAATTACCAAACTTTTAAATTTTATTTCAAGCAATTGTTCAGCGTTTGCTACATTTTTACAAGCACCATTTGTGCAATTCTTGTACCACCAGGTCAAACTATTAATGAGCAGTTGTAACTTTCCACCCATTTACGAATGAAGCTACCCGTTAATCTGATTGATGAAGAGCTGAGGATCTTTGAAGAAAAGTTCAAGGATGCCGTGAAGAGCAACGTATCCATGCTGGACCGTATCATGCGCTACGTTGTAAAAAGAAAGGGCAAGCAGCTTCGTCCCATGTTTGTATTTCTTTCTGCCAGGCTTTGCGGACAGGTCAACGAATCGTCCTACAGGGCAGCCTCACTGGTGGAATTGCTTCATACCGCCACCCTGGTTCATGATGATGTGGTTGATGACTCCCTGGAACGTAGAGGTTTTTTCTCAGTTTATGCCCTCTGGAAGAATAAGGCCTCGGTACTGGTGGGTGATTACCTGCTTGCCAAGGGTTTATTATTATCATTGGATAACAATGATTTCCAGATCCTCAAATATCTTTCCGATGCGGTGAGGCAGATGAGCGAAGGTGAACTGCTGCAGATGGAAAAGTCAAGATCGCTCAACCTGAGCGAAGAAGTTTACTTCGAGATCATCACCAACAAAACCGCCTCCCTGCTGGCTGCTGCCTGTGCCGCCGGCGCCTGGTCAACCTCGGAAGATCCGGAGATCGCCGGAAGAATGAAAATGTTTGGTGAAAAAGTAGGGATCGCTTTCCAGATCAAGGATGATCTTTTTGATTATACCCTCCAGGACGTTGGCAAACCTACCGGCAATGATATCAAGGAAAAAAAACTGACCCTGCCCCTGATCCATACACTTAATAATATAGATAAGGAAACCCGCCGGAAGATCATTTATATCATCAAAAATGAAAATACCCGGAAAAGCAAGGTGAATTACATCATAGATGTGGTAGAAAAAAACGGTGGAATCGCGTATGCCGTTGACCGGATGAATGCCTATAAATCCGAAGCTTTGCAACTGTTGCATACCTTTCCGGATTCCGAGATCAGGAAAGGTTTTGAAGACCTTGTCAATTTTGTTACCGACAGAAAATATTAAAACCCGCATGCCCAACCTCAAACGCTGGAGGATACATCCTGTAGACCAGGCCAGGACCAATGACCTGTTCAATGAACTCAGGATCCACCCGGTTTTGTGCAACATTCTTGTGCAACGGGGCATTGACAGCTTTGAAAAATCCAAGCAATTCTTCAGGCCTTCCCTCGACCAGTTGCATGATCCCTTCCTGATGAAGGACATGGAAAAGGCCACCCAAAGGATCCTCAGCGCTTTTGCCGCAGGAGAAAAGATCCTGGTATTTGGTGATTATGATGTGGACGGCACCACTTCAGTAGCCTGCATGTACCAGTTCCTGAAAAAACATCATGCGGAAACAGATTTTTACATCCCCCACCGGTACCGAGAAGGTTACGGGGTAAGTAAAGCAGGGATCGCTTTTGCCAAAGAGCAGGGCTTCACCCTGATCATCTCCCTTGACTGTGGTATAAAATCGGTTGACCTCATCCGTTATGCTGCGGATCTCGGAATCGATTTTATCGTTTGCGACCACCACCTGCCTGATGAGACCCTCCCTCCCGCAGTGGCAATCCTCAATCCAAAACAAAACGACTGCCCTTATCCATTCAAAGAATTGTGCGGATGCGGCGTGGGTTTCAAGCTCATCACCGCGCTCTGCCGTAAAATGGGACTTGCCGATGAGGAGTACTTGCAATACCTCGACCTGGTAGCAACAGCCATAGCAGCCGATATTGTTTCCATGACCGGTGAAAACAGGGTGCTGGCCTTCTTTGGATTGAAGAAAGTAAACAGCGATCCCAATTTCGGTATCAAGGCGCTGGCCGAACTGAGCGCTCATGGCCGCGAGA
Organism: Bacteroidota bacterium; assembly: GCA_023433755.1. Classification (GTDB taxonomy): domain Bacteria; phylum Bacteroidota; class Bacteroidia; order Chitinophagales; family Chitinophagaceae; genus Flavisolibacter. The sequence continues at coordinate 8,215 of JAEYUA010000030.1, read as the reverse complement.
TCCAGATCACCAACCTGGTTTTCATGATCGCCCCCCGTGTGAACGCAGCCGGCCGTATGGATGATGCCCGCAAGGCAGTAATGATGTTCGTAGCCGAAACCTACGAAGAAGCTAAGTCCTGGGCGGAGCAACTCCATTCAGATAATACCAACCGGCGTGAGGCTGACAGCAGCATCACTGAAGAAGCCTTAGCCCTCATAGGATCGGATGAAGCCATGGTGAAACGGATGAGCACTGTTCTTTACCAGCCTCACTGGCATAAGGGAGTGGTGGGCATTGTGGCCTCAAGGTTAATTGATCATTATTACCGGCCTACCATTGTACTCACGCAAAGCGGTGATTATGTGGCGGGATCGGCCAGGAGTGTTACAGGTTTCAATGTGTACGAAGCTGTACACCAGTGCCGCGATCTGCTGCTGGGTTATGGCGGCCATTTTTACGCGGCCGGCATGACCATGGAACCCGCGAAAGTAGAAGCCTTCTGCCAGAAATTTGAGGAGGTGGTGAGTGCCTCCATCCTACCAGAACAACTGGTGCCGGAGATCGTGATCGACGCCGAAATAACGCTGCCGGACATACGAAAAGCTTTTTACGATATCATCTGCCAAATGGAACCCTTCGGTCCCGATAACCTGCGTCCTGTTTTCGTTGCCAAAAAAGTGTACAATACAGGATGGAGCAAGGTGGTGAAGGAAAACCATATCCGGTTTGTTTTACAGCAGGGCACCGTAAAGATGACCGGTATCGGTTTCAACATGGCCGAAAAAATGCCCCTCCTGGAAGCAGGCAAAGCCGTTGATATCGTTTTCACCATTGATGAAAATGAATGGAATGGAGAAAAAAACCTGCAGCTTAAGGTGATTGATGTGAGGATTACGGAATCCTGAGAGAAGCTTCAAGCGGCAAGCTACAAGCTGCAAGACCGTGCTTCATAAACTCCCTAAGTGTTCAGACATTTTCGATTGATTGTTTCATATAAAGAAAAGAGGATCCGTAGATCCCCTTTCTTTTTTTGGATACTGGTTTTCTTATTGAATCACGAATTGATACCAGCCGGTAAGGGCCGGTGAATTACATGATGGTTTATGAGGAAGCAGTTAATATTCCGGGCATAACGGTAATGGTTAAACTAAAGTTCAACTTCAGGCATGGAAGAGTTGCTCGATAGGTATGAGATGGAACTCAATAAGACGATAAGGATGGAATCAAAAGAATTGGAAAACGGCTTTGATAGAAGGAGTACAAAACTAGCCAGATAATTGATAAAGTCAAATAAATGGTGCGGTTCTGCTGGATTTTTCTTTTTTCAGATCAACCGGTTTCCCTGCAAAAACCAGGTGGCCTCCTTCTGCACCTGCTTCCGGACCCAGCTCTATCAGCCAGTCGGCACTGCGGATCACATCCGTGTTATGTTCAATCACCAGTATAGAATGGCCCTGGTCGATCAGGGCATTGAATGAAGCCAGCAGTTTTTTGATATCATGAAAATGCAAGCCCGTGGTGGGTTCATCAAAAATGAAGAGAACCTTACCCGCTGATCTGCCCTTGCCCAGGAAAGAAGCCAGTTTAACCCGCTGTGCTTCACCACCTGAAAGCGTATCGGATGACTGCCCAAGCTTTACATAACCAAGACCCACATCGCTGAGTGGCCTGATGGACTGGCAGATGGCTTTTTCATCCTTGAAAAATTCCAGTGACTGGTCAACACTCATCTCAAGTACATCAAATACATTTTTCCCTTTATAATTCACTTCCAGTACTTCTTCCTTGAATTTTTTTCCATTGCAAACCTCGCAAGTGAGGTGAACATCCGCAAGGAACTGCATTTCCACGATCTTCTCTCCTTCTCCCTTACAGGCATCGCAGCGGCCTCCATCCACATTAAAGGAAAAATGTTTGGGTTGGAATCCACGCATCTTGCTCAGGGGCTGGCTGGCAAAGAGGTCACGCATATGGTCCCAGGCCTTGAGGTAGGTGACCGGGTTACTCCTGGAAGATTTGCCGATGGGGTTCTGATCCACCATCTCCACCTGAGTAATCGCCGAAAGATCGCCTTTCAGGGAACGGTGAAAGCCTACTTTGTCCACAGGTTCGCCCTGGAGTTTTTTCAGGGCAGGGTACAAAATATGTTTGACGAGCGTGGTCTTGCCGCTGCCACTGACCCCACTCACCACGCAAAGCACCTGCAATGGAAATTCAACAGTGATGTCGCGCAGGTTGTGCTGCCTGGCCCCTTCAATGGTGATGGACTGGTTCCATTTCCGCGTTTTAACGGGAGGGTCTATGCGCAGTTCTCCCTTGAGATATTTTCCGGTAAGACTTTCCGCATTGGATATTATGGCTGAATAATTACCTTCTGCAATTACTTCACCTCCGAGGTGGGAAGCCAGCGGGCCCATGTCAATGATATGGTCAGCTTCCCGCATCATCATTTCATCATGTTCCACCACAACCACAGTATTACCGAGGTCTCGCAATTCTTTCAGTACGCGGATCAGGTTGGAAGTGTCTCTTGGATGGAGACCAATGGAAGGTTCATCCAGGATATATAAAGAATTGGTGAGGTTGGAACCCAGGCTCCTCGTTAGCTGGATCCTCTGGCTTTCACCTCCGCTCAGTGTATTAGCCAGGCGGTTGAGTGAAAGATAACCCAGGCCCACGTTGAGCATGGTGCCGACGCGGTGATTGATCTCGATGAGAATCCGTTTGGCCACTTCCTGCTCGTATGGAGTGAAATCAACAGAAGCAGTGCTGAACCATTCACTCAAATCCTTGATCGGCAATTCACCCAATTCACCAATATTCTTTCCATGGACCTTTACATATAAAGCTTCCTTGCGCAGGCGGTGACCATGACACTCAGGGCAAAGGGTTTTCCCCCTGTAGCGGCTCAGGATCACACGGTACTGCACCTTGTAAAGATTCTGTTCCACCTCCCTGAAAAAATCATTGATACCATATACATGTTGGTTGCCTTCCCACAAAATGCGGTATTGTTCAGCACTCAGGTCGGCAATAGCCTTGTGAACCGGGAAATCAAATTTCCGGGCTGCGCGGATGAAATCGTCTTTCCATTTGCCAAGCTTTTCTCCTTTCCAGGGTGCTACTGCCCCTTCATATACACTCAATAGCTTGTTAGGTATTACCAGGTCTTCGTCAATCCCAAGCACCTGGGAGAATCCTTCACAGGTGGGACAGGCACCATAAGGATTGTTGAAGGAAAAGAGATTGGGTGAGGGCTCTTCAAAACTCATCCCATCCAATTCAAAACGGTTGTTGAAATGAAGAAGTTTTTCCGCATCAGTTTCAATATAAACATCACCTTCCCCTTCATAAAATGCGGTACCGATGGAATCCGAAAGCCGGTGTTCATCATCCTCATCAAGTTCCTTGCTTACAAAACGGTCGATCAGGACAAACATATTCTCCGGGTACGCAAAAGCAGACTTGAGCGTTTTGGCATCCGCCTCCAGCAGTTCTTCTATCCTGTAGATAGTGCCTTCGTTCACCGGGTTCTCTTTCTGGGAAATTGAAAAAGGCGACTGGTAAATGCGGGAAAATCCTTTTTGCATCAGGATGTTCAACTCCTCTTTTATATCCCGGTTCCTGTGTTGGCGGAAAGCCGAAAGAATATAGATCCGGCTTCCTGTTTTCATCCGCCTAACCGCATCCAGCACATCCTTCACATCATCTTTTTTGACGATCCTTCCTGAAACCGGTGAATAAGTACGCCCGGCCCTGGCAAATAACAAACGCAGGTAGTCATAGATCTCGGTCATGCTGCCCACCGTACTGCGGGGGGTTCTTGTTATTACTTTTTGTTCGATAGCGATAGCTGGGGCCAGTCCCCTGATATAATCCACATCAGGTTTGTCCATCCGGTTGAGAAACTGCCTTACGTAAGCACTGAGGCTTTCAGCATACCGGCGCTGACCCTCGGCGAAGAGGGTATCGATGGTGAGGGAAGACTTTCCTGAACCCGACACCCCGGTAACAACGATGAGCTTATTACGGGGGAAACTTACATCAATATTCTTCAGGTTGTGTACCCTGGCACCTTTAATAAAAATGGAATCATCTTTCGCCTTTGCGGCCGGTTTTGCTTTCCTGGCTAATTTCTCTTTCATGTTCTGGCTGCAAAAATAAGGTTCCTTGCTAAAACCTTTAGTTTAATAACGTTAACAGTTCGTTTAGGGAAAAACCTTAGAGCGGTACAATAAATATTGTGAGAATTGAAAAAGAAGTCTATTTTTATAGCACAAACCTTTTCAACCAAATAAACTACACTTAGCCTATCGCCTGAACTTCTACACTTTTTATTTCTTATTATTTATTTGTCCATATCCCTGAACCACTTAAACTGTAGGAGTTTATGAACTTATTATCCAAACTGTCCGACCACGAGTTGATTCACTCGTTCAATACCGGGAATGTGAATGCATTGGAAGCCCTGGTATTACGTCACAAAGACAAATTGTATACCTCTATCTTTTTCCTGGTAAAAGACAAATACCTGGCCGAAGACATTTTCCAGGATGTTTTTATCCGGATCATTGATACCATCCGCAGCGGAAGGTATACCGAGGAGGGTAAGTTCCTGCCCTGGGCTATGCGCATCGCACATAATCTTTGTGTGGACCACTTCAGGAAAGTGAAAAGAACCCCTACGATCAAGAACAGCGAGGACCAGGATATCTTTGAAGTGCTGAACTTCGCGGATGATTGTGCCGAAACGATCATGATCAAAAAACAAAGCCATAACCGTGTAAAGGATATGCTTGACCTCTTGCCGGAAGACCAAAGGGAAGTGATCATCCTCCGTCATTATGGTGACATGAGCTTCAAAGAAATCGCGGCCGTAACTAATTGCAGTATTAACACGGCACTTGGAAGAATGCGGTACGGATTGATTAATTTGCGCAAGATGATGATGCAGAAGCAGATTGCTCTATAGGCTATTAGCCTTAGACCATAAGCTTTAAAAATATGTCATTCTTATTCTCCCTCTGCATGCTTGCCGCAGAAGGCTGACTAAGAATGACGACTAACTGAAAAAGCTCCCAAAAGGGAGCTTTTTTATCTCACAGCTTGACTAGAAGCTAATAGCTTATTATCCCATCTGTTTCACCACGGCTTCCGACACACCGGTATAGCTGAAACCTCCGTCATGAAAGAGATTTTGCATGGTTACATAACGGGAAAGATCACTGAAGAGGGTAACACAATAGTTAGCGCAATCCTGCGCTCTGGCATTTCCAAGCGGGCTCATTTTTTCTGCGTAGTCAACAAAAGAATCAAATCCTTTCACACCACTTCCTGCGGTGGTAACTGTGGGTGATTGTGAAACGGTATTCACTCTTACTTTTTTGCGAACGCCGTAATGATATCCAAAACTCCTGGTCACACTTTCCAGCAATGCTTTCGCATCAGCCATTTCATTGTAATCAGGAAAAACTCTTTGCGCGGCAATATAGGTAAGCGCCACCACGCTGCCCCATTCATTGATGGCATCCATATCCCAGGCAGTCCTAAGTACACGGTGAAGACTCATGGCTGAAATATCAAGCGTCTTCTGGTTCCATTCGTAATTCATTTCCGTATAGTGCTTGCCTTTGCGCACATTCAGGCTCATGCCAATGGAATGCAGCACAAAATCAACACCACCGTTGAAATGCTTCTGGGATTCTTCAAATAATTTTTTGAGATCATCCATATTGGTCACATCAGCGCCAATCACCGGTGCCTGTACGGCTTCAGCCAGTTTATTGATCTCTCCCATACGCAACGCTACCGGCGCATTGGTGAGAACGATCTGCGCGCCCTGTTCATGACAGGCCATGGCTGTTTTCCACGCGATCGATTTTTCATCAAGCGCACCAAAGATGATTCCTTTCTTTCCTGCTAAAAGCTGATTTGACATATCAATTGATTTTGGGTTGGTAAAAATAGAGAAAAAGGATATAGAGCCTTTTGGACCCTGCTTAATTCATCACCATCTCTTTTGCGTTTTCCAATGCTGCTGCTGTGGGTTTTTCCCCGCTCAGCATCTTGGCAATGGTTATGATGCGTTCATCCTGGGAAAGCAGGCGCACTCCTGTAGTGATGCTATTACCCTGCACTGATTTGTAAACCAAATAATGAGCATCTGCCTTGCCGGCGATCTGTGGCTGGTGTGTGATGCAGATCACCTGGCGTGCAGCAGCCAGGTCTTTCATAATGATGCCTACCTGCCTTGCCGCCTCACCTGAAATGCCCGTATCAATTTCATCAAAAATGAGTGTTGGCAAATCCATGGAGCGGGCCACCAGTGATTTGATGCATAACATCAACCTGCTTAACTCTCCGCCACTGGCTACTTTGCGAATGGGCTGATACTGGTTGCTTTTATTGGCATCGAATAAAAATTCAACCTGGTCGGATCCATCCGGACCCAGTTCAACCTGCCGTATATCGACCTTTATCCGCGCATTAGGCATGCCCACCTGCACCAGCATTTTATTCACCTGGCTTTCCAGGGATTTAACCTGGGCCTTGCGTGCAGCGGAAATCTGCTCCGCCTGCTGACCTGCTTTTTCCAAAAACAGTTTGTATTCTTGTTCCGCCTGTGCAATGGATTCATCAATATTCAGCACAGCTTCGAGTTTGCTTTGGAGCGCTTTCCTGATCTCCAGGAGTTCGGCAGTTGTTTTTACGCCATGTTTTTTTAATAATTTATATCCTATAGATAATCTTTCATTGATTCTTTCCATTTCCGCAGCATCGGAATTTACATGCGCATTGATTCTTTCAGTTTCCTCGGCAATGTCCTGGAGTTCGATATAGGCCGATTGCAACCTGTCGAGCAGTGCAGGAAGGTCGGGGTGCAGATCCCTGTAAGCCTGCAACTGGCCGTTCATGTTTTTCAGTTGTCTTACTACCGGCTCTTCAGATTCTTCGAGCTGGAAATATAATTTTGTAAGCGCAGTTTTGATTCCTTCCGCATTGGACTGCATCTTCAATTCCTGGTCCAATTGCTCCAGTTCATTTTCTTTTAAGCCTGCCTCTTCCAGTTCATTGAACTGGAACTGGTGGTAATCGAATTCTTTATTGAAGGAGGTTTTTTCCGCGGTCAGCGATTCCAGTTTTGACTTTGCTTCTTTTGCTTTCTGGAAAATGATTTTATACTCTTTGAGCTTTTTGCTGTTGGAAGCAAGCGCATCAAGCACTTCCCTTTGGAAGCCGGACTCTCCCAGTTCCAGGGTATCGAACTGCTGGTGCAGGTCAACCAGGATGCCGCTTAACTGGTTCAGCTGGGAAAGATTGACGGGCGTATCATTGATGAAAGCCCTGGATTTTCCATTGATGGCGATCTCACGGCGCACCACCAGTTCTTCCAGCACATCCAGTTCATGTGTATGCAAAAAATCAAGTATCGCCTGCTCGCCAGACCCCCTGAAATTGCCTTCCACTATACATTTCTTATCCCTGTTCAGGAGCACATTGCTTTCAGCCCTTTGCCCGAGGATCAGACCCAGCGCCCCGAGTAGTATGGATTTACCCGCTCCTGTTTCACCAGTAATAATATTGAGTCCCTTGCTGAAATCAACATCAAGCTGGTCAATGATCGCGTAATTCTGTATGGATAACCTGCTCAGCATATCGGGGGGTAAATTAGTTTATTTCTACTTTCAACTTTGCAATCTCCACTCATTTTTAAAACCTCTTAAAACAAAAAACCGCAGCTTTCGCCGCGGTCTCTGACAGGGTACCATAGAAACAAACTGTCAAACCTTCCTGCTGTAGCGGATCTTCGCTACAAAAATATCTGCATAGTTATACAGCGCCTTCATGGCTGCCGACTTGTATTGGGCTATCGTGGTACTGATTACTACGGGATTCATATTAAAATCCTTGGCGAAAATATTGTCCTTGGTACGGAGCTTTTCCCTGTTAGGGTCTTCCACAACTGAAGAAGAGAATTGAACTCCGGATGACACATCACGGGTGATGCCCATAGATTCAGTCTGGTTCTTTTGATTGTAGAACATGGACATACCGGAATTGGCCGCCACTTTTACATTAGCCCCAACCGAGGCATCCATTTTCCATTTTTTATTCTTGGTGATCTTGGTCACTCCCCCAGCACCATAGCTGTAAGAAGTGCCGGTCTTCACATCACCGTCAAGTATGATGTCGGCAAAGTCAACCACCAGGTGCATGAAAGAAAGGTCAGCAT
>JAEYUA010000012.1 GCA_023433755.1 Bacteroidota bacterium | reverse complement strand
AGCCGATACACCACCGGCAATACAAAGATCCCGGATGCCGGTTTGTATCGCTGCCTTCTTCAGTTTCTTTAATAAAATGGATACAATCCTTGCCTGCAATGAAGCACAGATATCAGCCAGGTTTTTTTGAACGAAACCAGGGTCTGCTTTGATTTCCTTTTGCAGGAAATAAAGCACCGAAGTTTTTAATCCGCTGAAACTGAAATCCAATCCTTCGATCTGTGGCTCGGCGAAAACAAATCTTTTGGCATCACCTTCTTTGGCGTATTTATCAATCAATGGTCCGCCGGGATAGGGTAGTCCCAGCAGCTTCGCTGATTTATCAAAAGCCTCACCGGCGGCATCATCCAGCGTTTCACCAATCACTTCCATTTTTACAGGTGAATGGGCAACCACGATCTGGGTATGCCCGCCACTGACCGTCAAACATAAAAATGGAAAAGAAGGTTTTGGATCGCTGATCAAATTTGCCAGTACATGCGCCTGCATATGATGCACGGGAATGAGTGGTTTGTCATAAGCCAGCGCCAGTGATTTGGCGAACTGGCTTCCTACCAGCAATGACCCTATTAGTCCGGGTGCCTGCGTGAACGCGAATGCATCCACATCCTTCAAACTCACACCAGCCTGTTTAAGGGCCACATCCACTACAGGAACAATGTTCTGCATGTGCGCCCTGCTGGCCAGCTCCGGCACCACGCCTCCATATTTTTCGTGGACGGTCTGGTTGGCGATATAATTCGACAAAATCTTTCCATCACGACAGACAGAAGCCGAAGTTTCGTCGCAGGAAGATTCAATGGCCAGGATGGTCACTCGTTGATTCATGTTTTGCAAAAAAACGACTATCTGGCGGAACGGCAAAGGTGGTAAAATACTAGCTATTAGCTGCTAGCTGCTAGCTTCTAGCTTCTAGCTTCTAGCAGCTAGTAGCTAGCAGCTAGAATAAAGAGGTTGAGCTCAATAAATCAACTCCTGATGGCAACGACAGGATCCATGCGTGCGGCCTTTGTGGCGGGAATGATACCAGCCAGGATACCGGCGGTGATGCAGATGCCGAGCGCGATCAGGATGATGGAGGGTGAGAGAAAAAACTCGAAATCAAAAATGGCCGTGGCGATTTTTGTCATCAGGTAAACCAGCAATAAACCAATCAATCCTCCAATGATGCAGAGAAAAGCGGATTCCAGCAGGAATTCTGTTAGGATCACGGATTTTTTGGCGCCCAGTGCTTTTTTCAAACCGATCTGCGGGGTTCTTTCTTTCACGGTAACGAACATGATATTGGCTACGCCAAAAATGCCAACAATAAATGACAGCGCGCCAATGGCCCAGCCGCCCGTATTCACACTCACAAAGGCGCTGCTCAGCGCATCACTGAAATCACTCACATCATTCAATGCAAAATCATCATCTTCGGTGGGTTTGAGCTTGTGAATGGACCGCATCACCAGTTTCAATTCATCTTTCACCACCTTACTGCCATACTGTTCCAGTCCTTTTACAATGATGATGGGCTCCGATCTTTTTTCATCCATCAGTGTGCGGGCATAGCGGTAAGGCATCACCACGCTTTTATCGAACTGCCAGCCGCCCAGCAGGGAGCTTCCCTGTTTTTTGATGACGCCAATCACATTTACTTTTCGCCCTTTGATGGTCACCTGTTTGCCCACCGCTCTTTCAGCAGATCCAAAAAGCTTTTCTGCGATCTCGTTTCCGATCACGGCAGTATTGGTGGCAAGGCCGAATTCAGCATCCGACATAAATCTTCCGTATTGCACTTCCAGCGGCTGTATATAGGGGAACTCCTCGGTGAGTCCGTACAGTATGGTATTAGAGAGGGTATTGTCCCGCACATCCACATTGCCGCTCTGGTTGATCACGAAGGCGGCATTGGCAGCAGTGGTGGTTCTCTTCTTGATCTGCTGCAGGTCCTTATACTGGGGAAGCGGTCTTTTTACAAATTTCCACCACGGGAAATCGGGCCCTGAACTGGCGCTGTAATCCCATTTATCAATATAGATGGTATTGGTGCCGAGAGATTTGATCTCCTTCTGGATATTCTGCTCAAGGCTGTTGACCGAAGCCAGTACGCCAATGATGCAAAAGATGCCGATGGTTACACCAAAAAGGGAAAGAAAGGTGCGCAGCTTGTTTTTCCACAACTCCTGCAAGGCCAGCTTGAAACTGCTTGCCGTTATTTCGAAAAACCTGAGCATGAACAAATGTAATCCAAATGTAAAGTACCGGTAACCTTTGTTTCATTATTCAATCCAATAATTCATTAATTTCGGTCGCCTCACCCAACGACGCTCCACAAAAATGAATAGGATGATAAAGGTGCTGATCATTGATGATGACCCGGATGTACGCACGGTCATGAATGTGCTGATGAAGAAGAATGGTTTCGCTGTGGATACGGCTGCCAACCGTGAGGAAGCCCTGGATAAACTGGAACAGTTTGATCCATCAGTAGTATTGCTTGATGTTCTATTGTCTGGCACCGATGGCCGTGACCTTTGCCAGCAGATCAAGGCGGATGAAAAACTGCAGCATATACCGGTGATCATGATCTCGGCCCACCCCGGGGCTGCCGAAAATATTTCGAGCTATGGCGCGGATGATTTCCTGACCAAGCCTGTCAATACCGAGATGCTGCTCAGCAAGGTCAATGAATTAACAAGGGCCAGCTAAAAGCCGGCCCTGTATGAGTCTTTAAAGGGAAATCTTCTATTCTTCATTATTTTTCCTGCCTGTCGAATCATCTTCCTGTTTTCTGCTGTTAGACGTATGTTGAGGATTAAAGGGCTGCCTGCGTTGCTCGTAGTTCATACCTTCAAATCCTTCGAAGCGTTTCCTTTCCTGGTGTTCATCACCCCAACCTGAATTTCCCTGTCCCTCACCTGGCTGATTCCTCAAATTCTGTGACATATTCATCCATTTTGATCCTGTCTATCTTACTAAAAAATAATACCAAATTTTAATACATGGTATTTTAGGTGATTGTTGAAGGCGCTACGGGGACAAAAAAAGGTTAAAAGAGGTAGGAATTCCACAGGACCATCTGACCGGGGTACCAGCCAATGGCCAAAGGCTATTGGCCAATGGCTTCTTGCCTTTACCTTTGCGGCCGCATGAAATACCTCAACGAGATACAGAAGCGCAGGACCTTTGCTATCATTTCCCACCCGGATGCCGGTAAGACCACACTTACGGAGAAATTCCTGTTGTTTGGTGGGGCCATCCAGGTGGCAGGGGCAGTGAAGAGCAACAAGATCAAGAAGGCCGCCACTTCGGATTTCATGGAAATTGAAAGGCAGAGGGGTATCTCCGTGGCTACCTCTGTGATGAGTTTTGAATACAATGGTAAACTGATCAACCTCCTCGATACACCTGGTCACAAGGATTTCGCGGAAGATACTTTCCGCACCCTCACCGCGGTTGACAGTGTGATCCTGGTGGTTGACAGTGTGAACGGGGTGGAGGAGCAAACACGGAGGCTGATGCAGGTCTGCCGGATGCGCAAGACACCAGTGATCGTTTTCATCAACAAGCTGGACCGTGACGGTAAGAACCGTTTTGACCTTCTTGAGGAGATTGAAAAAGAATTATCCATCTCCCTCCATCCAATGACCTGGCCTATTAACCAGGGAAAGGATTTCAAAGGCGTATATGACCTCCATAACAAAGGGTTGCGTTTGTTTACAGCCGGTGGTAAGGCCGTGGAAGAAGATACCATCTCCATTTCCAATCTTGCCGATGAGGTGCTTGACAGTAAACTGGGTGAAAGGGATGCGGCCACGCTCAGGGAAGATGTGGAGCTGATTGAAGGCGTGTATGGTGAATTGGATACGAAAGATTACCTGGCAGGTGATGTAGCGCCGGTATTTTTTGGTAGTGCCATCAACAATTTTGGTGTGAAGGAAATGCTGGACACTTTCATCCGCATCGCACCTATGCCCCGGAGCAGGGAGACGATCAAGAGGGCAGTGGATGTGGGGGAAGATAAATTCACCGGTTTTATTTTCAAGATACATGCGAACCTGGACCCGAAGCACCGCGACCGGATTGCCTTCCTCAGGGTCTGTTCAGGAAAATTTGAAAGGAATAAATATTTCCATCATGTGCGCCTCGACAAGGATGTAAGATTTAGCAATCCCTATTCATTCCTGGCCCGTGAAAAGAATGTGGTGGATGATGCCTTCCCGGGAGACGTAGTGGGATTATTTGATACCGGCAATTTCAAGATTGGAGATACACTCACCGAGGGAGAAGACCTCTTCTTTACCGGCATTCCATCATTTTCACCCGAGATTTTTAAAGAAGTGGTGAACAAGGACCCGATGAAGACCAAGCAACTTGAAAAAGGTTTATTGCAATTGACAGATGAAGGTGTGGCGCAGTTGTTCACCCAGTTTGGTGGTAACAAAAAGATCATTGGCTGTGTGGGTGAACTCCAGTTTGAAGTGATCCAGTACCGTTTGCTGCATGAATATGGCGCTTCCGCTGTTTTTAATTCACTTCCATATTATAAAGCCTGCTGGATCACGAGTGCTGATCCAAAAAAACTGGAGGATTTCATCAGGTTCAAATCATCCAACATAGCCAACGACAAGGATGGCCACCTGGTTTACCTGGCACAAAGCGAATGGTATCTCAATACCGAAAGAACCAATAACCCGGATATTGAGTTTCATTTTACTTCGGAGATACATAAGTAGCCATTAGCCAATAGCCAATAGCCATTGGCCATTGGCTAATCTCTGCGTTGTCTCCTTTCTCCGGCAGCCGTAGTTTCAACGAAGGCTGCTCATTTTCTCTGCGGTGAAAAAACCAACAGTACACTAATGTAGTCTAGCCAAAGGCCAATGGCCAATAGCCAATAGCCAATGGCCTTTGGCTCTTGCATTCTCTCCCAAACTTTCTTTTCTTGTGCTAAAATCACACACCCTCATGAAAAAATTATTATCTCTCCTGTTGATTTTGTCTTTTTCCATTTCAGCAATAGCCCAGAAAGAAGTCAAACTCAAAAAAGTACTCGAATTAAAAATGCCCGATGGAGAAGGAACCAATAGTTCCGGTATCACTTACCACCCTGAGTCCAGGAGATATTATGCCAGCTTTGCCGGCAATGCACGTCACCCCTTCGCTATTTTCGATCATAAAGGAAAAAGGCTTTCAGACGACGATCAGAAAGCATTGTTTGATGTGCGTGGATTATGGTGGAACCCTAGCATAAAAAAGTTTTGTGCCAATGGCTATTATGAAAACGGATGGATTACTTATAAGCTGGATAAGAAAGGCATGCCGGTAGATATTGAACAACTATATTCTGGCATGATTCAGCCGGATGAACAGTCCGTAGCAGCTTTTAATCCAAGATCCAATGATGTGTTTTTCCTTAATGGCCAGGTAGTCTGGACTATCCCGGCAGAAACGGGAATGGTAGAAGATGAAGACATCCGTCTGTATGTTGGTGCCGCCAACAGGTCAGAAGCGCTGGACCTTGAATTTTATGAGGATGAAGACCATCTTCCCAGTGACTATAATCACACCCTGATCTATACCGGTGTGAAAAAAGGTGAATTTGGCATTTTGAATCATTACGATAAGCAGGTAGAACTGTATGATCGTAAAACAGGATACATGACACAGATACTGATTCTTCCTGATGATGCACCCGCAGCAAAAATGCTTTGCTTTGGTTTTGCCAATGGCATTTACTGGCTGTTTGATAAAGAGGAAAGAACCTGGGTAGGATATAAGTAGTAGTCGGAAGTCGGTAGTCGGTAGTCGGTAGCCTGTCGGATCAAGTCAAAATTCAAAAGTCAAAAATCAAAAGTCAAAAATCAAATGACAGCGCTTCACGTCTCACGACTCACGACTCACGTCTCACGACTTCACCTTCATTCTCTAAACGACCCGACTTTGAACTTTGAACTTTGAACTTTGAACTACCGACTACCGACTACCGACTACCGACTTCCGACTCCCAACTACTTCCTAAAATGCAACCCATAACTCTCCTGTGCCAATACATCCTTCCATTGGGAGATGAGTCTTTTATAGGCTGTGCCCACGGGAGTGATCTCACGGTTGAGGTCAAAGAGTCCAAGCTCATTTACATTGCCATTATCTTCTCTTAATGCTGTATCCCAGTCAACCTGGTGGGTGAGGCTGTACCAGGTAAAACCAATTACGGGCACTCCATCCTGGATCAGTCGGTACACATTAGCCCATTGTTTCCAGAGCCATTCCACGCTGCCGGGCATACGCATATTGGTTTCTGTATGCATGATCGGTAATTTATACCGCTGGTAATACTGGTTGGTGATCACATAATATCCAAAGATCTCTCCCGCTGCGGAAGTACTACCGTTCGGCAGCACCAGGTGTTCATTGGTCATGTAATAATCATTGCCCATGATACAGCGGGCCATTACCTGGTTGCGTTCGAACCAGTGGAATTCCTCCCTTGTCATCCCGTTCTCCATCAGGTATTCATACATCATCACCCCGATGGGATATCCATAGGTAAGATCGAGTGAAAGAAATCTTTTCTGGTTGAGAAATTTAGCGCGTTCCATCACTTCCGGGCGCACAGGGTGAAAGTATTCAGACGATTCACTTTGAATGAACACAGCATCCGGTTGCACTTTAAGAATTTCATGCATGGCCATCACATTGGCCTTGCAGAGGTGTTTGAGCGCGGTAACAAAAGCCTCGTCGCTGCTCAGGCATTCATTCCACCATCCATACTGACCGGAGAACATGGCGGTGATAAAGATCTCGTTGATGGGTGTGTAATATTGCAGGTAAGGGTAGCGCAGTGCGAAAGCACGGGCGTACTCAGCGAAGTAGTTGGGGAATTCCGGGTTCTGGAAATTCCCCAGCCAGTCAGGCAATCCAAAATGACAGAGGTCCACAATGGGAATGATGTTCAATTCTTTCATTTTGTGAAAGGTGTCATCAGTAAAGACCCAGTCGTACTGTCCCGGTGCCACATGATTCTTATAATAAGGAGTGCCATACCGGAGGAAACTGATACCCATGTCATTCACCAGTTCGAAGTCCTGCTGCCAGTGCTGGTAGTGCCCGCATTTCTCCATCTCATCCACACGCTTTGTGCTGCCACCAGGCAATTGGATGGTAGGGTAACTGTTTTCGATCCCGGTAGCAAACATGAACTTGTTTCGGATAGGCATTGAAAGTTTTAGCCAGAATGGCAACTAAAGTAGTGCCAGAGTGGGGGAGGCTGTTGGCTATTGGCTATTGGCCAATGGCCCTTGGCATATTTACATCAGGACAATGGTAAGGATCAGAACTTCGGATAGATGCCGGTATAATTATGCGGGGAAATTGCTTTCAATTCTTTTTTCACCGCCGCACTGATCTTAAGGCCATCTATGAACTGGTGAATAGCTGCTTTATTGATCGCGGTTTTACCTCTTGTAAGATCTTTCAGGGCCTCATAAGGATTGGGGTAGTTTTCCCTTCTCAAAATTGTTTGAATGGCTTCTGCCACTACAGCCCAGTTTTCATCCAGGTCTTTATAAATCTTTTCATCATTCAGGAGCAATTTGTTCAATCCTTTTTCGAGTGATTTGAATCCAATGATGGTATGCGCAAATGGTACTCCGATATTCCTTAGAACCGTAGAATCTGTCAGGTCTCTTTGCAGCCTGGATACGGGAAGCTTTGAAGAAAGGTGTTCAAACAATGCATTGGCGATTCCAAAATTGCCTTCTGCATTTTCAAAATCAATCGGGTTCACTTTATGAGGCATGGCTGAAGAACCAATTTCTCCTTTTTTGGTTTTCTGTTTAAAATAATCCATGGAGATATAGGTCCACATATCGCGGCAGAGGTCAAGCAGGATATTGTTGATCCGTTTCATGCAGTCGAAAGACGCGGCCAGGTTATCATAATGCTCGATCTGCGTGGTGAATTGTAGTCTTTGAACACCCAGGATTTTATCAAGGAATTCATTCGAAAATTTGATCCAGTCCGTTTTGGGAAAGGCAATGTGATGGGCATTGAAATTACCGGAGGCCCCGCCAAATTTTGCCGAGATAGGAATATTGATCAGCAGTTCAACCTGGTTTTCGACCCTTTCTACAAATACCATGATCTCCTTACCCAGGCTGGTGGGACTGGCAGGCTGGCCATGCGTGCGGGCCAGCATGGGTATGTTGCGCCACCCTGAAGCAAGCGTACGCAATTCCCTGTTGAGGTTCAGGAGAAAGGGCAGGTATTCAAATTCAAGTGCATGTTTCCATGAAAGCGGTATGGCGGTATTGTTGATGTCCTGTGAAGTCAATCCAAAATGCACCCACTCCTTTATAGTCGAGGCATCTGACTTATCCAGTTCCTGCTTGATATAATATTCAACAGCCTTGACATCATGATTGGTGGTAAACTCAATCTGCTTGATTTCCTGTGCATCTTCCGGACCAAAATTATCCTTGAGTGCGACCAGGCTTTTTTGTGTTTTAACAGGTAGTTTAAAAAACTTTTTTTCTGCCAGGAACAACAGGTATTCCACTTCTACCAGCACCCTGTATTTCATGAGGGCGTATTCTGAAAAATAATCATCCAGGTGCTGTACCTGTTTGCGGTAACGGCCATCAATGGGTGAAATGGCGGAAAGCGGAATAAGTTCCATGTAGTAGAATTATAATAAGATGCAGCGGAACCATGCCCGCAATTGAATTAAATTTGCGCCCAAAACTAAATCATTTGAAGAAGATCAGGGTTGGTGCTGTAAGTTATCTCAATACAAAACCACTTTTGTATGGAATTGAACGTCATACCGTCAGGAATGAAATAGAACTTGTAACTGATTACCCGGCAAAAGTGGCCCAAATGCTTATTGATGATGAGATTGATGTGGGACTGATACCGGTTGCCGCCACTTTGAAATTGGGAGAATGGCATATAGCAAGCGATTACTGCATAGGCGCAAACGGACAGGTAGCTTCCGTATGTTTATTCAGTGATTTACCATTGAACGAGATTGAAAAAGTGTACCTCGATTACCAGTCACGCACATCGGTAAACCTCGCCCGCATCCTGCTGGCTGAATACTGGAAGAAGGACGTAGAGTTTATTGATGCCCGGGGAGAGGATTTCCGTGAACAGATCAGGGGTACTACTGCCGGGGTGGTGATCGGCGACAGGGCATTGGAACAGCGTGCCTCCTCTTCCTTCATTTATGATCTTGGTGAGGCCTGGAAGAATCATACAGGATTGCCATTCGTATTTGCAGCATGGATTTCCAACAAACAGTTGCCCGCAGGTTTCATTGATAGTTTCAATGCGGCTAATGCCATGGGATTTGACCATCTTGACGAAGTGATAGCAGCTAATCCTTTTGAAGCATACGACCTGGGTGTGTATTACAGGAAATGCGTTAGTTATAATTTGGATGAACCGAAGAAAAAAGGGATGCACCTTTTCCTGGAGAAACTGAAAGCTTTTGAGAGATCATAAATTATATTCAAACTCATACCCAACGATAATGTCTTTTTCCAATCTTCTTGTCACCCTCGTTTCATATATTCTAAAGCCCGGCAAAAGAAAACTGATCCGCGCAGCAATGAGATTCAGAGGGCAAAAAGGTATTGAAATTGGCGGACCCAGTGCGTTGTTTGGGCTTAGGGCAGCCTTTCCTGTTTATGTTTTTGCAGAAAAGGTTGACGGGGTCAACTACAGCGACCAGACCGTGTGGGAGGGTAGTATTAAGGCTGGCAAAACCTATCATTATTTTCCAGGTAAAACCGGGGAACAATTTATAGCTGAAGCAACAGATCTTACACAGATCGTTACAGCGGGCTACGATTTTTTATTATCCTGCCACAGCCTGGAGCACGTGGCCAATCCCATAAAGGCATTGAAGGAATGGAAAAGAGTGCTCAAACCCGGGGGAGGGCTGGTACTTGTTTTGCCTGACAAGCGCTACACCTTTGATGTTAACCGGCCATATACTACGCTTGCGCATCTGAATGAGGATTATGAAAGGGGAACAGATGAATATGACAGCACCCATTTTGATGAAATAGTAGCGAAGCACGATCCATCCAAAGATCCTGGCATGAAGGAAAAGGGTGAGATAGCATCATTGCTGAAGGATAATTTCAAAAACAGGCTGGCGCATCATCATGTATTTAGCCAGGAACTGGTAAAAGATTTATTGGAACAGGAAGGATTCTTGGTAGAGGAACAATATGAAACAGGACCGTTTCATTTAATAACTATGGCAAAGAAAAGCTGATGGCTATTGGCCTTTGGCTGTTGAATAAATTAACTCTGCGTAATCTCATTTTCTCCTTTTCTCTGCGGTAAAAAGAACACACTGTACTCTGGTTCACTAAGCCATAGGCCAATGGCCAATAGCTAAAAGCTCTCCTACCTTCCCAACTTCCCCATACGACCCGCTTTAAAATCCCTGTAGGCTCTCCAGGTATACTGGATCATGCCGAGTTTTTCCGGATGGTATAAAAAATTATTCTTCAACCGGTAGCGCAGGTCTTTTTTCATATGACTGATCTCTTTGGGAAACTGGTCTCCATAAGTTTTTTTCATATAGAGATAATTGCGCAACATATAGTAGATCCTTACCGGGTTATGCAGGCTCCTGCTGGTCTTGCGGAAAGTTTTGAAAGAAATATGCTGTGATTGTTTTCCCAGGCTGTGCTGCATGAAAATGTTCTTCATCCTTACTACTTTGAAACCATTCATTTTGCAGCGAAAAGAAAAATCATAATCTGCCTGGTCAATAAATAGTTTTTCATCATAACCGCCCACTGCAAAAAAATGTTCGAGGTTGATGATGCTCCCTGAGGTGATCAGGTCGAGGGCTTCTTCTGCATTACATTGAGAACTGGAAAGTTCCCTGTTCGTGAATTGGACACCAAATACCGCAGTTTCATTCTTTGCCGGGTAGGCTTCAATGCAATGCAGGTATTGCTCCAGGGAATTGCCTTCAAAAAAAGAATCCTGGTCAAGCGTTAGCAGCCATTGGTAGCCTGCCTGTATGCTCATGGTGGCTGCCTGGTTGATACGTGCGGCAATGCCCTGGTTCCTGCCATCGGCGATGTATTGGATCTTTGGATACTGGTTCATGAGCCTGGAGGGATTCTCAGAATTGTCGATTACATATAACTGATCCACCCAGGGCAGGTAAGTGCTCATTCTTTGCGGAAGTCCCTGGTCGGGATGATAGAGAATAACAACTCCGGCGATTCCGGGCATCCTGATTTGTTTTGCGGCCAAGTTCCGAAATAATTGGGTTTCAAAAACTATTTTTGAAGGGTGTTACAGAATGGCCGGCCACCGTTGATCTCTATTTGCATCCCCGCGTACAGGCGTGTTGAAAAAAACCGCAGGCTGCTGCAATCCATAGCCTTCCAAAAGTTCACCGATTTTGAGGTGGTCATCACAGATGATTCTCCCGATGATTCCATAAAAAACCTGTTAACAGAGTTCCCGGATCTGCCAATTGTTTACTTCAAAAATGAAAAACCCCTGGGTACACCCGCCAATTGGAATTTTGGAATTACAAAAGCCAGCGGCGAATGGATCAAGATCATGCATGATGATGACTGGTTCGCCG
>JAEYUA010000249.1 GCA_023433755.1 Bacteroidota bacterium | reverse complement strand
CTGCATCAGTGTCCTCAATGATGCTTTGAGCCTCCTTGATCAATCCCTCGATCGCCTCGCATTTTTTACCCCTGGCTTTTTCTTCCAGCACGGCAAACATTTCTTCCAGTCGTGCAACCTGGTTTTTGGTTACCGCCAGGTGGTCTTCAAAAGCTGAAGCCAACGCTTCTGAAGTGGTGGCCTTCTTCATTTTAGGAAGAGCTTTAACGAGCGCTTTTTCCGCATAATAAATATCCCTGAGTGAATCGATAAATAATTCCTGCAATAAAGAGTCACCGGCACCTGCACCGGCATTTTTAGCTTTTTTTGTTCTTGTTGACGCTTTTGCCATAATAAACTTTTGCCAGCACCACTAAAATGATTGTGCCAAGGGAAAACCTGCCGGCTTCAAGCTAAGGGCTGCAATAATCCGGGGGAACAAACCTGGATTCAAATACAATTGCCGATTGATGTCCACAATTTGCTGGCCTTCATTAAGACTGCCGCCCTCATTAAAAAGACCATTACCATTACTTTAGTAAATTCACAGATGCAAATCAAACAATGGGAAGACAAAAACCTCTCTCATTTCAGCTATGCTGTTAGGGAAGACAAACAAATCATTTTGATCGATCCATCCCGGGATCCGCAGCCATATATTGAGTGGGCTAAAAACCAGGATGCCACCATTACAGGAATTATTGAAACTCATCCGCATGCGGATTTTACCAGCAGCCACCTTGAACTGCATGAGCTTACCGGCGCTACTGTTTATGTGCACAGCAAGGCCGGTGCCTCCTACCCTCACCAGCCTTTTGATGAAGGGCAGCAGATCACAATTGGTAAACTCAGGTTGGCCCCTTTATTTACTCCCGGACATTCACCTGACAGCATTTGTGTACTACTGGAATATGATGGCGTGCAGAAGGCTGTTTTCACTGGTGACACTTTATTCATTGGAGATTGCGGAAGGCCTGATCTAAGGGAAACCGCAGGCAGTATACAAGCTAAAAAAGAAGAACTGGCCAGCCAGATGTATCATTCGCTTAGGGAAAAATTGATGAAGCTCAACGATGACGTGGTGGTTTACCCGGCGCATGGCGCCGGAACACTGTGCGGGAAAAACCTGAGCAAGGAAAGCAGCAGCACCATTGGAATGGAAAAACAGAATAACTGGTGCCTGCAGGAAATGAGTGAAGATGCTTTCATAAAAAACCTCCTCATGGATCAACCCTTTGTTCCTGCTTATTTTCCTTTTGATGTTGAACTCAACCGTAAAGGAGCACCCTCCTTTGCTACTTCCTTAAAAGGAATAAAAAACCTGGATGCTCCGGAAAAAATTGACCAGACTCCTGCTGGTAAAAAAACCTGGATCATTGATGGCCGTGAAGCGCCTGTTTTTAAAAATGGCCACCTGCCTGGTTCCATAAACTTGATGGAGAAAGGAAAGTTCGAGACCTGGCTGGGAAGCATCATACATCCCGGGGAAAATTTTTATCTCGCCGGCGAAAATGAAGAGCAGCTCAACAAACTCAAACAAAGGACAGCCGCCATTGGTTATGAGGGCCAGGTGAAAGCCGCTATTGTTGTGAAAAACGCTGAGGAAAAGCAAGAGCCTATTGACCTGGAAGCCTTCCGCCAGGATCCAAAAGCATACACTATCGTGGATATCCGTAATGAGAATGAAGTAAAGCAGGGGAAACCTTTCAGGCATAGCCTTTCAATCCCGCTTTCAGAATTGAGGTCAAGGGTGCATGAAATTCCTGTTGACAAACCCATTGTTGTGCATTGCGCTGCGGGTTACAGGAGTGCGGCCGGCAGTTCCATTATTGCATCTTCGATTGATAAAACTGTAAAGGTTTATGACCTGGGAGATGCGATCAAACAATTCCTCTGAGCAAGGTTCTGATCCTTCAATAAAATGTATCCACCACTGCTATTTTTACACTTCCGTGTTCGCAGTGTAACAACAATGTTCTTTGATAAAATTCTGTCCGCCGTGGTTTTTTTTAACACAGCGGACACGGAGGATAGCTATTTCTCAATTTCTTTTTTGTGTAGCACAGCGGGCACAGTTAGAGAGACTATATAATCGAAGTAATCTACCGTGTTCGCCGTGGTTTATCCACCACATCGGATGCTGTTCCTGGTTTCTTTGCTGTAATTTGTGTCCTGATGAAATTACCCGCAGCTTATTACCTTGTGCTGACAGCCGCGGAACTGGTTTTTTCCGGTGTGTATTATTTCCTGCGCAACAGTTTTGACCGCATCATGCTGATCGGGGCTATTATTTATTTGCTCGCTATGCTGGTTGGATTCATTGCTTTCAGCATTATGCGTTATAACAAAAAAAAGAGCGACCTGCTGGACGCTCTTCCTGGTAAAAAGAAAATAGAGAATTTATAATTTCCTGATCATGATATTACGGAACCATACATCATCACCATGATCCTGTAAACCAATCTTACCCTGCCTGAATGTTCCGAAGCCTGGCATGCTTTTGAATTTGCTTTTGGCTACCATCTGTTTCCAGTTTTCATCCCACATGGTAGTCTCCAGCACATCCTCCCCGTTCATACGGAAAACCAATTTACCCTGGTTGGCAATAATCTCCGCTGTATTCCATTCACCGGTAGGCTTAACTTTTTCTTTGGCCACCACCAGGTCATACAGGTCAGCCGCACGATGCGAGACGATCTTTCCATCAGGATGTCCGGGGCTGGATTCCGTTCCATTATCCAGCACCTGCATTTCGGGGCCGGTCTCCCAGGGGTATTTGTATTTGGAAGGATCTTCATGAATGTAAAATATGATTCCTGAATTGCCTTTTGGAGAAATCTTCCAGTCGAGCTTCAGATGAAAATTTTCAAAACTTTCATCTGTAATGATGTCGCCGCCCTCTGCAGTCTGCCATTCTTTTTTGGCGGCCGCGTCGAGCCTCAGTACGCCATCCTCCACCTTCCAGGCTTTTCCTATTGTGGTTTTTCCATAGGTATGCCATCCCTTGGTGGTCTTTCCATCAAACAGGGAGATCCATTCTTCATTCGCGGCATTGCTATTGGTCATTTTTTTGGAATTATTGCAGGCCATTGATACCAGGGCCAGTAAAAGAACAATACGGGTCATGTTATTGA
>JAEYUA010000138.1 GCA_023433755.1 Bacteroidota bacterium | reverse complement strand
TGCTGGCAGTGATGTGGATCCTGTATGGTGTGATACACAGCGTGCTGGCACATAAAAAGGTCAAGGCGGCGGCAGAAATAAAGATGGGACACCGGTTCCGCTTTTACCGGATCTTTTACGTGCTATTTGCATTCGTTACCCTGGTGGCGATATTGATTTACCAGCTATTGATCCCGCCCATCCTGTTATTTCAAAAATCAATTGCCACTGATATTGCAGGAATACTGGTTTCAGTCAGCGGCCTTATATTGATGCTGGTCTGCATCCGTAAATATTTCATGAGCCTCAGTGGATTGAAAAGCCTCTTCTTTGAGCAACACCGGAATGAACTGATCATAACCGGTGTACACCGCTATATCAGGCATCCCCTTTATTTAGGCACCTTCATTTTTATTTGGGGACTGCTATTGATCTTTCCCCATTTATCATTACTGGTGATGAATGTTGTGATTACAGTTTATACATTGATCGGGATAAAATTTGAAGAAGAAAAACTTGTAGAAGAATATGGAGAAGATTATGTGGAGTACAGGAAGATGGTGGGGGCTTTGTGGGTTAGAAGGACGGCAGGAGCAAAGAGCAGGGTGTAAGGTTCAGGACATTAAGCTTCGAGCTACTAGCTATGAGCTGCGTGAAGGGTCGTTCAAATCCAAAAATGCTGATAAAAAAAATGATCGAATCACCATAGGCATTTCTCAATGCTCGCAGATAGTAGCTCATTGCTTCTCCAAAAATAAATATCATACTCACAACCTCCACGACAGCTACTACCTTCTTACCGGCTTCCCGGCTATTTCTTATAACTGATAATAGGGCCGGGAAGGCGAGAAGACGGTAAGTAGTTAACGAAAGAATGAAATTCATTTTAACTCCATGATCGAATTCCAAATGTATGTTCGCGTAAAATCTCGCAGCTCGCAGCTAGAAGCTCGCCGCTAGCCGCTATTCCCTCACCCTCACCACCCACACATCACTATTGCCATGATTCGCCCCCACGTCACCGGTATTATGACTATGCGTATATCCAGTCACCACGTAACCATTCTGCCCGGAAACTGAAACACCAAAGGCCTGTTCTTCATCATTTCCACCCAATAGCTTTTTCCATAAAACCGTTCCGTTGGATTGTAGGGCAAGCACCCAGAAATCTCCAGCGCCATTGCCCGCACCCACATCACCACTGTTATGGGAATAACTATAACCAGCCAGCAGGATTTTTCCAGCAGGTGTAACAGCAATGGCCCTGGCTCCATCCGCACCTGTACCTCCAAATACTTTCTGCCATTTCAACTGTCCATTGGCCATATCAATTTGCGTCAGCCACATATCATCACTGCCTTTAGCACCTGTAACATCACCATTATTACTTCGTGTTGTGCCCGCAGCCAGCACGGTATTGCCAGTGGCAATCGCAAGACTGGCCAGTTCTTCAATGTTATTGCCGCCATAAGTTTTGTTCCAGGTGATACCACCGTTCTTGTCTACTCTCATCAGCCAGAAATCTGTACTGCCTTTTGCCGCCGGCACATCACCATTATTATTACTGCCTGTATTGCCACCTATAATCAATCCGCCATCGGGAACAGGAACCAGGGCCCTTGCTGTTTCTGAACCATTTCCACCGATAACTTTCTGCCACGCAAGACTTCCATTGTTCTCGAGTACGGCCAGCCAGAGATCCTCACCTCCATGATTGGCGCCTACATCCCCGGTATTGTTGGACTTTGTAAAACCAGCCACCGCTATTTTGCCTTCGGTGGTGACCGTTATGGCATGGGGCCAGTCATCATGATTGCCGCCTAGCGTTTTTTGCCATTGCAATGATCCGTTACCTGAAATCTTAATGACCCAGAAATCAAGGCCGCCATGATTGGCGCCTACATCACCGGTTGAGTTAGATGCGGTGTATCCCGTAACCACAAATCCGCCATCAGCCGTTGGCGCCGCGGCTGCTGCCACTTCATCACCTGATCCACCATAGGTTTTTTCCCATGCCTTGCTGCCATCATCATTCATTTTCACCAGCCACATATCCACAGCACCATGGTTCTGGCTTACATCGCCATTATTGCTGCTGGTGGTGCGGCCAAATATCAATTGGCCACCACCAGGCACCTGTATTATTCCCAATGCCAGGTCGTTACCTGATCCTCCAAGCGTTTTTTTCCAGTCGATGCTCACTGGCTGTACCGCCACTGAATCCTGCTCTATTCTTACCTGTTTAGGATCTGCTTTCCCGTTATCAAGAACTACAGTCAGCATTACAGTTCTCTTCTGCCCGGTGTTATTATCTTTTGTCACAAGCAGTTTTACATTCGCATCGCCATTTCCGGTTAACTTATCCGCCTGGATCCAGTCTGTGCCTGCAGGGAAAGAGAGCGTCCATGCACTATTGGCTTCTATGGTAAAAATCTTTTCACTTCCCGCATTTCCGGCCACCAGTTCCGAAGGACTAACCCGCAAATGAAATGCGGGAGCAGGAGGCAGCGTTTTCTTATCTTTTTTGCAGGAAGAAATCAGCATTAGGCTGAACAGAAATAATAGCGGCATGAATGCCTTGTGAGCCTGGCAAAACGGTTTCATAAAAATGGTTAAGGGTTGTTGAATATTTTACCAATGATACATCTGCGAAAACCCCAACGCATGTCAAAAATGTTTTAACTGAAAAATATGGCGGGTGAAATGAATGACAGGGGCGTTCAATTAGCCATAGGCTAATGGCCAATAGCCACCAGCTATTAGTGACCCTACCCAGCTTTCCCTTATTCTTTCTATCTTTCCCCCACTGTTATGAGAATCTTTCCTTTTATTACCGGTACCATTCTTACCATTGCGCTTATAATTGCCCTGGATAATAAATGGGGCGCCATTCCACCGCTCGGCCGCTTTCTTAGTCCACAGCAGGGATTCTGGCAAAACGCGGAATCTGTGAATGGAGACCGTAATGAAGAAATTCATTTGCAGGGTCTTAAAGGAAAAGTGGATGTATACCTCGACGACCGCCTCGTGCCGCATGTATTTGCCGAACATGATGAAGACGCCTATTACGTGCAGGGTTATCTCCATGCCAAATACCGCCTGTGGCAAATGGAACTGCAAACTTTTGCAGCCGCTGGTCGCATCAGTGAAAAAATGGGTAATGATCCCCGTTATATCGGTTTTGACAGGGAGCAGCGAAGGCTGGGCATGGTGTATGCCGCGGAGAAAGCACTCAGGGAATTTGAAGCCGATCCCGCATCCAAAGCTACCTGCGATGCTTATACAGCAGGCGTAAATGCCTACATCCATTCTCTTACAAAAAGCACGCTTCCTCTTGAATATAAATTACTGGATTACCAGCCTGAACCCTGGTCCAATCTTAAGATCGCGCTCTTCCTGAAGCAGATGAGTAAAACGCTTGCGGATTATAGTCCGGACCTGGCCCTCACGCAAACCAAACTTTCCTTCAGCTTCGAAGAAATGATGTCGCTGGATCCTCAGGTGCCTGATTCACTGGCACCCATTGTTCCGCCAGGCACCAGGTTTGATACAGCCGGCATGGTGCCTGTTGTTCCTGCCACTGCTGATTCCCTTTATTTTGGAAGAAAGGACAGTGTGCTGGTAAACAGTTATGCCGAACAGGATCCCAACAACGGCAGTAATAACTGGGTGGTAGGCGGTAAAAAAACAAAAAGCGGTTCACCCATTCTTGCCAATGATCCCCACCTCGAACTTACCTTCCCCTCCATCTGGTATGAAATGCAGATCACCACGCCCAACCTGAATGTGTATGGAGTTACTTTCCCGGGCTCTCCCAATATCATCATTGGTTTTAATAATGATATTGCCTGGGGTGTAACCAATTCACAGCGGGATGTAAAGGATTTTTACGAAATCCGTTTCAGGGATGACAGCAAAAAAGAATACTGGTTCAATAGTAAATGGGAACAGGCTACTCTCCGGATCGACACCATCAGGGTGAGGGGAGGCGCAGATGTTTATGACACAATCGCCTTTACCGTTTTTGGACCGGTGATGTATGATAAAAGTTTTTCCAAAAATATTTCGGGTAATAAAGCTATTGCTGTTACCTGGTCGGCACATGAACCTTCCAATGAAGGACTTACTTTCTACAAACTGAACAGGGCACGTAATTATGATGATTACCTGGAAGCGATCAAACATTTTAGCTGCCCGGGACAGAATTTTGTTTTTGCCAGCAAGTCAGGTGATATCGCATTATGGCAACAGGGTAAATTCCCCGCACGCTGGTATGGCCAGGGGATGTACCTGATGCCGGGTGAAGATTCAAGCTATATGTGGCAGGGTTATATTCCACAGGAAGAAAATCCTCATGTCTTCAATCCTGATACGGGCTATATCCAGAGTGCCAACCAGCGGGCCGTTGATTCAACCTATCCTTATTTTATCCCCGGTGGTTATATTACTTCAAGGGGGATAGCTATCAGCCGTAAACTATCTGCGATGCAGCAGGTCACTCCGGATGATATGAAGGCTTTGCAGAATGATAATTACCATGTATTCGCTGAATCAGCCAGGCCTATGCTGCTTAAATATGTAAATGCAGGCGAACTTGATGCGGATGCCAGCCGCTATCTTGATATGTTCCGGAACTGGGACCTGGTGGCATCTCCCACATCAACCGGTACCACCATTTTTCAATGCTGGTTCGATTCACTTGAGAATTTAGTTTGGAAAGATGAATGGAATAAAGATTCGCTGGTAATAGGTTTGCCTGATGAACAAACATTACTGGAATGGATCAACAGGGATTCTGCATTCAGGTATATTGACAATATCAATACACCCAATCGTGAAACGATCGGAGAACTGGTGACTAAGGCGCTGGTACTGGCTGCTGCTGAACTTAAAAAACAGGAAAGCAACGGAAGGCTGGAATGGGCCAAATTCAAAGAACCTGCCATTATGCATCTTCTTCGTGATGCCGTGATGCCCTTCGCAAGAAAAGTAAATGTTGGCGGATGGAGTAATGTGATCAATGCTACAACAAAATCTCATGGCCCTAGTTGGCGGATGGTGGTGCACCTGGCCCAGGAAACAGAAGCCTATGGTGTATACCCGGGCGGACAAAGCGGTAACCCCGGTAGTCCTTTTTATGATAATATGGTTGATAGCTGGGCGCAGGGTAAATATTATCCGCTGTGGATGATGAAAGCCGGTGAGGCCGGGGACAAACGTATTATTGCCAAATTAAGTTTTATCAAATCCTGATCTGTTATACATGAGATTATTATTGTCGGTTCTTCTTATCGCTGCACTCGGCTACCTGGCAGGTCTTTGGCTTCCCTGGTGGAGTATTGCTGTAGTTGCATTGCTGGTTACACTATTGATACCACAATCACCAGGCACAGGCTTTCTTTCCGGTTTCCTTGGAATTTTTATCATGTGGGCCATCGTAGCATTCTGGATCGACAGCCAAAACGAAAGTATTCTTTCCAGGAAAATCGCAGAGCTTCTTCCACTGGGAGGTTCTTCCATTTTACTAGTGTTGGTAACAGCAATTGTTGGCGGACTTGTAGGTGGATTTGCAGGAATGGCAGGCAGTTCAATAAGGGCTCCCCGTAGACGAAGAAGAATTTAAGATTTCTTCACCGCAGAGAACCCGCCTTCGCTGAAGCTTCGGCGGACAAGCCAGCCTTCGCTAAAGCTTGCACCTCCGCTAAAGCTTCGGCGCACGCGGTCAGCGCACGCGGACAGCGCACACGGATGGCTGGCGAAGAAGTAGGTAAGGAAAATGCGCAGAGAAATTTCTTTGAATAAAGATAACGCAGAGGTGAGTGGCTACTGGCCGTTGCGATTTGAACTTTCAACTTTGAACTTTCGACTTTGAACTTCAGACTACCGACTTCTGACTTCTGACTTCTGACTTTTAACTTTTTCCTTTCCCTCCTCGTTTTACATTCGTTTCACCAACCCTGCTTATGAACCAGATCATCCTTACTTTTCTATTAATCATTTTTTCGCTCAATGGATATGCAGCCCGCATCACCGGAACGATAAAAGATACCAAGGGTTCCCTGCTTTCCTTTGCATCCATTACGGTTAAAGGCACATCAAGAGGTGCCGCAGCCAACAGCCAGGGCATGTACAGCATTGATCTGCGTGCGGGCAGTTACACACTCGTATGCCAGTATGTGGGTTACCAGGCAATCGAAAAAAAGATCACTGTTGGCACCGAAGACCTTGTTGTTGATTTCGTTCTGGAACTGCAGGCTCTTTCCATGGATGAAGTGATCATTAAGAAAGGAGAAGATCCCGCCCTGGAGATCATGCGGCAGACTATCAAAAAGAGAAGTTACTATAATAACCAGGTAGATTCATTTGAAGTGGAAGTTTATATCAAGGGACTGATGCGCACCCGCAGCGTTCCTGATAAATTCATGGGGCAGAAGATAGAAAGGGAGGATATGGCAAGAGATGGGATTGATTCCGCAGGCAAAGGCATTCTTTTTTTGTCTGAATCGGTGACAAAGGTTTCTTATGCCAAACCTGGCAAGATCAAAATGAACGTGATCTCTGCACGTGAAAGTGGTGGTGGTTATGGGATCAGCTTTCCTTTTTTCATCAACATGTACGAATCCAATGTGAGCGTCTTTTCCAACAGCCTCAATCCAAGGGGATTTATTTCACCTCTTTCTGATAATGCCTTTCATTATTACCGCTTTAATTATGAAGGCAATTTTTTTGAAGGAGATAAAATGATCGACCGCATCAGGGTTACGCCTCGCCGCAAACACGAACCACTATTCCAGGGATACCTGCAGATCGTGGATGGCGAATGGCGCATCCACAGTCTTGACCTGATGACGACCAAACAATACCAGTTGGAACTGATAGATACCCTGCAGATCCGGCAGATCCATGCACCGGTTACCTCCGAGGTCTGGCGCACGCAGAACCAGGTGGTTTACCTGTCTGCCGGCATGTTCGGATTTGACATCACCGGAAATTTTTTAAATGTATACTCCCAATATGATCTTGATCCGGGCTTCACGAAAAAACATTTCAACAGGATCCTGATGTCCTATGATTCCAATGCGAACCGTAAAGACAGCAGCTACTGGGCCAACATACGGCCCGTACCCCTTGAGCCAGATGAAAAAAGGAATTATGTTTTCAAAGACAGCATCCGCCAGGCCGACCGAGATTCTTTTTCAAAGTTGAACATCGATTCGCTTCGTAAAAGACAAAAGCCGGTAAAACCTCTCCAGTTTTTCTGGGGTGGCGCTAACCATACTTTTTATGGACGGTCCGCTTATACCACCTGGTCATTCACCCCCCTGCTGAAAAACCTGGAATACAATACCGTTGAAGGACTGGTGGCGGGTATCAGGCAAAGGGTGGACATCAGGAGAAGAAAAGGGAAACATTTCTATTCGCTGGAATCCTACCTCCGATATGGGTTCAACAATGAGCATGTGAACGGCCACCTCAGTCTTACGGTGAAGCCTAAACGAAATGATTACCGAAACAGGCAACTTGTCCTGGGTGGGGGAAAAAGGGTTTCCCAGTTCAACCACGACAACCCGATTGATGCGCTGACCAACAGCCTGTACACCCTGCTTTCGAAAAGAAACTATTTAAAGATCTATGAGAATTGGTTTGGTACGGTAGGTTACGGAAGAAGATTTGAGAATGGATTCCGCATGGAGCTGAAAGCTACCTGGGAAGACAGGATCCCGCTATCCAATTCAACCTCCTACAGCTTTGCAAAAACAAAAAGACCAATCACACCTAATCATCCATACGAACTGGAACATATTGCATTCAATAGACACCAGGCTTCTGTGGTTTCTGCCATGGTTTCTTACCAGCCCGGCATGTATTACATTCAATATCCTAACAGCAAAGTGCCCATAGGATCCAAATACCCGGTACTGGAACTCAACTATACTAAGGGTATCAAAGGATTACTTTCTAGTGATATCAATTTTGACAAATGGAATTTCGCCGTTTATGATAATATGAATTTCAAACTCGGAGGTGAATTCCGTTACCGCGTAGGCG
>JAEYUA010000102.1 GCA_023433755.1 Bacteroidota bacterium | reverse complement strand
CGGAATGAAAAAGCTATGGCGGACTCACTCAAATTTGCGAATGCAAATTTAAGTTCGTGGGCAGGAGAGGATTCGAACCTCTGAAGTCGAAAGACAGCGGATTTACAGTCCGCCCCATTTGGCCGCTCTGGAACCTGCCCTGCTGAATGATGTTTCCACCATCTTCACAGTATTTATTTCAACATGAAGCCTGATTCAGGGTTGCTAAGGTATGACCTTTCACCTTCTGCACCATATACTTCATTCTCGGAGCCACTTGTCGGAATCGAACCAACGACCTACTGATTACAAATCAGTTGCTCTACCAGCTGAGCTAAAGTGGCAAATGGTTGGCCGGCTTGAATAAAAAGTCTGAAAAACCTTAGATCTAATCCGGAAGCATCTTTTTGATAGTCAATAAGCTGCTACCCCATTTTTTGGGAAGGCAAAGGTAAAGGAATTTGACAATTCTCAACAATGGCAAAAAGTTTTTTTTGAGAAATTGATTTAGTTTGTTGCAGATTATGAAGGATCACCGGTACTACAACCTGCTGCTGTGGCTATTTCTGACCGCATTTTTTTCTTACTTGGCCTATAGGATTTTCCTGGTTTTCAGTATTCAGCCCGATCTGGGAGGGGTGGAAAACGCGGTGGTTTATTTCATCCAGCGTTCACTTGCAGATCTTCCGCTCTACACCGATCCTGAACTTCCTCCCTACTCCATCAACCAGTACGGCCCTCTTTATTACCTGCTCACCACTTCCATTGGAAATCTGCTTGGGGTTGATCCCGCGCAGGTCCAGCAGGTTTTTATCCTCAACAGGTCAGTTTCCCTCGCATTGAACCTGCTGATGGCAGCCACCTTATCCATCATCTGTACCCGAACCTTTTCAATGCCCCTGGTGAGAGGGGCAGCAGTGGGAATACTGGGTTTCATTTTCCTTGAGATCACATCCTTTGCCCGGCCCGACAGCCTTAATCACCTGCTGTATTTTCTTTCTTTCTGTTTTCTTCTTCTTTCCTTTAAAAACAACAAACGGTCGCTGCTCTTAGCCAGCGCACTTTTCGCAGCCGCGGCCCTTTTCACCAAACAATCTTCCTTCACCCTCCCACTGATTATTGGGGCCTGGATGGTGTTAAAAAAACAATATAAACTCTGGTGGTGGTTTGCTGCCTATGGAATTTTCATCATGCTGGCTATCGTATTGATGCACCTAAAGTGGGGTGTACCCGCTATTTACGCGAACCTGGTGATGGGAGTAAACAATGGTGTTAACCTGGGGCTGTTCTGGGCAAACATCATTAAACCATTTTTTGCCTCTTTCGGCCTGCTTTGGGTTCCCATCGGTTTTTTGATTTTCCTGCAGTCAAAAAAAGAAAACAACGGATTGCTTCAAATCCTGGGATGGGCCATGGTGATCCAGTTTTTTGCCAGCCTGGCTTTATCATTTAAATTCGGATCACACATCAATTATTTCACGGAAAGCTGGACTCTCCTGCTAATGGCCGCTGCTTATTACTGGAAAGATCACAGGAATTTTTATGAGTCTTTATTTCCTGTATGGGCTTTGTCATTTATCCTGGCGGTGAAGATTTTGCTTATTTCTTTCCCGTTGTACCGCGAGGCCAGGTTTGGTAATGCCGACAAAAAAAATCTTTATGAAAAAGAAAAACTGCTCGCTTCCAGGATAATGTCTGATGACCCGGAACAGAAAGTATTCATCAATCTTTTCAGCCCTCACAGCTTTCTCAATAATTTCCTTTTCCGGCAGGCGGTACTGCCTCAATACGAGATCGTTTATTTCACAAGCTGGGACAGGAAGGTGTATGACTATAAAAATTTCAGGGAACAAATCTCCAGCGGCAGCATTAGGTGGATGATTACAAAGAACCAGGAGGAACCTTCCTTCAGGGATTTTAAGATCATGGGATTTGAACCACTGGTTGATTCGGCAGGTTACAGGCTATACCGATTTTCCGGCGAGGTTAATAAATAAAAAATCCCGACGAATCGGGATTTTATAATCAGGCTGCTAATTTTTCTTTTTTTCTTTTTATCTGGTTTACCATTGATTCTAGCGCTTCATCAAAAGAAGCTTCGAATGATTTACTTGTTGATTTTACAAAGAACTCAGACCTGGGTACTCTTACTCTGATTTCTGCGATCTTGTCTTTAATGTTGTGTACTACATTGTCCAGTTTTAAAAACACATCCACATTAATGATGCGGTCATGAAACTGAGAAAGTTTTGCGAGTTTTTGGTTTACATATTCTATCAACCTGCTATCCGCATCGAAATGCACTGTTTGAATGTTAACGTTCATGGTAATCGCATTTTGAAAATGAAACAATAAATAAAGAACTGTTTTCGGGTTCCCTATGAAGTTACTCTACAATACATTTTCCGCCAAGTAAAGCCCCACTTAATTTCTTATGATAAGTAAAAATTTTTAGGCCCTTGGGTGTGCTTTTTTGTGGATGTTTTTAAGCTTCTCGATACTGTTGTGCGTGTAGACCTGGGTGGAGGCAAGGCTGCTGTGACCGAGCAGTTCCTTTACAGCGTTGAGATCAGCCCCGTTATTGGTGAGATGGGTGGCAAAACTGTGACGAAGCACATGCGGACTTTTTTTCTCCACCGTGGTTACCAGGGAAAGGTATTTTCTCACTATCGTGTAAACTGCCCGTGGCGAGAAAGCTTTTCCTTTCTGGTTTAGGAATAAAAGTTCTCCCGGATGCTCTTCTGCCTTCCTGTATGCTTTGATTTCGGATAAAAGCCGCGGACTAACGGGAATGACCCTTTCTTTATTCCCTTTGCCCAGGATCTTGATGGTACTGTTGGAAATGTCGAGTTGGCTGTATTTGATATGGATCAGTTCACCCAGGCGCATGCCTGTATGGTATAACATCAGCATCAGCAGCCTTTCAGTTTCCCCCAGCCTGCCCTCACTGAATTCAACATGTTCAAAAAGGGTCCTGATATCCCCGTCTGCCACAAATGACGGCAGCCGGGTTTCATTTTTAGGTGCAATGACCCGGTTCATTGGCGACTGTTTCAACACACCGGTCCTAAGCTGGAATTTATAAAATGATTTGAGGGAAGAGATCTTTCGGTTGATTGATTTGGAAGTATAACCTTCATCCTTCAGGGATGCCAGCCAGGAACGGATATAGGTATGAGTGATTTCCTCCAAATCAGTTTCACCATACTGAAGGATGATAAAATCGAAAAAAGCATTGAGGTCGTTCCCGTACGAAAGAAGGGTGTGCCTGGAATACCTTTTTTCAAATTTGAGGTATTGCAAAAAAGGCTGGAGAACGGAATGGGAAGTATGCATAAAATAATAGCTGCAAAGTAGCAAATACCTTGCAGCTATAAAATATGTGGGGGAGGCAAGCGCTTAAGCTTCGATCTTTCCGCTCGCGATCTGTTGCTTGTAAACAGCTTTCAACACCTGGCCTCTCCTTTTGATGGAAGGTTTGGTGAAGGACTGCCTTTCACGCAACTGCAACAGGATCTTGGCCTTTTCGAATTTCTTCTTGTACTTCTTAAGGGCCTTATCGATGTTTTCGCAGTCTTTTGAATCAATGATTAACATGTATATACCTCCTTAAATGATTTTTTATTCCGATTTTTTCGGGAGGCGAAGATAAGCAAGAATGCCATTTTATTCCAAAATAAAATGCAAAAACCCGAATTTTACCCCATGTTCACGGGAATCATCGAGTGCCAGGGCCAGGTAAGGGAGATCTTTTTGGAAGGAACGAATAAAACTTTCTGGGTGGAATCACCCATTTCAGCGGAACTTTCTGTAGATCAAAGTGTTGCGCATAATGGTGTTTGCCTCACCGTAGAAGCGGTTGAAAACGGGGCACACCGGGTAACCGCCATCGAGGAAACCCTGAAAAAGACAGCACTCCACCAATGGCAGACCGGCTCCCGGGTTAACCTGGAGCGGGCCCTTATACCTTCCGGCAGGCTGGACGGCCATTTTGTACAGGGACATGTGGACACTACCGCCGTATGCAAAAAGATCAGGGATAAATCAGGGAGTCATGTTTTTGAATTCAGGTTCGCCCCCCGGTATGCCCCCCTGCTTATTGAAAAAGGATCGGTTTGTATTGATGGCATTAGTTTAACCGCGTTTGATGTAAAAAAACAGAGCTTCAGGGTGGCCATCATCCCTTATACTTTACAGCATACCAATTTGCAGTACCTGAGAGAGTCCATGGAGGTTAATATTGAATTTGACATGATTGGAAAATATATCCTCAGGAAATTATCTTTGGACAAATAACCGGATCTGACCAATACCATGAACCAAAGCCGTCCGAACAACCTGCATCATCCCGCCCTGGATGGTATCAGGGGACTGGCGATCATACTGGTTCTGATACATCACAATTTTACCTTTTTAAAATTATCATATTTCGGATGGATAGGCGTTGACCTGTTCTTTGTATTATCAGGATACCTGATAACAAATATTTTGGTGGACTCTGTGAATGAAAAGCATTTTCTGCGAAACTTTTATGTTCGCCGGGCCCTTCGCATTTTCCCACTTTATTTTTTAAGCCTTCTTATCTTTTTGATTATTGTTCCCAATGTTACCCGCTTTTATAATTTGTTTGAATATTATATAAACCACCAGGTGTGGTTATGGACATTTTTGCAGAACTGGCTTTATAGTTTCAAACAACCTCCCGGGATAGGCATTCTAAATCATTACTGGTCGCTGGCAGTAGAAGAACAATTTTACCTGGTTTGGCCATTTATAATTTTGCTTTTAAAAAGAGCCAAACTCCTTTTGTATTTCCTGATCATAATATTGGCACTTGTATTATTCCTTAGACTTTATATATGGATCAATACAGTTGAAGTATCCTATTTTAACTTGTACACTTTTACGAGAATTGACGGGATCTGCATTGGTTGTATGGTAGCACTTATTCAAAAATTCAACAGGCAATTTTTGAGTCAAACCACTTTTTGGATTGTTATCAGTTTTGCCGGAATCAACTTTATGTTTGATTTCATCAACAGGTTATATAACTTTTCTTTCCCTTATCTCCCACTGGTTGGTTATACTACTTTTGCAATGATGTTTGGCTTACTGGTTCATGAAGCAACTCGAGGGAACAGAAATTTTATCGTGGTAATTTTCGATAATCCCATATTGAAATTTTTCGGAAAAATATCTTTTGGGCTTTATATTTTCCATTGGCCCCTCTATTTATTATGGAAATCATCCATTATTGAATGGTGGCAGGGTTATTCTGAAAATTATGCAAGTTTCGTTTCATCCCTCGTGCCAACAGTTGCTGCAATACTACTAAGTGTAGTCAGTTATCATTATTTTGAAAGCCCTTTCCTCCGATTGAAAAAAAGATTTTCGCATTGAACCAGCCAGGTGCACATATTTTGATCCTCACCCCGCTTTATAAGGATGAAGCGGCCTTCGCTGCCTTTGCGGCTGCTCTGGAAAATGTAACAGCCGGAATGAACCAAAGGTTTTCGTTGCTGGTAGTGAATGACGGAACGCCGGGAGCAATTCAACTCAAAACCAAACTTCCACTCACTGTCATCCACCTCCATATC
Source organism: Bacteroidota bacterium (assembly GCA_023433755.1). Taxonomy (GTDB): domain Bacteria; phylum Bacteroidota; class Bacteroidia; order Chitinophagales; family Chitinophagaceae; genus Flavisolibacter. The sequence goes on along the minus strand of JAEYUA010000102.1, from coordinate 740 downwards.
AATCATGGTCACCAGAAAGCCATAGCCGTGGGAATGGCCTGGGCCAGCCACAATCTGCAGTATGATGCAATTATCGTGATGGATTGCGATGGAGAAGATGATCCTTCTTACCTGCCGGCACTCATTGACAATTTCGAAAAACACAGGCAGGTGATCGTAGCCAAAAGAGGCAAAAGAAGTGAGCCGGGGCCCTTCCGTTTTTATTACCTGGTTTACCGCCAGTTGTTCCGGTTACTTACGGGCAAGGAAATTTCCTTTGGAAATTTTATGCTCCTGCCTGCTGCGGATGCAAAAAAACTCATCCACCATAGCGAGATCTGGAACCACCTGGGTGGAACCCTGATCAAATCAGCGATCCCTTACCGTGAAATCATTGCCAACAGAAGTACAAGGCTTTCGGGAAAATCCGGAATGAACTTTAACGCGCTGTTGTTACATGGGCTGGCAGCCATCAGTGTTTTCATTGAAAGGATCGCGAGCAGGCTCCTGGTCTTTTCCCTGGTTATGATCGGCATTTCTTTACTGGCGATCCTGGTCGTGAGCTATATCAGGGTATTTACCAGCCAGGCCATTCCGGGGTGGGCAACAACGGCCTTTTCATCAATGCTCATCGTACTATTGCAAAGTTTTTTATTATCGCTGTTCACGATATTTCTTTTTCTTTCAGCACAGGGACAGCGGAAGATCATTCCCGCTATTCATTTTGGAGATTATATCAGGTCCGTTGAAACCCAAAACCA
>JAEYUA010000059.1 GCA_023433755.1 Bacteroidota bacterium | reverse complement strand
GGCTAATACTTAATTTTGCTGCATGATCAAGACAGGCAACCCAATTATCAGCATATACACTGAAATGACTCCCAACCCGGAGACTATGAAGTTTGTAGCCAATAAACTTCTTTATCCTGGGAAAAGCATTGATTTCCCGGATGTTGAAACCGCCAAACCCTCTCCGCTTGCCGTGGAGTTATTTGGTTTTCCTTTTATCAAATCCGTGTTTATCGCTTCCAATTTTGTAACACTGACAAAAACCCCTGATACGGACTGGACAGATGTAATTCCCGCCATCCGTGAATTTTTAAAGGAATACCTGGAAGAGGGAAAGGCTGTCATCAATGAAGAGGAAGTGGCCTCCCGCAAACCGGAAAGCAGCAATGATGTGCTGGCCGATGACAGTGATGTGGTGAAAAGGATCAAGGAGTTGCTGGACAATTATGTTCGTCCCGCCGTTGAAATGGACGGGGGCGCTATCCAGTTCAAAAGTTACGATGAGGGTGTTGTAAACCTCATGCTCCAGGGAAGCTGCAGCGGCTGTCCTTCCTCCATGATCACTCTTAAAGCGGGTATCGAAGGAATGATGAAAAGGATGATTCCCGAAGTAAAAGAGGTTGTAGCTGAAGCTGAATAATCTAAGGATTTCTTACACATAGATCTCCCGTTGCCCGGGAGATTTTTTTTGCCCCATGCTTCATGTCCGGCCAGCCCAATTGGGTTTTTTTTGGGAAGCTTTTTATTAAATTTGAATGAACCAGAACATCCGCAGGAACGATCCTTGCGGATGCGTTTTTTTATCCATGATCATGAAGACAGTTACCTACTTTTTACTGATAATATTCTTTAGCTCCTGTGGGGTTCAGCACCAGTTCACAGGTGAGGGCGGCATAGAGGAGGACAGCAGTTTTGTATATGCGCTGCCTTATCCAGCCGGAAACTCCCATTTGTTGCTGCAGGGTTATAAATCCGGTTTTTCACATAAGGGCAGGCTGGCACTTGATTTCAAAATGAAAAAAGGTTCTCCTGTTGCAGCCGCACGTGAAGGCATCGTAGTAAGAGTGGAAGAAAGTTTCAAAAAGGGTGGCATCAATAAAAAATACCTGCGCAAGGCCAACCAGGTAGTCATCCGCCATATAGATGGTTCACAGGCTTACTATGGCCACCTGCAGTATGATGGTGTATTGGTAAATGTAGGCGACACGGTAAGGCAGGGACAACTGATCGCGAAGAGCGGCAGTACCGGGTATTCCGCCACTCCTCATCTCCATTTTATTGTATGGGGACCCCAGCCCGGTGGTGGCCGCGGCCAGTTGCCAACAAGGTTCATGACCAAAAACGGACCGCGTTATCTAAAACCCGGTCGCACATACAGGGCTCAATAGAGCTTCCTTATTTTTACGGTATGAAATTTCTTTTTTCAAAAAACCTGCTATGGCTTTGCCTCGCCTCTGCGCTGCTGATTTTTGCCATCCGGTTTTTTGAAAATGGATTTAATGCAGGACAGCTCTCGGTAAAACTTTACATCACCCTTATTGGCATCATCTTCCTGGGTGTTGGCGCTTTTGCAGCCATGCAGATGGTGAAAAGGAAAACTATCGTTCAGGTCATAGAAAAAGAACCGGCAGTGGCAGTTAAGTCTAACAGTTTGCTTACTGACCGTGAATGTGAAATCCTGGAAGCGGTGGCACGCGGACTGACCAACAAACAGATCGGGGAAGCTTTGTTTGTTTCGGAGAACACCGTAAAAAAGCACATCAACAATATTTATTTCAAACTGGATGTGAACCGCAGAACCCAGGCCATTGCCAGGGCGAAACAACTCAATATTCTGTCTGGCTAGCCTGAAATCACCCGAAAGTACCAGGTAAATCACCCGTTCGGATGAAACACCCCGGCACCTGCGCCCTGCAATTTTGAATAAAAAAATTATGAAAAAAACTGCGATCAGCTTCGGGCTTTTATCTGGCCTCATCATCATTGTTTATTCCACAGCGGTATTCCTTTTATTTGGTGATTTCTCCAAAATGTCTACTTCCGACATCACCATGGTGGAAACACTGGGTTACCTGCGCTATCTCATCCTGGTGCTTACCATCATTTTTGCGATCCGTTATTTTAAAAAACAGCATGGTGGCCTGGGCAGTTTTAAAGAACTGTTTCTCGCGGGCTTATATACAGCACTTGTAGTGGCCTTGCTGGTTGGCCTGATGGAGCTGGTTTACATCCTGGTTAACCCCGGGTTTTTTGAACAGTACGGGGAACTGACCACCCGGAAACTCGTTGAGGAAGGCGCCTCAGCGGAAGCCATCGCCAAACATAAACAAAGCATGGATGCTTATAAATGGATGGCCAATCCTGCTGCCATGGGCATATGGTATTTTTTTGAAACGGCTATCATCGGAACAATAGTCTCTCTTATTGTGGCACTCTTCGCGCGTACGAAAAATCCCCGGCCCGCTCTTGCCTGAATTATTTAGGTTTTTTCCGGACCGAGTTGGCCAGCCGGCGCAGTACGGGTTTGGTCAGTGATTTTTCTGAATCATCATCACCCATCAGTATGGCGAAAGGATGGAAGGCTTCGATCTCTTCGAAGATCACTTTCATGATGGCCATGATCGGCACCGCCATGAAAGTGCCGGGGATGCCCCACAACGCACTGCCCACCACCACGCCAAGGATGGTAGCCAGTGCGTTGATCTTCACTTTTTTGCCCATGATCCTCGGCATAAGGATATTGCTGTCAAGCATGTGAATGATGATCAGTGAAACCACTACCCATACCACCGTAGTGGGAGTGTCTGTTGTAAGCGTAATCAAAGCGCTTAATATGCATGCAACGAAAATGCCTATGTAGGGAATGATATTAAGCACCGCGCTTATTACACCCAGCAACAGCGCATACTTGATCCCCAGTATAAAAAATACAGTGCAGTTGACTGCGGCAACGATGAGCATTTCAAGGAAAAGCCCAACGATATAGCTGCGGATGATGAATCTTGTCTGTGCAAAAATGCTGCGGATCTTTTCTGAATACTGGTCAGAAAAAAGTTTCAGGAAAAATATAACGATCAGCCCCCTGTACAGCAGCAGCAAAAAAGTGGTAATGAAAATAAGAATGCCAACGAAAATAATTCCTGTCACCGTATTCACCGTGGTATTGACAATGGATGATGTGGAAGGCACCACTTTGTCTGCGGAAGCTTCCACTACTGTATCAGCGTCTTTTTTGGTGAGGTCAAAATTATTCTGCACCCAGAGCTTGAGCTGGTCAATGGACTGGTCAATATTGTCCATCAGGAGTGGAAGGTCATTTTTGAAACTGGCTATTGAATTGGAAATGAAATAAGAAACCACTGCAAAGAGGACCGTTGCTAATATCAGTGAGATCATGGCAGCGGCGCCCCGTGGAAATCCCTGTTCTTCAAAATATTTGGAAGGCGAAACCAGCAAAAGCGCCATCAGGCAGGAGAAGGCAAATGGTTTGAGAATATCCTGGCCCACATAAAGCAATACCAGTATAATTGTTATGCAGATAAGAGGGTTCACCAGCTTGGAAAAAATAGCGGATGTACCAGGCGACCTGCAAATTCCCATACATGAATGTAACTAATATGCTTTGAAAGATTTTGCTATTTTGTAAGTATGAAAAAAACAGCGCTGCTGGTTTTCGGCCTTATACTTATGTATTGCCTCCATGCACAGGAGCTGTCCGTACGTCAATTAAAATCCGGCCACTATGAAGCTGATACCAGCTTTGTTTATACGCTTCCTTACCTCAAAGGAAAATCTTACCTGCTTATCCAGGCTTACCAGTCAAAAATGTCGCACAAAGGTGAGTTTGCGCTTGATTTCAAAATGAAGAAAGGAACCACCATCTGCGCGGCCCGCTCCGGTGTGGTTACTGCCATGCGGGAAGATTCTGATAAGGGAGGATTGAAGAATGAAATGTTAACCGAGGGAAATTACATCATCATTGACCATGGCGATGGCACGGCGGCTCATTACTGGCATCTTAAGAAGGAGGGTGTGCTGGTGAATATAGGAGATACGGTTATCCAGGGCCAGGCCATCGGTAAAAGCGGCAATACCGGCTATTCTGCATTTCCTCATTTACATTTTGAGGTGGTGCAGATAACAAAAGGACAGGTCCCTACAAGATTCATCACAAGGAAAGGCGTTCGCTACCTCAGGCCCGGTAAATGGTATAAAGGAATTTAGGTTCAAAAGTTTTACAGCAGAGAACCAGTCTTCGCTATAGCTTGCGCCTCCGCTATAACTTGTGCGCACGCGGTCAGCGCACGCGGGCAGCGGCAAGCGGGCAGCGGCAAGCGGGCAGCGGCAAGCGTTGAGGGAGAAAAAGGAAATAACGCAAAGAAGATTCTTTGAACCCTTAATTATCGTCCATGGACTTCCTTAGGTTTGCAGCGATGCCCCTGGATAAGATTCTTGAATACATAGCCGTGGTTACCGGTATTGCCAGCGTTTGGTTCTCCAAAAAAGAGAATATCCTGGTGTACCCGGTAGGCCTGATCAATACCAGTTTCTATGTTTACCTGAGTTTTAAATACCACCTGGTGGGAGAAGCATCCGTTAACCTGTATTATACTATCATGAGCATTTACGGGTGGGTGGTGTGGGCCAAAAAGGACCAGCTAAAAAATCCGATCCTGCACATCAGCTACTCTTCAAAAAAGCAAGTGTTATTGCAGATTGGTTTTTTTGCCTTCCTGTTCGCCGTCATCTATCTGATCCTGGTTTACCTGAGGGAAGCGTTTTATCCTGGTGTGATTCCCTGGGCTGATGCACTTGCATCTGCTTCAGCATTCACCGGCATGTACCTGATGGCGCGAAAAAAAGTAGAAAGCTGGTACTGGTGGATCTTAACGAATATTGTTTCCATACCGCTATATTTTGTAAAAGGTTTAGAAATAACCAGCGTTTACTATGGTATTCTTTTAGTGCTTGCTTTTTCGGGCTTATATGAATGGAAACAAAAAGCCACCTCCCACCCATGAAAAAGATCGTGATCATAGGACCCGAATCTACAGGCAAAAGCACTTTGTGTAAAGAACTGGCAGCTCATTACCAGACCAATTGGTGCCCTGAATATGCAAGGGAATACCTGGTAAAACTCGATGCAGCCTATACCTACCAGGATCTATTGCAGATCGCCAAAGGACAGTTGAAACTGGAGGATGAATTGTTTGAAAAAGCCAGGAGCGGAATTTACTTTATTGACACCGACATGTACGTGATGAAGGTGTGGTGTGAAGTGGCTTTTGGCAATTGCCATAACTGGATCCTTAAACAAATTGCATCCCGCCATTATGACCACTATCTTTTGTGTGATACGGATCTGCCATGGGAAAAAGATGATTTGAGGGAATACCCCGACAAGGCATTCAGGGACCGCCTGCTGAAGACCTACATTGACCTTCTTATTCATTCAGGTGTGCCCTGGACGATGGTTTCCGGTGTCAATGCAGAACGGTTGAAAACAGCAGTGAATGCCATTGATAGTCGATTGGGGAGAACTAACGGATGATCTTTTTGATATCCGGATCTTTTTCAAGATAGTTCATCTGCCGCACGATCTGCTGGCTTCTCGGTACGATATAACGATGCACGGGTTTCAGCGTATATACCTTGGGGTTAGGCAGGCTGGCAGCGATCATTGATGCTTCCTTGCGCGTAAGTTTGGCGGCCGGTTTTTTAAAATATTGCTGCGCCGCGGCTTCTACACCAAACACACCCTTTCCCATTTCAATCACGTTAAGGTAAACTTCAAGGATTCTTTTTTTGCCCCAGATCCATTCAATCATTTTGGTAAAATAGGCTTCAAGCCCTTTACGGATGTAGCTGCGGCCCTGCCATAAAAATACATTCTTGGCTACCTGCTGGCTGATGGTGCTTCCTCCCCTTACGGAGCGGCCGGGTTTTTTTGAATTGTATTTGGCTGCCTTACGGATGCTTTTCCAGTCAAAGCCTGAATGATCGGGAAACTTCTGGTCTTCGGATGAGATCACGGCAAGCTTTACCTGGTAACTCATGTCGCTGTAGTTCACATAATCCCTTTTCAGGCCATGGCCGCCAATCCAGTTTTGCAACTGCGTAATGGTAATGGGAGGGTCGATCCATTTGAGCACGATGATATAAACCAGTTGCGCGATAAAAAGGATGAGCAATGTTTTTCTTAAAACACGCCAGGCTTTTCTTAGTCGGGATTCTTTCTGCTTCACATTGCAATATAGCCACCAATCAAAAAAACTGGAACTCAAAAGCGGAGATCAAGGGCCTGTATTGAAAATTTCCTTCCGATAATATATTGCCTGCGTTTGAATTTTGACAGGTTCCTGACCAGGATATTGCCGTATCCAAGCACTGCATTGTGAGATAGTGCATCATCAAACCTGCTCCATCCGGCAAGGCGCATGAGTCCCGATGTAGCTATAATACCCCCGGTCGTTATCAGCACTTCTCTTCCAATCCTGCTTTTTTCGCGCACATAGATACGTGAAATGGAACCCACCGCATGCATCTGTCCATCAACCATGATCGAATCATTCCTAACGATCCAGATCATTCCTTTTACATGTTCATCCTTGTGATTCCTGAAATGGATCTGCTGGCCTTCGGCGTAACTTGCCACTTTTTTATATCCTTTCTTTTTAATGAAAATCACGCCTCGCTGGGCAAAGGTTCCGCAGCTAATGAGCATGAGCAAAAGCAGCCAGCAAAGTTTCATCATTAAACTTAAAAAGAAATGATGCTGGTACTTTGTTAAAACTGTGCAGGTTTATATAAAAGAATGCCCAGTATGAGTGCAAGACCAAAACCAATCAGGATCACTCCATTTATTTTATTGAGTAATCGTATGTTCCTGATCGTTAGCCTTTGCCTTAATTTACCCGCCAGCACTACTTTGAGTATGTCGGCCGACAAAACAAAGAGGAGGGCAGTAGTAAAAATCGTGAAACGCTGGTTATAGGTATGTTCAATAAAGGCCGCTGACTGCACCAGCCAGAAAATGATGATGCCGGGGTTTAGCGTGTTCATGAAATAACCCGCCAGCAGGATCTTGAGATAGTCGCGCTTCCTGAATTTGATCAACTGGGTGCCCTGCTCGTTCACCTTTACTGTTTTGAAATAGAGATAGTAGATTCCTACCGAGATCAGGAAAGTGCTGCCCATGATGCCAATCACTGTACGGTTGGTATTGAAGCTGGTGAAAATTTCAGTAAAGAAATTGGTGGCCACCACCAGGGAAACATCGCTGAGAGACACGCCAAGTACGAAGGCAAGCCCGCCTTTAATCCCGTTGTTGATGCTCTGTTTAATGACAGAAAAAAGTATTGGACCAACAGCAATGCTTAACAGCAAGCCCAGGGTGATACCTTTTCCAATCGTTTCGATCATAAGTTTTTACAGGATGAAAATAAATCCTTTGGAGAAAGGTCGTTGATCCATCTCTCAGGTATAGGACTTTAAAAAATTATTCCAGTCTTCCAGCATTTTCCCCTTCATTACCCTGGGAAATTTATGCTGGCTGCCCAGCTTGCCTTTGCTTTCCATAAATTTCATAAAGGCCTCTTCAGGGAGCTTGTCAAGAAAAACCTCTTTTAATGCGCTGGTTCTTTCAACTGCGTAATCATCATTGAGGCGGCGCAAATGGCCGTCAATTTTTTGAGCCAGCAGGCCCGGATCCACATCATCATTACAGGCCACATACCATTTATGGGCAAACAGGTTTTCATAAGGAAATCCCACAACGGTGAATTCCGGTATACAGATATTCAGCTCCTCGCTCACCAGTTCTATGGCCTTATTCATATTGTCCACGCTCAAATGTTCACCTACCAGGCTCAGGAAATGTTTGGTGCGGCCGGTGATGACCACTTCATTTTTTTCAAGATCAACAAACCTTACGGTATCGCCAATCAGGTACCGCCATGCACCTGCGTTAGTGCTCATCAACAGTGCATAATCACGCCCCATTTCAACCTCGTGGATCATGAGAGCTTCGGGTTTATCAACGAGTTTTCCATCCGCATCAAAATTCCTGTCGTTGAAAGGCACGAATTCCATGAAGATGTTATTGTCCAGGATCAGCTTCATCCCTTTCGCATTCTCATGATCCTTGTACCCGATAAATCCTTCGCTGGATAAATAATTTTCAATGTACACAATGGGTTTACCAAGCAGTCTTTCAAATCCTTTTTTATAAGGTTCGAAAGCCACGCCTCCATGTACGAAAAACCCGAGATTGGGCCAGATATCATGAATGGTGTTAACCTTGTAATGTTCAATGATCATTTCCATACACATCTGGCACCAGGCCGGAACACCAACTATATAACCGATATCCCAATTGGGCGCATTCTCAACGATCTCGTGAAGTTTTTCATTCCAGTCCTTGATCTTGGCAATGCGGCCCCCGGGTTTATAAAAGGTCTGGAACCAGAATGGCCTGTTCTTGGCAAGGATGCCGCTCAGGTCACCAGCATACCAGCCAGCCTTGTTCTTCTCCAGGTCAGTAGCGCCTCCCAGCATCAGGAAACCTTTGGTCACCGCGTTGCGCGGCAGGTTTTCGTAAGAAAACAAAGAAAGGATCTGCCGCAGGTAATTTACCTTGTTACTCCTCAGCATTTCCTTGGTAACCGGTATGTATTTGCTGGCAGCTTCGGAAGTGCCGGAACTCAATGCATAGAATTTGATCTTGCCGGGCCAGGTAACATCCGGTACCCCGTCAAGTGTTTTCTTCCACCATTGCTCGTAAATCTTGCTGTAATCATAAACCGGTACCCTCGACTGGAATTCCTTCCCGATATGGCGGCTAAGCAGGATCTCATCAAATAAATATTTCTGGCCGAACTCCGTGAACCGGGCACTCTTCAGGAGTTTTTTCAAAACCCTGAGCTGCTGCCGCCTTGGGTCGTTCTCGGGCAGGCGCAGTGCGGACGCAATCGCTTTCGGAATTTTTATATCAATGATTCTTGCCATTCACGAAATCTTAATTAATCAATAAAGATACCAAGATGAACATTGGCTTCAGCGCCCCAGGTACTTTAGGTTATTAAAAACCAGCCTGATATCCTGGAGTACCTCATAATCCCTGGCATACCAGCGGTTGATCATCCTTAAGCTTTCCGCCGGCAGCTCTTCACTGTTCGTATGCACGGCGCCGTTGGGTCCAATGATTCCTTTTCGCAGGTAAGGCAGTCCCGACGCATCTCCCACATAGCCGATAAATGTGAGCTGACCCCTAATGACACCGAAACAATTTGCTATAAACCTGCCCGGCTTCTTTACAAAGAAAACCAGCACCGGGCTGAATATAATAAAGATGATGGCAAGCACCACATCAATCAGTCTTTTGATGCGCCTGTTGCCGGGCATGGCCAGCCGGTAACCACTGTCGGCGCTCAGGATCTCCCCGCGGCTGCCCCGGTCATCACTGCCTATGATACTGTCACCGGCAAAAAACCTGACCCTGAACCGGCCCTGCAATTGCTGCACTTTACTAATGATATCATGATAGCTGATGGAGCCGGAACAAAAAATAATTTCACTCGCATGCAAGCCGGCCGCGGAATCTTTCAATTGATGCAGGCCTGCAACACTATCTTCCTCTTTGTTTCCAATCGCCACGCGGCCAATGAGGTGTTCGGATAAACCTTTCTCTCCGAGGAAGCGGTGCAATTGTGCATAGTTCTCTCTTGTGCCGGCTACCAGTATGTGGGGGCGTGAGATGCTGTCTACAGGCTCATACAACACTCTTGCCCTGATCAAGAAAGTCCGTAGTATACTGATAAGTACCAGCGCCAGCAGGGCACCGAATACTACAATGCCCCTTGAGAACCTCAGTGCTTCAGGAAGCAGGGCATAAATTGCCAGCAGGAAAATGGTTGCGAAAAAAGTGGAGCGCACGAGGTTGCTGCTCCTGTAATATTTATCATACAATCCCGCGTAATAAGCCACCACCAGGTAGAGCAGGGAAAATACCGGGAAGGATACAAGTAATAATTTGCCGGGGTACACGATATCCGTTTTCACATAATTAATCCAGAGTTCTTTCACAATCCAGAAAGAGAAAAGGATAAGAAGTGCATCAACCACCGGCAGCCCCACCCATCGTAAAAACTTGGAAAGCGCGGCAAAAACGGCGCGGGCCCAAATGGCAAACTGGATGGAGGCATTAAAGAAACCCGCCCTGGTACCCCCATAATGCTTTTTTACAAAAATGCTCATGGCACTGTAAAACATCTTCACATAATTCAGGCTGCCTCTTTTGGTGCTTTCTCCTTTGAAGTGAATGATGGTAGTGCCTGCGAAATAATAATTTTTATAGCCGGCTTTCTGTATGCGGTAACTGAGGTCAACATCCTCCCCATACATAAAAAATGATTCATCAAAACCCCCGGTTAGCTCCAGCACTTTTTTACGCACCATCATAAAGGCGCCTGCCAGCACATCCACTTCATGATCCTGGTCTTTATCAAGATGGCCAAGGTGGTATTTTGCAAAAGTGCGGGAACGGGGAAAAAGCCTGGCGAGTCCGAAAAGTTTGAATAAGGATGTTGAAGGAGAGGGAAAGGACCTTTTGGATTCTTTCAGGAAGTTTCCGGCTCCATCAATCATCTTCACACCAAGGGCACCGCAATCAGGATGCTCTTCAAAAAATTCTAAACACTTCTGAAAGGTTTGCTCTTCCACGATAGTGTCGGGGTTCAGAAACAAAATATAATTACCCCGTGCAATTGCCATGGCCTGGTTGCACGCTTTGGAGAAACCTACATTATGGTCATTCCTAATAAAAAGAACAGAAGGAAATTTAGGCTGCAGGTATTCAATGCTTCCATCGCTGGAATGATTGTCCACAACAATTACTTCGGCTTCCAGGCCTTTACAACTTTTTTCAACCGAAAAAAGGCATTGCTCAAGGAAATGCCTCACGTTGTAGTTTACTATGATTACGGAAAGCCTCAAATGCGGATGGTTCACGGTAACGGGCAAACCTAAGGAATATAAGGGAATGCTCGTTGCGCGTTTTAGCGAAAGGGAGAGGGCTATTGGCTATTGGCTGTTGGCTATTGGCTATTGGCCATTGGCTTAAGAGCATCACATAATATTGAATATAATAACAGCCTTGCCGCACTCCGCTCTCCGCACTCCACTCTTTCTCTTTCTGTCTATATTTGCTCATGCTCAAAAGCACCCTACTAGAAGCTACGCACGCGGCAGCAGCGGAAATGCGCAGGTTCATTGACCTTGATTTCAAAATCTCCAACAAAGAAGGTGTCAATAACCTGGTTACAGAAGTTGATCATGCTTCTGAAAAAGCGATCATGGATGTGATCAGGAAAAATTATCCTGACCATCATATACTCACAGAGGAAAGCGGTGACCTGGTACAGGATTCTGAATACAAATGGATCATTGATCCTATTGACGGCACCGTGAACTTTGCCCACCGCATCCCCATCTGCTGCATCTCCATTGGGCTGGAGCATAATAAAAAAATGGTGCTGGGTGCGATCTATAATCCTTATATCGACGAACTTTTTGTTGCGGAAAGAGGTGCCGGCGCCACACTCAACGGAAGACCCATCAGTGTTTCCAAAAAACAAAACGTAATCAATGCCTGCCTCGTAACAGGCTTTCCCTATACTTACCTGGATGAGCCTAATGGACCGCTCCAGGTATTTGAACGTTTTATCAGGCGGGGCATACCGGTTCGAAGACTGGGCTCTGCTGCCATTGACCTGGCCTGGGTAGCCTGCGGCCGCTTTGATGGATTTTATGAACACCAGCTCCAGGCCTGGGACAGCGCTGCGGGTTTTCTGTTAGTTGAAGAAGCCGGTGGGAAAGTGACTGATCTGAAAGGCGGGCCCTATTCACCCTACCAGCCCGGCATCATTGCCAGCAACGGAATCATGCACGATGAACTGCTGCAATGGGTAAAGGGTGATCTCCCTAAATCTTAACTTATATTAGCTGCATGAGCCAGGAAAGAACAGAGGTGTCAACTTTAGGGGAATTTGGTTTGATAGAACATCTTACCAAAAACGTGGAGATCCACCAGGCCTCCACTATCATTGGCATTGGTGATGACGCAGCGGTGATTGATCATTTTGGCAAGCAGACCGTCATGACGAATGACCTGTTGATCGAAGGCGTTCATTTTGACCTGATGTACACCCCATTGAAACATTTGGGTTACAAATCCGTTGTAGTGAATGTGAGTGATATCTGCGCCATGAATGCCAATCCCACGCATATAGTTCTTGGACTTGGCTTCAGCAACCGCTTCAGCGTGGAAGCCCTGGAAGAATTTTATGAAGGTGTGTATGCTGCCTGCGAGCGCTACCAGGTTGACCTGGTGGGTGGCGACACCACTACTTCTCAAAAAGGATTTATCATTTCCTGCATGGCTGTTGGAGAAGTGGCTCCTGATAAATATGTAAAAAGAAGCGGCGCGAAAAAAGGGGAGCTACTCTGTGTTACCGGCGACCTTGGTGGCGCCTACCTGGGACTCACACTTCTTGAAAGGGAAAAGAAGATTTTCCTGGAAAGTCCGAAAGTGCAGCCCGATCTCGAAAATGAAAAATACATCGTGGGCCGCATCCTTAAGCCGGAGGCAAGAAAAGATATGATCGAATTCTTTGCCAGTGCGAACATTCAGCCCACTTCCATGATTGATATCAGTGATGGCCTCAGTTCCGAAATCCTTCATCTCTGCAAACACAGTGGTGTGGGATGCGTGCTGCATGAAGAAAAAATTCCCATTGGCGAAGAGACAAGGATGGCCGCGTTCAAATTCAATCTTGATCCAACAGCCTGCGCGCTGAGCGGTGGTGAGGATTATGAACTGTTGTTCACCATCCGCCAGGATGATTATGAACTCATTGCCAATAACCCGGACATCTCCGTGATCGGTTATATGACCGATAGTGAAGCGGGTGCCCATATCATTACAAAAGGTGGTGGCAAACATCCCATCACCGCCCAGGGTTGGAATGCATTTAAATGAGCCTTGCCATGAGAATGATTTGTGTTTTGATACTGCTGGTGCTGGCAAGCAGTTGTTCTGTCAGTAAAAATTACAATCCCGCGAAAAAATATGGTCCTGACCAGTTGCAGGAAGATTATCGCCTGTTCCGGAATATCCTGGAAGAATCACACCCAAGCCTTTACTGGTATACTTCCAAAGACACGATCGATTACTATTTTGACAAGGCAGGCGCCCAACTCAATGATTCACTACCGGAATATAAATTCAGAAACCTCTTAAGCATGGTGCTTTCGCAGGTACGTTGCGGACATACAACTGTGCGTGCTTCCAAAGCGGCCGTAAAATATGCCGGGCGGAACCGCTCTATTGCTTTCCCGCTCAATCTAAAGATCTGGAATGATACCGCCGTCATTACTTCAAGCCTCAACAGGAGCGACAGCATGATACCCCGTGGAAGCAGGCTGCTCTCAATTGAGAACAGGCCGGTTGAAGTGATTGTTGATTCATTTTTCAGGCATCTCTCCACCGACGGATACAACCTTACCCACAAATACCAGGTGCTGAGCAATGCCGGTACGTTCCGCAATATGTATGCGGGCTATTATGGTTTGAGGCCAAGGATGAGGATCGAGTTTGAAGACTCAGCCGGTATGCGCCAGGTTGCAGACCTGCGGTGGTATAATCCTTCTGCCGATTCCACAGCAAGAAGACCTTCCGCACGTCCACAGCCATCCAAACGAGAAAGAAAGGAAGCCGCTCGCCGGATGCAAAGAAGCTTGCGGATCGACACCAGCCTGAATATGGCGGTTCTTGAAGTGAATTCGTTCACCAAAAAATACCGGTTGCGTGGTTTTTTGAGAAGGTCTTTCAAAACACTGCATAAGCAGAATATTGACAACCTGGTTGTGGATATGCGTGGTAACGGCGGCGGTAACGTGATACTCTCCAACCTCCTTACAAAATATATTGCTGACCAGCCTTTCAAAATCGCTGACAGTCTTTATGCCATAACCAATAAAAGCAAATACAGTAAATACCAGAAAGATTACTTTTTCAACCGCCTCTTCTTTATTTTCATGACCCATAAAAAAAGTGATGGGCGCTATCATTTCGGGATGTATGAAGGAAAATACTTCAAGCCCAGGAAAAAAAATCATTATGAAGGCGATACCTATATTCTCACCGGAGGAAATACTTTTTCAGCCGCTTCCCTATTCACCAAAGCTTTGAAAGACCAGCCGGATGTTACCATCGTAGGAGAGGAAACAGGCGGTGGCGCCTATGGCAATTCTGCCTGGCGCATCCCTGATATTACCCTGCCCAATACCGGGGTGCGTTTCAGGCTTCCTTTATTCAGACTGGTGATTGACAAGGATGAGGAAAAGGGCAGGGGAATTGTGCCCGAAGTGTATGCACCTCCTACCATTGAAGCCATCATCCGCATGAGAGATTATAAAATGGATAAGGCCATTGAACTGATCAAACAGAAAAA
>JAEYUA010000005.1 GCA_023433755.1 Bacteroidota bacterium | reverse complement strand
GTTACATTCAATTCATCCTTGTCGGTAATGAGCTGCGGTATCCGCATGCGCATCATTAACGTAGAACTGTCAATCCATGACCTTCCACCCGGCCACCCGGCCACATTGGGAGGATAGAAAAGTGTTTGTCCCAGGATGCGCTGCATAAGAAGGAGGACTTCTTCGTTTTCAAGTTCCATCGGGAGCATCCGCCTGATACCGGCCAGGAGTTCGATAGGTGATTTGATCCTGATACCGATATTCTTTTCATTATAAAACCAATCCGAGGAGAATATATCGTCCATCAGAGAGCCTATATTATAACCGGATTTATAGAAGCGATCCGAGAGCCAGTTTATTTTTTC
Source organism: Bacteroidota bacterium (assembly GCA_023433755.1). Lineage (GTDB taxonomy): Bacteria > Bacteroidota > Bacteroidia > Chitinophagales > Chitinophagaceae > Flavisolibacter. The sequence goes on along the minus strand of JAEYUA010000005.1, from coordinate 32,992 downwards.
CTGGTCTGTTTTTTCATTTACAAAAAAGCGGTAGATCTTTTCTGTAATGAATCGTGCTGCCTGTTTTTGTTCCAGTAAAATCTCAAGTACTTCATCCCCGTCAAAATTCCCGGTGCGTCCAAGAATCGTCTTGCTTCCCTGGTCGTGCTGGAACCTTCTGAACACAAACTCTCCTTTTACATTAGCGCCCCAGCCGGTAAATGCCCTTGCTGCTTCTTTTACATCCTGTTCGGAATAATGACCTCTTCCTAACGTGAAGAGTTCCATTACTTCCCTGGCAAAATTTTCATTGGGTTTATCTTTCCTGTTCTGGTTGGCATTTAAAAAATTAAGCATGGCGGCTGAACGCGAAACACCTGCAAGCAGATCACCAAAATTGCCAAGCGCATTCTCACGGATCACCTGGAGTAGTTCCTGCTGGAAGAAGATATTCAGGTTTCGCGCTGCAAAATGGCCATGCCAGAAAAAAGCCATTTTCTCCCTGAGTTGCGCATCACTGTCAACCATCTGGTCGAGCCACATCAGGTTCAGGTTCCTGATGGACTGCCGGTTCTTTTGCTGGAAATTGCGCCGGTCATCTTTTTCCATTTGCTGCCGGCGGCCTTCCTCTTCAATACCTTTCCAAAGACCTTTGAGATAATCATCCGCGGCATCCAGTGCAACGGGTTTTTTGTCAGAAGCTTTGCGTAGGGCCTTGTATAATTGCTGTGGGGAAATATTGTTTAACTGGCTTAACTGGTCGCTGGCAGGGCCAAATCCGGCCCTCCACATCAGGTGCTGGTTCCTGAGTTGACTGGTGCTCATTGAAAATATTTGGGTTAAGACTGATAATGTTAAGAAACGTTTAATGAGGGGGGAATATTTGGCTATTGGCTATTGGCCTTTGGCTAAATTCTCTGCGGTAAAAGAGAATTACTATTTTTTAAAAGCTCTGTCCAATAGCCAACAGCCAACAGCCAATGGCTAATAGCCATTGACCTTTGCTTGTATATATTTTAACTTTGAAAAGCACCATGAAGATCGGCATATTCAAATACCTCTCGCCCTTCCTGCTTTATTACGGAGCCCTGGTTGCCATGTTTTCATCAGGTGTGGTTGTATGGCTTCCACTCGTCTATGCCTGGTTCATCATTCCGCTGCTCGAACTCTTCATCAGGCCGGATGAGCGTAATATTTCTGAAGCGGAAGAAGAACTGGCGCGGAAAAATAAATGGTATGACCTGCTGCTCTACCTCGTAGTGCCTTTTCAGTACCTGGCGCTTGGTTTATTTCTGTATAATGTAAGCTTTATACAGCAGCCCTGGTATGACCTTGCGGGTAAAACCCTGGTTATGGGATTGCTTTGCGGGGTAATGGGGATTAATGTTGGACATGAACTCGGGCACCGGGTCAAACCTTTTGAACGTTTCCTTGCAAAAGTGCTTTTGCTTACTTCACTCTACATGCATTTTTATATCGAACATAACAAAGGGCATCATAAAAGAGTGGCAACACCGGAAGACCCCAGCAGTGCCAGGTATGGTGAATGGCTTTATGCTTTTTATGCACGCTCCATTATCCTCAGCTATTTCAGTGCATGGCATATTGCATCAAAGGATTTGAGGAAGAAAGGATTTAGTGCTTTTAGCATGCGCAATGAAATGTTGCAATTCCATTTGATTCAACTTGCTTTTCTGGCAATAATCTTCCTGTTCTTTGGATGGCTTGCCACATTATTGTTCATGATTGCTGCCGGGCAGGGAATACTGTTACTGGAAACAGTAAATTATATTGAGCATTATGGGCTTCAACGCAGGCAGATCGAAGCAGGAAAATATGAAAGAGCCATGCCTGCGCATAGCTGGAATTCCAACCATGTGATCGGAAGGGTCATGTTATTTGAACTTAGCCGTCACAGCGACCATCATTTTATGGCCAGCCGGAAATACCAGGTGCTGCGTCATCATGATAACTCACCACAAATGCCAACCGGTTACCCGGGCATGATGCTGCTGGCTACCATTCCGCCTGCATGGTTCTATGTAATGCATAAACGAGAGCCATTGCGAAGTGCAATGGCTCATCAATGAATTAGAGTACGAATCTGAACCCGATACTGAAGGGACTGTTATTGCTAACGTTGGCGCTCAGGTTAAATCCGCTGGTTGTACTGAGATTTTCCGTAAGTGGAGTTGTAACCTTATTTTCCGTTCTCGAATATGTAAAATTCAGAAGATTGTTCAACCCGGCTTCCAGGTGTATCCTGTTCTTTATTGAATAGGTGATACCCGGATATAATACGATCGATCCGTTGTATTGCATTTGTTTGCTATGTACATCCGGTGATGGATATTGTTCGGTTTGGGCATAACTAAAATTCGCCTGGCCTTCACCAAAAAGATAAAAGTCTTTACCTAAGGGTAAATAACGCCTTAGGAAAACACCTCCGCCATAGCCGTTCATTTTCACATCACTTTGAGGATGTCCTGAAACTACTGTGGTGGCACGGCTGAAAAAAAGATTGAAGCCTACAGCCTGGTTGTCTTTAGTAACAAACCCGATAGAAGGGTTTATGCTGAAAGTTTTGTATTCTGTTTCATTAGGAGTGATGCCGGATTCAGTGAATCCAAAACTGATCCCCCCTCCCAATAACTTACTTCCTTTTTTGATCTGCGCCTGGACGGTAATGCATCCGGCGATAATTAATAAAGCTAAGAGTGTAAACTTTTTCATGAGCAATTGATTTCGGGCGAAATTGAAAAACCAATTGAAAAGAAAGAGTTAAAGGAGGAAGCAGGAGGTATGAACTGCGGATTGTTTGCTATGAGCTGGGAGTTATGAGCTGCGAGTTGTGAGCTACCAGCTACGAGCTACGAGCTGCGAGACGACATCATCCATCTTCTTTGAGCCAGTAAGTATAAAGTTGAATATTTCATTAAATTCCAGAAATGGGTACACTTTCTCGCAGCTCGCAGCTCATAGCTCGCAGCTCAAAGCTTCCCTCAAATCATTTCACTCCCGAAATATCCCTGCAATGCCAGTGGAATTTTGATTCCGTTTTCATCCTGGTTATTCTCGAGCAGGCAGGCGAGTATTCTTGGCAGGGCCAATGAACTTCCATTGAGGGTATGCACCAGTTGTGTTTTTCCTTTATCATCCTTGTAGCGGATCTTCATACGGTTTGACTGGAAACTTTCAAAATTGGAAACAGAACTTACTTCAAGCCATCTTTCCTGTGCGGCACTGTAAACTTCAAAATCATAAGTGAGCGCTGATGTAAAACTCATATCGCCACCACAAAGACGGAGGATGCGGTAATGAAGTCCTAATGACTGTATGAGCTGCTCCACATGCTCCACCATTTTATCAAGCGCCTCATAACTGTTGCCGGGATGAGATAGCTGGACAATCTCCACTTTATCAAACTGGTGAAGACGGTTCAATCCTCTTACATCTTTTCCATAACTGCCGGCTTCGCGCCTGAAACAGGGTGTATATGCGGTCATCTTCACAGGCAGCTCGTTTTCTTTCAGGATCACATCCCGGTAAATATTTGTGATGGGAACTTCTGCCGTTGGAATCAGGTAAAAATTATCTTCTGTGGCATGGTACATCTGTCCCTCCTTATCGGGAAGTTGTCCTGTACCGTATGCAGAAGCTTCATTCACCATCAGTGGCGGCTGAAATTCAGTATAACCAGCCTTTGTATTATAGTCAAGGAAATAATGGATCAGGGCTCTTTGAAGTTTAGCCCCTTTATTTTTATAGACCGGGAAACCGCTGCCGGTGAGTTTGTTGCCAAGTTCAAAATCTATGAGGTCATATTTTTTTGCAAGATCCCAGTGCGGAACTGCATTATCCGGTAATACAGGTTTGCTGCCGCCCATACGCACTACTTCATTGTCCTCAGGAGTTCTGCCAGCCGGAACTTTTTCAGAAGGTAAATTGGGGAGTTGCACCAAAACCTCATTCAGTTGTTTCTCTATCTTTTCAAGTTCGGTCTGAATGGGTCCCAGTTCATTCTTAAACTGCTCCACTTCTTTTTTCCGGGTTTCCGCTTCTTCTTTTTGACCCTTACCCATCAGCATGCCTATTTCCTTTGAAGCAGAGTTGATGCGGGCCTTGGTCTCATCAAACCTGAATGTGAGTTTTTTTCTCTCATCGTCCATACTGATGATCTCATCCACAAGGTGCAGGTCCTTGAAATGTTTTACAGCCAGTCTTTCCTTTACCCTTTCCGTTTCATTTCTTAATACAGCCAGTTGCAGCATGACCAGGTTTTTGCGCAAAAATAAGTGAAGCGAAGCCGATAGCCAATGGCCAATGGCCTTGGCCTGTCCATTCACATTCCAAAGTTTAATGTAGGAGTACCAGGAGGTAGGAAGTTTTTAATTCAGTAGTCGGAATCCAGTAGCCGGTAGCCGTGTTTACGATGGGGTTAAAATCTCCCGGGGCATGAACGATGCAATCCTGAAATTCATCCAATCCTGACAATCCTGATCTAACTACCGATATTTGCCCGCATGAATATTAGTGATGACCTGCAGACCAGGTGGTGGAAACTGGAAGAAAAATTGATGGAACGCTTTGGCAAGAAGCCTGATGTGGAATCCATCCTGTTTATGATTGGCATACAGGAACTGGGTGATTTGCAGGAGAAATTTACCAAGGAACAGAAGCAGGACCTTATGCATATTGCTATTTGCACTGTGCTTTCTCCCAGTGGTTATTATGAATTATCGAGGGTGGATGAAGATGGGTGGCCGCATTTCAAACAACTGAAGGCCATGCCTGACATGCACCCCATAGAGCAGGAAAATTTTCTGAAAGATCATATACTGCTGTATTTTCAGAATGAAAGTTTCATCTAATGCATATAAGAATTTTATTCAGGCTTTCCATCCTGGCTTTTTGCTGCCTTCCTTTGCTATTGGCTGCGCAACAGGATATTAAAGTTAAAAAGAAGGATCGCAGGCGTGATGTAGCGCTTGTAACAACAGAGGGAACCATTATACTGCGGTTAAACGATTCCACACCTTTGCACCGTGATAATTTTATCCGCCTGGTCAAATCAAAATATTTCGACAGTGTGCTTTTTCACCGCGTCATCAACCGTTTCATGATCCAGGCCGGTGATCCTAACAGTAAATCTGCCGCGGCGGGCGTTCCCCTGGGAAATGGCGGGCCGGGATATACAGTGCCGGCGGAGTTCCGGCCATCATTATTCCATCGTAAAGGTGTGCTGGCAGCCGCCAGGATGGGAGATGATGTAAACCCGCAGAGAGCCAGCAGCGGTTCGCAGTTTTATATTGTGCATGGACGTGTGCATACCGATGCCTCACTTGATTCGGTGGAAACTTTCCGTTTGAAAGGATATAAAATTCCTCCTGCTCAAAGGGAAGTTTATAAAAACCTGGGAGGGGTGCCTCACCTTGACCAGCAATACACTGTTTTTGGTGAAGTGGTGTATGGACTGGAGATTGTAGACCAGATTGCGGCCACACCAACCAGCAAGGCACAGGACCGTGACAGGCCTTTGAAGGACATGCGCATTATAAAGGCAAGGCTTGTGAAACGGAAAAATTACCCGGCCGGGCCATGATTTTTCATCAAGCAGGTTAAAATAAATGAAGTACTTTCCACCACATTTCTAATATTTGCAACATAAACCCAGATTATGAATTTCCCTGAGCAATTACGTTACACGAAGGACCATGAATGGATCAGGATCGAAGGCGACCAGGCCGTGATCGGCATCACCGATTTTGCGCAGCATGAATTAGGTGATATCGTGTACGTGGAGATTGAATCGGTTGACAAGGAATTGAATGCAGGTGAGGTATTTGGTACCGTGGAAGCTGTCAAAACCGTATCAGACCTCTATCTCCCGGTAGCCGGAACAGTTACCGAGGTGAATCCCAAACTCAACCAGAATCCCGAACTGGTAAACACTGATCCTTACGGTGAAGGATGGATGGTAAAAATGAAATTCAACAACCAGGCAGATATAGATGCGCTGATGGATGCCGCGGCTTACCAGTCACTGGTAGGTTAAAACATCCGATTTCAAAAAACTTTCGTAATTAAAAATGTCCCGCTACTTCTGACCACCAAATATTGAGCACTAAACTCACATACGGGGAAAGTGAACTGGTGGCATCCCTTCGATCGAGGGATGACCAGGCATTCGGCTACCTGTATGAAAATTATTCCGGTGCCCTGTATGGAGTTATCAGGCAGATTGTAACTGATACGGAACTGGCCAATGATGTATTGCAGGAAACATTTGTGAACATCTGGCGCCGTGTGGAAACCTATGATCCAGCTAAGGGAAGATTATTTACCTGGATGCTCAATATTGCCAGGAACGCAGCAATAGATAAGATCAGGTCGAAAGGATACCAGCAAAGCCTGAAACAGATACCTCTTGATGGTAATGTGATACAGGCCGGCATAAAGCCCGGTATCGATGATTATGGTCTCAAAAAACAGATACACAGGTTGAAGGATGAACAGCGGTTGCTGATTGACCTTTCATTTTTCCAGGGATATACACATGAGCAGATTGCACAGGCCCTGCATATACCTTTGGGAACAGTAAAAACAAGAATAAGGAGTGCGCTTACGCAGTTAAGAGCATTATTATCATAAAAGTGAATGTAAAAGAATACATAGCGAGTGGCATGGTAGAAAGCTACGTAATGGGATTACTCTCCGAGGCTGAGCGCCAGGAGTTTGAATCCCTTTGCCAGCAATACCCTGAGATTGCAATAGCCAGGAATGCCTTTGAGCTGGAGCTTGAAGAGCGACTGCTGGCTGATGCACGTCCTGCTCCTGCCCACCTTAATCAACTGGTAAAGGAAAAACTCAGCACCGCATCTACCGTTGCCTACGAAACGGAAATGGAGGAAGAAAGAACACCGGTGCGTTCCATGGGAGCCTGGAAGTGGATTGCTGCGGCAGCACTGGTGCTGATGGCGGGCGCCGGTTACTGGGCATTCACAGAAAATAAAAAATTCAAAGAAGCAAGAACAACCATAGCGCTGCTGCAGGACAGCCTGCAAAAAATTCAACAGCCCGCAGAAAATGACCCAACCGGTGGTCAGCCTAAATCGGATTTTAAAATGGCTGCCATTAAAGAAGACAATGCCTCCGCAACCATTTACTGGGATACCATCAGCAAAGATGTTTACCTGATGATCAACAATATGCCTGCTCCTGCATCTGACAAACAATACCAGCTCTGGGCCCTGCTGCCTGATGAAAACGCGGCACCTATTGACCTTGGCACCATTCAGCTCAGGCAGGAACGAATTCTTTATCGCATGAAGAATGTGCAGCATGCAAAAGCTTTTGCCATCACTCTTGAACCAAAAGGTGGCAGCCCTTCACCCACATCCGCTCCCATGGTATCGGAGCAACCGGTGAACCTCTGACCTGGTTTTATTCTCAATTCCCCTCTTACATTGCAGTATGTTTCAATGGAAAGTTTTTCGCAGCAGGTATTCGGCCATTGGCTGGTTCCTGCTGATGACAGTCTTGTTTTTCATTCCGGGTTCATCCATTCCCAAACAAAACTGGCTTACTTATGTTCAATTCGATAAGATTGTGCATATAGGTTTGTTTGCTGTATTGCTTTTTTTATGGAGGGGTGCTTTTGAATCATCTGCCAGGTATTATAATGCAAGGCTGATCATTGCCGCAGGTATTTATGGTTTGCTGATAGAAGTAATGCAGGGAAAACTGGTACCTAACCGGGACTTTGATCTTTATGACCTTGTTGCCGACGTGGCCGGCAGTTTCCTGGGATTGCTGGTGTATATGAGGGTATATAAAAAAAATAAACCCCTGTAGAAACAGGGGTCGCAACCAAAACTAACTGCTTATGAGAAAATTGACTGCTTTATGTGAGAAGAACTATTATCAATAAACGCAAATATGCTGCCAATTGTTTCCCGGGATTTGTTAACGGTTTCCAAACTCTTTTAAGAAACCACCGGGTACTATATTGTTAGATAAAAATAGTGCCAACCGGAGCAATCCATTTATAAAAGCACATGGTGTGAATCATGACTTTTCATTGACAAAACCAGGATAGATTAGCGGGGATGGGTTCACAGTTAGAGATAAGCTACGGGCAAATAAATCCTCAATTTTGCTTTGCAAGTTTCTCTGCATTCTCAGCAAACTGAAGGGCGTCAATCAGTTCTTCAATATTTCCATCGAGCACCTGTTGCAGGTTGTATAAGGTCAGGCCGATCCTGTGATCAGTTACACGGCCCTGGGGATAGTTATAAGTTCTGATTTTGGCGCTCCTGTCACCCGTACTCACCAGGCTTTTGCGGTGTCGGGAAATTTCCTCTTCCTGCTTGCGTACCTGTTCTTCGTAAAGTTTCGTACGCATCATCTGCATGGCCTTTTCCCTGTTGGCAAGCTGGGTTCTTTCAGTCTGGCAGATCACTACGGTACCCGTTGGTATATGTGTCAGCAATACCTTGGTTTCCACTTTATTTACATTCTGTCCACCTGCTCCGCCACTTCTTGCGGTTTCCATTTTTACATCACTTTCCTTCAATTCAAAATCAACTTCCTCCGCTTCCGGCATTACGGCTACCGTAGCAGCACTGGTATGTACGCGGCCGCTTGCTTCTGTATCAGGTACACGCTGTACACGGTGAACCCCGCTTTCAAATTTGAGGGTGCCATACACATCATCACCTACTACCTCTATCTGAACTTCCTTGTAACCTCCAACGGTTCCTTCATTCTCGCTGAGCAGGGCTGTTTTCCAGCCGCGGCGCTCACAGTATTTCAGGTACATGCGTACAAGATCACCCGCGAAAAGACTGGCCTCGTCCCCGCCGGTTCCCGCCCTGATCTCGAGGATGGCATTCTTCTCATCCTGCGGATCCTTGGGTATCAGCATCTGGCGGATAGAGCTTTCAAGCTTTGCCTTTTTCTCCTCGGTCTCAGGCAGCTCCGATTTGGCGAGCTCCCTCATTTCTTCATCAGAGCCATTGAGCGCTTCCCTGTAAAAATCTACATCGTCAAGGAGTTTTTTGTATTCAGAGTAAGCATTCACAATCTTCTCAAGACTTCTGTATTCTTTGGAAAGCTGTCCGAACTTCCGGTTATCACCAATCACTTCTGGATTGGTAAGAGAAACACCAAGGTCTTCGAATCTTGCTTTTATGGCTTCCAGTTTATCGAGCATGTTTGAAATTGGCTGGCAAAATTACAGATTGACAAACGAATAAGAACGTTAAGAAGAGTGTATTTTGGCAGTCTATGGCATACAGGAAGCTCAGGGCAGGTAAAATTTTTGACGGCATGCGGATGCTGGAAAACCAGATGCTTGTGATCAGTGAGCAGGGAAAAATAATTGACCTGCTGCCTGCAGTGGAGAACGACGAATCCGTGGAGCAGTACAATGGTATTTTATCACCCGGACTGATCAATTGCCATTGCCACCTGGAATTGAGCCATCTGAAAGGCATCATACCAGAACATACCGGGCTGGTTGATTTTGTTACGCAGGTAGTGGCGAAACGCCGAATGCCGGAAGAAACCATCCAATCAGCAATCATTAAGGCGGAAAAAAACATGCTGGCAAACGGGATTGTGGCAGTGGGTGATATCTGCAATACGGCCGATACTGTGATCCAAAAACAAAAAGGGCTGTTACTCTATCATAATTTCATTGAATTGAGTGGATGGTCGCCTTCCATTGCAGCATCAAGATGGGAAGACGGACATTCATTAATGGAAAAATTCCGGTTATCCGGCAGCGTTAGAAATTCCATTGTGCCTCATGCGCCATATTCAGTGTCTAAAAATCTTTGGCAAATTATGAGTCCCGGGTTTTATGGCCAGGTGGTTAGCATGCATAACCAGGAAACCGCTTTCGAGGATGATTTTTTCAGGAACGGTTCCGGTGATCTTAACAGGATGTTTGAAATGCTGAACATCAGCAATGAACACTACATGGCTTCGGGAATATCAAGCTTGCAAACAGTTTTTTCTAACCTGTCGGGGGCGCAACGCATCATCCTGGTACATAACAGTTTTACAACAGGAGACGACATCAGCTATGTAAACACACATGCTGCTGCCGGGCAGGTCTTTTATTGCCTCTGCATCAATGCCAACCAGTATATCGAGAACACGGTTCCGCCTATCCATTTATTTCGACAAAATCATTGCAGTATGGTACTGGGTACCGACAGTCTCGCCAGCAATCACCAGCTTGACCTCATGAAGGAAATACAGGCCATCCGCAATTTTTTCCCCTCAATCCCACTGGAGGAATGTTTGCAATGGGCAACCCTTAATGGCGCCAGGGCCCTCCAGGTGGAGAAAGAACTGGGAAGTTTTGAAAAGGGCAAGACACCTGGCATTATTCTCATTGATGCTGAAAATTATTCCGCAGAAAGGCTGGTATGATCAGCTCAGGATTTCCCGCAGTACAGGCAGGGTTTTGAGGCTTCCGAATTCGGGCACATGAAAAGCGTAATATAATTCGATTGCATGGATCATCCTCCTCCGGGTTTCCTGGTTCAGATTAAGATCATTGAGTTCAGAAGGGTGCATGATCTTGAGAATATGTGCAACGGCAGCCGCTTCCTTGTCCATTAGGTAATGATGATGCTCCGGCTGGTTTGCTGTAAAGCAGCCTTCCTGCAGATCGAGATAGGCTAATGCATTCTCATCTTCATAATTTTCACTGATACGGAAACCAAAAAAGACCGCCAGGTGAAGCGCAAAGAACAGGGGAAAATTGGCTGTCATTTTCTCATTTGCTTCATCAAGGTGATGGAGCGCGTCTTCCGTAAAATAAAAAAGATCAGGATTGGGCTCGGGTTGTTTCAGGCATTTACCCAGCAGCTCGATCATAAAAAGAGCAACGGCGTTCTTCATCACATCTGAAAGAATATGCCGGTACAAAAAAGCCCATTTGTATTCCTTCAGCCTTTGGAGGTTTTTGAATTCGTTGTGATAGGCCACAAGGTCAAGAATAGCGGATGGCTGGAACAAGGCTGCTTTTGCTGTGCCCTTATTTGAAATCGTTCTCACACCATTCACCAGGTAACTTTGAATACCTGCCAGTTCTGTAAACATGGTTACTACCAGGCTGGTTTCACCGTATTTGACGGAGCGGAGTACAAGGGCTTTTGTTTTGAGAAGCATACTAGAAGCTACTAGCAGCTAGCATCCAGCGGCTAGCAGCTTATTTAGAAATAAAAACAATTTTACTTACTACTTTTTCCTGGCGATTATCATCAACCGCTATCACCAGGTAAACTCCTGATGAAGCCTGTCTTCCTTTATAATCAAGTCCATTCCATATAGCCTGTCCGCCCAGTGACCTGGCCTGGTAAACCAGTCTTCCATTCAACTCGGTAATCTTTACCGTACTGTTCTCCGGCAATCCCCTGATGCCAATGGATCCATTATAACCTGGTGGTACAGGGTTGGGATAAACCAGCACATTATTTTTTGATTCCGCCGCTTCGGTTGCTGTTCCCCGGAAAGAAATAATGCCTTTGGCTGTAGCGAAGAAGACCTCACCGTTACTGCCATTGATGGTTATGGATCTTACATCATTACTCAGGAGCGGGCTGTTGGCTTCATTAAAATGAGCCAGTACCTTATCACCATCAGGTGATACCAGCCAGGCACCGCTGGCAGTGGCAATCCATTTACGGTCGGCCCCGTCAACTGCTATGCTTCTGACCTGCTGTCCTTTGAAAAGATAGTTGGCAAATGCATCTTCTTTAATGACAGGCCACACCGCTTCGCACCCGGTAATGAAAGCTTCAAAAGGACATTGCACCACCGCGATACCGTCTCCTGTACCGATCCAGATAAAACCTGATTTATCTTTTGCCAGGGCCAGCACTTCACTGGAAGGAAGGTTGCCCAGGCCTGCGCCCTGCCGGTACATCCTCCATTTATCATCATTAGGATTATCAAGCGTGTTGTTGTGATCAAAAACAATGATGCCATTACCCAGGGGAGAAAGGATCCATTTCTGGTTGGCATCATCAATAAGGATCTGGGCTGCCGCGTTCAGGTTGAGGGTAAAGGGTGCTGTGAAAGACATCCAGTTGCCATCATTTTTCAAAACATGCAGTTGCTGGTTGGATCCGAAATTCGCGATCCACAAATTATTTTCAGCGTCGAAGGCCAGTCCTGCAACACGGTAGCTCGTCGGATCTCCAATGGTAGCGCCAATAGGTGAATTCTGTTTGAAGATCTCCAGTTGTCCGTCAGTTTTGATGTGCAGTAAGCCACCACCATAGCTGCCGGCCCATAAAGATTCATCTCTCGGGTCCACTACTGCTGTTAAAAAATCCATCAGTGTGTCAAGCACCGGGTAGGTGTATTGGTTAAAGGCATTCCAGTTGCCATCTTGCAGTTTATAAATTCCGCCCCGGTTGTAGAGATAATTCCAGGATTCATTTACGCTGCCTGCCGTGGCATACAATACATCGTTGTAAACTGTCATTCCTCCTGAAGAAACATCAAAAGGAGAGTTGGGTTTGAACACTTCAGGATCATTGCCTCTCCACCTGGATAGTCCGCCAAAAAGATCTGCAATCCAGGTTTCGTTGTTCACGCTGATGGCATTTTTCGGAAAGGAGATCACACCGCCGTACTGCATATTTCTTTGTATGCTGCCGTCGGCATTCAATTGCAAAACCTGGCTGGCACCTGAGGACTGGCGCTGGCTGAGGAATAATTTATTTTCTGAAATATTAACTGATACTGCAGGCCAGCCGTTTCCAAAGAACACATCCCAGTTGCCTCCATTCTCCACATAGAGCGTATCGTTCAGCAGGGCGATAGTTTTATTGTTGAACTGGACAACAGCTTTTACCGGTGCTGCCGGCAGGCCGTTGGTTCCCGAAAGGTTTGTCCAGTTGTTGAAATCCGCCGGGTTGTTATGGTTGGAAGCAATGCTTTTCAAACCTTCTTCGGTAGCCGCGTAGAAAAATCCATTGCTCTTAACAAACCCGTTGATGCGCACATGATCACCATTATTGCCGATGAACCAGGTTTCCCTGATCTCCAGCTTTTCCGCGTCCAGCACAATTACTCCCAGGCCGGTGGAAAGATATACACGGTTGTTGTCGGGAAAAATATGGTAGATGTTCTTATCTCCCGAGATGTTTTCCCTCTTCAACTCGGGAATATTATGGATGCCGGTGGCATCAAGCACATCAAAATTGGAATTCTGATAGGCGATGTATAATTTTTTAGAAACGGGATCGAACCGGATGGTACTGATACCGGTTTCGCTGAGTCCTGATACCTTGCTCATTCTTTCAAGCTCGCCGGATTCCAGGTCAATGCTGAACAGGCTGTAGGGTGTGGCTGCATATACCTTACGGTCGGAAGCGGTTAGGTCATTCGTGCCCTGGTAGGGCAGGTGTTCCCTCCAGTTGCCGATTGAGGGAAGCTGGTTCTGGGCATAGGTTTTCAGGGAAAGAACCATCAATAATACAAGGTACTTGCTCACCTTTCAAAGCTAAGTGTTTCGGAGCAAAAGCCTCCGGACCGATAGCTAATGGCTGGTGGCTACTATTTCCTTTTCTTTGCGCCAAATTCAGCCTATGTGGGGATCCCTGGCCCGTTTGATTTTGCGATTTGGTTATTTATGGCTTTCCATACTTGTTGTACTCACCATTTTCCTTGGCTGGCAGGCCAGCAAGGTTACCCTTAGTTATGAATTTTCCCGGGCAATACCCACTGATAATCCCAAGTACCAGGATTACCAGGCCTTCCGGAAGCAGTTTGGTGAAGATGGCAACCTGCTGGTGATAGGAATCCAGACCGACAGGTTATTTCAGAAAGATGTATTCAATGATTACCTGCAACTCTCCCGGAACCTGAAAAATAACCGCGGCGTAACCGATGTGATCTCCATGCCTTCTGCTGTAAATCTTGTAAAGGCAGCGGATTCTGAAAAATTACAGGCCGTTCCCATTTTTAAAGATTCCCTTCTTTCGCAGGAAATGATCGACAGCAGCCGGTCTGTTTTTCTCAGTCTGCCATTTTACAAAGGGCTGTTGTATAATGAAGCCACCAATGCCTGGCTGATGGGCGTAAGGATAGATGGAAAAATTCTCAACTCTCCGCAAAGAATTCATATTGTAAATGATATTGTAAAGCTTACCGATGCCTTCAGTGAGAAACACAAACTGGAAACACACCTGAGCGGACTCCCCCTGATCCGCACCATGCTGGCGGATCGAATTCAAAAGGAGATGCGGTGGTTTCTTATCGGCTCGGTTTTATTATCCGCAGTAATCTTACTATTGTTCTTCCGTTCTGTTTCCGCCACCTTGCTTTCACTCCTGGTAGTAATTATTGGCGTAGTATGGAGCCTTGGGGTGATGAATCTTTTTGGCTACAAAATCACTTTGCTCACGGCACTGATACCACCGCTGATCGTGGTGATCGGAATTCCGAACTGTATTTATTTTCTCAATAAATACCATTCGAGTTACAGGGAGAAGCAGGACAAGAGGGAAGCGCTGATCAGCATGATCAGCAAGATGGGTATTGTGACCCTGTTTTGCAATATTGCTGCGGCCATTGGTTTCGCGGTTTTTGCGTTTACCAAAAGCGAGATCCTGAAAGAATTCGGGGCAGTGGCCGGTATCAATATCATGGCGCTGTTCTTTATTTCACTGGTGCTGATACCTGTGGCACTGAATGCGCTTCCGGCTCCTAAGGCAAGGCATACAAGGTATCTTGACAGTGCAAGGCTGCAGCGCTGGCTCGACAGGCTGGAGTTATGGTCGCTCAACCACCGCAAGCTGGTGTTCATCTCCACGTTTGTGATTGTGGTGGCATCGGTGACCGGCATTTTCCGCCTTAAGAGTGAAGGATTCATAGTTGATGATCTGCCAAAGACCGATAAGATTTATACGGATTTGAAATTTTTTGAAGAGCATTTCAAGGGTGTGATGCCGCTTGAAATTATTGTAGACACCAAAAAGAAATATGGTGTGAGCCGGAACCTCTCCAACCTGGTGAAGATTGATTCCCTGGCGCAGTTTCTTTCTTCAAAACCATATATCGGTAAACCTCTTACCATTACCGAAGGATTGAAATTCGCGAAGCAGGCTTTCTTCGAAGGAGACAGTACCTTTTATATCATGCCGGGTGATTATGACCTCCCTGCCCTTGCGCCATATTTATCCGGTAACACGGGCCAGCAGAATTCTTTCACCAAACTGGTGGCGAGTTTTATGGATAGCAATAAGCAGAAAGCCCGCATTAGTGTGAATATGAAAGATGTGGGCAGCGCAAGACTGCCTGTTATACTTGACAGCGTGCAGGAAAGGGTGGACCAGTTGTTTGACAGCAGCCGGTACCAGGTGCAGCTTACTGGCAGTAGTGTCACCTTTCTTGAAGGATCAAGCTTTATCATCAACGGCCTGAAGGAAAGTATCGTGTGGGCCTTCCTGTTAATCACTTTGTGCATGTTGTATTTATTCAGGTCATGGCGCATTCTTTTGTGTTCGCTGCTGCCGAATATCATACCACTGGTGATCACGGGAGGAGTAATGGGCTGGGCCGGTGTTCCGCTGAAACCCTCTACCGTCCTGGTGTTCAGCGTTGCCCTTGGTATTGCCATTGATATCACCATCCGGTTCCTGGTAAACTATAAACAGCAGATGAAAGCCGGCACCGATCCGGAGATCACAGTGGTGGAAACAATACATTCAACTGGATTAAGCATTATCTATACATCTATTGTGCTGATAGCGGGGTTTGTGATTTTTTGTTTCAGTGGATTCGGAGGCACAAAAGCCCTTGGCTGGCTCACGTCATTAACACTGGTAACCGCTACCATAGCGAACCTGGTACTGCTGCCGGCATTGATCATTAGTTTGTACCGGGCGGGAAGGAAAAAGGTGAATGCAGAATAGAATAAGCATAACAGTTTGAATCAAATAATTTTATAAGGTATTCAAATTGTCAGCAAAAATTTGTTTGAATTGCAGTTCATATTATATTTAATGCAGCAAAACCGAAGCGGCCCTTGTCTGATTCATGGACATAGTGTTGACTGAACAGTTTTGTTACCCGATCTGTTACCCGCCCTGATATAGTCTCGATCCTATATTAATTATAAAACAAAATGCACATGAGAAAAATTCTATGCTTAGGCGTAGTGCTTCTGCTTATGACACTAACGTCATGGGCACAACGCTCAGTAACTGGAAAAGTAACTGATGACAAAGGTGCTCCCCTCGCCAATGTTTCAATTATTGTTAAGGGTACAAACACCGGTACGGTCAGTAAAGATGACGGTACTTTCTCCATCACAGTGCCATCAAATGCAAGAGCACTGATTTTTTCCTATGCAGACATGTCAACTCAGGAAATTACCATTCCAACAAGTGGGGTGGTGAATGCTTCCATGAGTTCCCAGGCAAGAAGCATGGATGAAGTGATTGTGGTAGGTTACGGTACCCAGAGAAGAGGAGAGGTTACCGGTAATATTGCCACTGTAAAAGGATCAGCCGTTGCTGACAAGCCTGTACAGAGTTTTGATGCTGCGCTTGCAGGTAGGGCTGCCGGTGTTCAGATCACTGTTCCAAATGGAGTATTGAACAATCCTCCCGTATTCCGCATCCGTGGTACCAATTCCATCAACCTGAGTTCCTACCCGCTGATTGTTATTGACGGGGTGGTAACTTATACAGGAGATGTGAGCCAGACGCTGGCTGCATCCAACGTGCTTTCGAATATCAACCCTTCTGATATTGAAAGCATGGACATCCTGAAAGACGCTGCAGCTACTGCAATTTATGGTAGCCGTGCTGCGAATGGCGTTGTTTTGATCACAACCAAAAAAGGCAGAAGAGGCCGGGCAAGAGTTTCCTATGATGGTTGGGTTGGTTTTACCCAGCCTTTCCGTGTGCCTGAGATTCTCAATGCCGAACAATACATGACCATTAAGAATGAAGGTCTGACCAATGTTGGAGCAGCTCCGCGTTATCTTCCTACACCTGGTCCCGATGGTGAAACTATTGATACTGACTGGAGAGACGTGGTTTACAGAAATGGATTTTCCCACAGTCATAACGTAGCTGTTTCCGGAGGCAATGACCTAACTACTTATTATTTTTCTATGGGTTACACCGAGCAGGAAGGTATCATCCGTAAAAACGACTTTGACAGGAAAACCATTCGTTTCAATGCGGACCACAGGGCCAATAGCTGGCTTTCCCTCGGTTTGAATGCCTCATATGCAAATGAAATGAACCGTGCTGCTATGAACTCCGGATCACTACCCGGAGCTGCCTTCGCATCCGGCGGTATCGGTCGTCTTGCCTTAACGCTTCCTCCCAACGTATCTCCATATAACAATAATGGAACTTACAATCTCAATGGAAACGCTATAGGAAAGATGAACAATATCGAGAATGTCACTTTCTGGAATCCACAGCCGATACTTGACAACAACTACTCAAATACGGAGAATAACCGTATCATAGGAAATATCTACGCTACCGTGAGACCAGTAAGCTGGCTTACATTCAGAAGCGTATATGGCGTTGACTACCTGTTATCAGACAATAAGAATTTCTATACTAAGCTCCAGGGTGATGGTTTTGCCAATGGTGGAACCGCATTCAGCACGATGGGCAAGAACAAAAGGTGGACATTCACCAACACACTGCAGTTTGATAAAAATTTTGCAGCCAACCATAATGTAAATGTGCTGGTGGGCGCCGAACAGCAGTACAGCACTTTTGAAGGTTTTGGTTTGTTCCGCCAGACCTTGAGTGATGATTTTTTCAATGTGATCCAGGGTGGCTTCACCACACCATTGCCCCAGGGTCTTGGATTGGGTGAGAATTACCTGGCATCTTATTTTGGCCGCGCCAACTACGACTATAAAAAGAAATATTTCCTTGCAGGAAGTTTCCGTCGTGATGGCTATTCTGCATTTGCCGATGGCCTGAAATGGGGTAATTTTTACAGCCTTTCCGGAGCATGGGATCTTGCCCAGGAAAACTTTTGGACTTCCGGACTTTCAAATGTTCTGAGTACGTTCAAACTCAGGGCCAGTTATGGTAAAGTAGGAAACATCGCTGGAATTGGAAACTTTGATTCCTATTCCTTCTTCAGTTCCGGTTATTATAATGGTCTTCCAACACTGGTATTCAGCCAGGCTGGTAACAACCAGCTTACCTGGGAAACCAGTAAGAAAACCGATATCGGTATAGCTTTTGGTCTGTTTGATGATAAACTCACCGGTGAAGTAGCATGGTATAAAAATGATATCGACGGTCTTCTTCTTAATGTGCCTAACTCACCTTCAACAGGTATGCCCAACAGCATTCTGCAGAACGTAGGCAGTATGTACAACCAGGGATTGGAGTTGACACTGAATGCCTCTCCGGTTGCCAAGAAAAACTTCCAGTGGAATACTTCTTTCAATTTCACTTATAACAAAAATGAGGTTACAGCATTGGCTCCTGGTGTAAATATGATCACTACAGCCACATCTCTTGAAACACCCAGCATCACTATGGTAGGTAAATCTGCCGGTATGATCTATGTGGTTGAAACAAGAGGTGTGGATCCAACCACCGGAAGAAGAATCTTTGTAAGAGCCGATGGAAGAGAACTGCTTTACAACCATGCAGCCCCTGTGGCAAGCAGGTGGACTTTCCGTGATAATGGCCAGGTTGCCCCGGCTATCAATCCCGGACTGGATCAAAAACCAATGTATAACAGTGTTCCCAAATTCCTCGGAGGTTTCGATAACACTTTCAGGTATGGTAATCTTGACCTGAATGTATTGCTCACTTACCAACTTGGATTTTATGTTTATAATGGAACAAGGGCTAGTATTCTTGATCAGCGTTTCTGGAACAACAGCACCGAAGTGCTGAACCGCTGGCAGAAACCTGGTGATGTAACAGATATCCCAAGACTGGTTTATGCTGATAACGTTTCTAACGGTTCCGCGCAACCGATTTCTGAAAATGCCGAGAAAGCCAATTTTGTGAAGCTGAGAAACATTTCATTGGGTTATAATCTTCCTTCCACACTTGTGTCAAAGGCCAAGATCGCCAGCGCAAGGGTGTATGTTAGCGGACAAAACCTGGCCATCTTCACCAATTACCGTGGTGCAGATCCCGAGGTTTCTTCTAACGGTAATGGCAATACCAACCAGGGTATTGACCGTAATACTGTTGCTAACGGAAGGATTTTAACTGTGGGCTTAAACATTGGTTTCTAAACAAAAAAAATGAAGAAATGAAAAAATATTTGTTTTATATGCTCACGGCTACCACTCTCACAATTGGCCTGAGCTCTTGTGTAAAAGATGATCTTCTGAACCCGGTATCCCAGACTTCCTTGTCGGATGCCACTGCTTTTGATACGAAGGACAGGATTCAGAACCAGGTTGCAGGTATCTACGCGGCTTTGAAAAGCGGTCAATTGATGGGAGGGCGCTATTTCATTTACAATGATGTGCGTGCAGAAAATTTCCTTTCAAACGATCCTAACCGTGTTACAGCACGTGCTGCCTGGGAATTCTCTGAATCTTCCGGCGATAATGAAGTAAATAATCTCTGGGCGGCTGCCTATACTGCCATCAACCGGGTGAATGTTTTCCTGGAAGGTATGGATGGCAAAGGCGATGCTGTTGCCGGAACCGATGCTCCACGCCTGAGAGCAGAAGCAAGGTTTGTAAGGGCAATGGCTTATTACGCTCTTATGCAGTTTTATGCAAGGCCATACTGGGATGGTAATGGTAGCAAACCAGGTGTGCCATTGAGATTAACCGCTATCAAGGGCGGTGGTTTCAACAATATGGCCCGTAGTACTGTAGCTGAAGTTTATACCCAAATTCTGGATGACCTGAATTTCGCTGAGCAGAACCTGGCAACAACCAACGGTTCTGATATTTTAAACACCACAAGGGCACACCGAAACACGGCTATTGCCGCGAAGGTGAGGGTTAACTTAAGCAAGGGTGACTATCCTGCTGTAATAGCAGAAGCTAACAAGATTGTATCTGCAAATGCACCATTCACTGCAACTTCAGGTGTACCGCATGCGCTGCAGGCTAATTTTGCTTCCGTATTCACAACCTACACTACCACGGAATCTATTTTCTCCATGCCATTCACCAATAATGATGCGCCTGGAACCCAAAACCAACTCGGGTTTTATTATATGCCTCTGGGTGTGGGCGGAGCCTCCGGTATATTTTATCTAAACCCTGTTGGTGTGATCGCAGATCCAAACTGGGTAGCCTCTGATGAGCGGAGGGGTTTAATAATTACTAACGGTGGTAAAGAATGGCTGGCCAAGTATCCCAGCCCAGGCCCATTCCTTGACTGGGCTCCGGTGCTTCGCTATTCAGAAGTTTTATTAAGCCTGGCAGAAGCTATCACAAGAACTACCAGTAGCGTGGATGCACGTGCAGTTGCACTGCTCAATGCTGTACGCAACAGGTCTGATGCCACCACCACTTATACTACCGGTGATTTTGCCAATTCAACAGCTTTAATCAATGCTATACTCCAGGAAAGAAATATTGAATTCCTGGGAGAAGGTGTTCGCAGTATTGATATTCTCAGGCTTGGACTTGATTTCCCAGCCAAAGCAATACCAGGCTTCAATGTAGCCGCGGTACCTGCTACCTCACCTGTTTATATCTGGCCTACTCCTTCAGAGGAATCCCGTTATAACCAGTTGATTGATTAATTTGATTTGAGAGTGATCCAAGTCCCCTGGTTTTCCAGGGGACTTTTTTTTGTCAGCGTATTGTCTTTTTTATTGAGATAGGATTCCAGGTCTTGCATGAAAGGGAATAAACTATGTAAAATACTCAGCGTCAATGGAGATCCTGCTGTGTATAAATTTTTATGTTAAAGGAATTAATGTATTATTAGGGGGATGAATTTGTATAATAGTTTGAAGATGAACTGTTTTTTTTAAGGAAATCTGAAAATATTGTTGTCCAACCGTTAAATTCGTGCAGCAAAAACCAAAACTTATTGGTCTATCTATACCTGTTTTGGTGTTTTTATACATTGGGATAGCACATATCGAACAATCAATTATCTATTAAACCACTATTAATTAAGTAAAAAATGAGAAGATTACTGCTCTTTATGCTAGGCATGCTGCTATTTAGCGCGCAGCTACTGGCACAAAATCGTACCATTTCCGGTAAAGTGACTGATGACAAGGGCGCAGGCGTTCCAAACGCCTCAGTTACCGTTAAGGGTACAACTATCGGAACCACTACCGGTTCTGATGGTAGCTTTTCTTTGAGTATTCCTTCTGATGCCAGGACCCTGGTGATTTCATCCGTGGGTTTGCAGACACAGGAAATACCCATTGGAACGCAATCAACATTTTCTGTGAGCCTGAGAGAAGGAAATGATACCATGACTGAAGTTGTGGTAACTGTTCCTTACGGTACTGTGAGGAAAACCTCATTTACCGGTTCTGAGAACACGATCAACGCCAAAACCATCCAAAAGCAACAGGTAACTTCTGTTACCCGTGTGCTGGAAGGCCTGGTTCCAGGTATCATTGCCACTAATGGTGGTGGTGCTCCGGGTTCCAATGCTGATGTTCGTATCAGGGGTATCGGTTCCGTGAGCGGTAGCAGTGCTCCTTTATATGTATTGAATGGTGTTCCTTATGATGGTTCCATCAATGCCATCTCTACAGATGATATCGAATCAGTAACTGTATTGAAAGATGCGGCTGCCGCTGCACTCTACGGTTCCCGTGCTGCCAATGGTGTGATTATGATCACCACTAAGAAAGGTAGAAAAGGAACTGCAGTTGCTTCTGCTTCTCTCCGCCAGGGTTTCATGAGCCGCGGTATTCCTGAATATGACAGGGTAAACAGCGGTGAATACTATGAACTTTTCTGGGAAGCTTACAGGAACAGCTATATCGCACAGGGACAAACTCCTGCGCAGGCTGGCGTTTCTGCTTCAAACGTTCTTACCAGCACCAGCGGTCTGGTTTACAATGCCTTTAATGTTCCTGGAGCAACGCTTGTTGATCCGGTAACCGGCAAACTGAATCCAAATGCGCAATTGCTTTGGGAAGATTCATGGGAAGATGCCCTGTTCAGAACAGCATCACGTACCAATGCCAACTTCAACGTATCAGGTGGTTCTGACAGGAGCGATTATTTCCTCTCTGCAGGTTTCCTGAACGAGCAGGGTATTTTGAAATTCTCTGGTCTGAAAAGATATAACCTTCGTATGAATGTGAACACACAGGCAACCAAATGGCTGACCACTGGTGTAAACATCGACGGAGCTTTCGCTAACAGGAACGATGTACCAAGCGGTGGTACTGCCACTACCAACCCATTCTACTTCACAAGACAGATGGGTCCTATCTATCCAGTATGGCAGCGTAACCCAACAACTGGTGCATTTGTTATTGACCCTGCAACAGGCAAACCCGCTCTGGATTGGGGTACACCTGACCAAATGGGTACAAGGCCTTATGCCGGTCGTTCCAACCTCCTTGGTTCTCTTGACCTGGATGAGCGTTCCTCTAATTTCACCAATGGTAACGCTAATACCTATGCTGAAATCAAATTCCTGAGAAACTTCTCTTTGAGAGGTACACTCGGTGTGAATTTCTTCGAATCAAGCAATACCAACTACCAGAATAACCAGTATGGTGATGCCGCTCCGGCTCCCGGTCTGAACAATGGTGGCCGTTCTACTAAAACAGCTGCACGCCAGATCTCTCTTACCGGTAACCAGGTGTTATCATGGTCTAAGGATTTCGGCAATCATAACGTGAGGGCACTTGCTGGTCACGAGAACTACAAGCTGACTACCTGGAATCTTTCTGCCAATGCATCAGGATTCCTGTTCCCTGGCCGTACTGATCTTACAGATGGTATCGGGCCATTCAATCCCGCATCTTCCAGCATGGGTACACACAGGATTGAAAGTTATTTCACTGGTGTGAACTATGACTACAACGACAAATACCTGGTTTCTTTGAGCTACCGTACTGACGGTTCTTCAAGGTTTGCAGAGCCAGTACGTTGGGGTAATTTCTATTCTGCCGGTATTGGCTGGAGAATTTCCCAGGAGAAATTCCTGAGCAATGTTGCCTGGCTGAATGAACTGAAGCTGAAAGCTTCTTATGGTGAGCAGGGTAACGAAGACATCGGTCTGTTCTGGCCATATGCTGTATATTATGGTGCAGGTACTGATGGTTCACAGGTTACTTATACTCCTCCAACAAGACCTGCTAACCCCGGCCTGTTGTGGGAAACAAACAAAACCCTGAACGCTGGTGTTGATTTCGCTATGTTCAGGAACCGTTTACAAGGTACTATCGAGGTGTTCAACAGGGTTTCTGATAACCTCCTGTTCGACGTACCTCTTCCTCCATCAACTGGATATAACAGCGTTTACCAGAACATCGGTACCATGAAGAACTATGGTATTGAAATGCAACTGGGCTACACTGCAGTTCAATCCAGGAATGTTAACTGGAGAATTGACCTGAACCTGACCCATTTCAAAAACAAGATCACTAAGCTTCCTGAAGTTCAGAGAGCTAATGGTATCATTTCCGGTACCAAGAAACTCATGGAAGGCAAAGACATCTTCCAGTTCTGGATTCGTGAGTTCGCCGGTGTAGATGCTTCCAATGGTGATGCCCTTTATTATAAAGATG
Organism: Bacteroidota bacterium; assembly: GCA_023433755.1. GTDB lineage: Bacteria > Bacteroidota > Bacteroidia > Chitinophagales > Chitinophagaceae > Flavisolibacter. The sequence goes on along the minus strand of JAEYUA010000005.1, from coordinate 9,286 downwards.
TACTGGGTACAGACGGCAAGCCAACAGGTGAGCGCACTATTACCAATGTTTACAACGAGGGTACTCAATACTTCCAGGGTTCTGCGATTCCAAAGATCTCCGGTGGTTTAACCAACTCAGTTAGCTACAAAGGTTTTGAACTTTCTTTCCTTGCCACATTTGCTTATGGCGGACTGTTCTATGATGGCAACTACGCCAGCATCATGCACCGTGGTAGCGCCGGTACTCACTTCCACCGCGATATCCTGAACAGGTGGCAGAAGCCTGGTGACATCACCAACGTTCCAAGACTGCAGAATGCGATCGGCGGACAGGATGGTGTTTCTACAAGATGGCTGGTGGATGGTTCTTACCTGAACCTGAAGAACATTACACTCCAGTACACCTTCCCGGGTACAATGGCTAACCGCCTGTTCCTGAATGGTGCCAGTGTATTTGCAAGTGTTGATAATGCATGGTTGTTCACTGCTAAAAAAGGTCTGGATCCTCAGCGCGCCTTTGCCGGTACTGCTGATGCTACCTACACTCCTTTCAGAACAGTGAGCGTTGGTTTGAATGTTAACCTTCAATAATTGAAAAGATATAAATAATGAAAAAAGTACTTTTATTAGTTTCCGTTTTTGCACTTGCAATCGCAGGTTGTAAAAAAGATTATCTCGAAACGCAACCTACAGGCGCGGAACTCGAGTCTACTGTGTACAGCAAGTACGCAGCGGTACAGGCTACACTTAGTGGTCTGTATCAAACCATGTACAGCTTCGCTGTTGGTGGTGGTGGTCACGCGGATTATGGTCAGAAATCTTTTGACCTGATGAATGACCTGATGGGTAATGACATGGTAGTTCACACACAGGGTTATGGCTGGTACAATACCACCTACCAGTACACTGCATGGGGTCTTGCTACTGGTGGTAGTAACTCCGATGATGCATGGGTAAGGTATTATGGTATGGTAAAACAGGCTAACATCCTGGTGAATAACGTAGACAATGTGCAGGATGCTACTGCTGATGAGAAGGACCTTGTAAGAGGACAGGCTCTCGGTATCAGGGCTTATGCTTATTATTACCTGGCTAACTATTTTCAGCAAACCTTCAAAGGAAATGAAAGCAAGCCTGGTGTTCCCATCTATACCAGCGATACAACTGTTGGTAAAGGCCGTGGTACACTGCAGGATGTTTACAACCTGATTGTTGCTGACCTTACCTCTGCTGAAACATTGTTGAATGGCAAGCCCCGCGCTACCAAAGCCAACATTGATGTAACAGTAGTAAGAGGTTTACGCGCAAGGGTTGCCTTGTTAATGGAAGACTGGCCAACTGCTGCCACTAAGGCAAACCAGGCCCGCCAGGGTTACGCGCTGATGACTTCAGCCCAATACACTGCCCCTTCAGCATTTTCTTCTGTAGCCAATCCTGAGTGGATGTGGGGATCAATCATCCCTGCTGACCAGGCTACCATCTATGCTTCTTTCTTCTCCCATATGGACATCCGTACAGGAGGATATGCAGCACTGGGCCAGCAGAAAAAAATCACTAAGGCGCTGTACGACCAGATTCCTGCTGGTGATGTAAGGAAAACTGTATTCAGAACGCCTGGTACAGGAACTACTTCCAACCCTGACTACAACCAACTTAAGCACCAGGTGCCTAATGCTGGTAGCTGGGCTGCTGATTACCTGTACATGCGTGCAGCTGAAATGTACCTGATCGAGGCTGAAGCTCTTGCCCGCCAGGGACAGGACGGTCCTGCTGTAACTGTATTGGAAACACTTGTTCAGTCAAGGTTCCCTGCATACACTGCAGCCGGTTTAACTGGTACTGCCCTCATCAACGAAATTCTTCTGCAAAGAAGGATCGAGCTGTGGGGTGAAGGATTCTCCCTGATTGATATCAAACGTCTGAAACAAGGATTGAACAGGCCAACTGGTGCAGGTAACCATGGTGCTCCAAGCTTCAACCCAGGTGTTTATACAACAAACCCAGAAGATCCAAGGATGATCATGAGAATTCCTCAAAGGGAATTGGATAACAACGTGAACATGACACCGGCTGATCAAAATCCTAACTAATCTTTTTGAAAATAAATAAACATGACTAAAACACTTTTCAAGATAACTTTTGCAGCAGTAGTTGCCCTGGGTGCCTACTCCTGTAAAAAGAACAACCTGGTGATCGACCAGGATATCGAAGCACCTGCTTATGCCAAGTTCAACGTAAAGGCACCTGCTGATACCGCCCAGGTATATTATATCAGGAACACGAATGCTCCTTTTAAAATACCTATTGGTGTTACCAATGTTTCAAGCGTTGACAGAACAATAAACCTGAGTTATACTTCAAGAACAGCCGTTGCCGGTCAGCAGTACAATGCGCCTACTTCTGTAGTGATTCCTGCAGGTCAGACACTTGACACTCTGGAGGTTCAAGGTTTGTTCGCGGGTTATGCTTCTGCTACCAGGATCGATACCCTGTACATCAAAATCACAGGTGGCGATGTTCCTGCCAGTTCCTACTGGAAAGGTTACAGGCTGATCATGCGTAAATATTGCGATGTTGACATCAACGCCTTTGATGGTGATTATGATGGTACTCTGGAATATACTGCAGCAGGTGCCGTAGGTTACGGTCCTTACACTACAAGTATTTCCAATATCACCACTACTGGTGCAACTACCGCAACAGCCACTATCGACAACCTTTATGATTATGGCGGAGCAGTGAATGCCACTTTTGATTGGACGAATCCTGCTGCATTCAGGGTTACCATTGCTGAGCAAAATACCGGTGCACTGGTAGTTTCTGGCGGTGTTACATATGCATTATGGATCAGGACTAATGGTACTTCAAGTACCTTCTCTTCCTGCGAGAATACTGTTACAGTATTCATCGATGCAATCGCTAAAAACCCAACAACTGGTGTTTCGGCTGGTAATTTCTCTACCAATTATAAGATTACGATGTTCAGATAATCGTAACTGTTTTCATAAAAAGACCCGCTTTCGAGCGGGTTTTTTTTATGGCAGAAATTTTACAGGTAATCAATAGTTGCAAGCTGCAAGTTTCTAGCTGCAAGATCTAAAGGCATTGAGCTTGTTTGAGAAACTAAGATTTAATTGATAAGGATAATCTTCATTCTTTTAGTGGCTTTGAGGATTGGAAGTCTTGCAGCTGCCGCTTGAAACTTGCCGCTTGAATCTCCAGCTTTCCGCTATTTCAACAATTTCTCCAACGTCGCTCCCAACTCACTGCCGTGAAGATTTTCGGCTACAATGTTACCAGCCGGATCAACCAGTACATTATACGGAATGCTTCTTACACCATACAAGGCGGCGGCTTCATTTTCCCAGTATTTCAAATCACTCACATGACTCCAGTTAAGCTGGTCGTCCTTAATGGCCTGCATCCATTCATTGCGGTCCTTATCTAAAGAAACACCCAGGATGGTGAAATTCTTATCGCGGAAGCGGTTAAATGTGGCTACAATATTTGGATTTTCCTTTCTGCAGGGTGCACACCAGCTTGCCCAGAAATCCACCAGTACATATTTACCACGGAAGGCAGAAAGCGGCAGCGGGTTGCCTGACGTATCAGGCAGGCTGAATGCAGGCGCAGGGCTGGGTTTCATTTTTGATTTCTGATCTGCAATCACAGAATGTTCAGGAAACCGGTTTGCAGCAGATTGTATGATCTCTGTGGTTTCAGGTTTTGTAAATCCTTTAAGTCCATATTGTGAGGCCCTGGTTTGAAAAGATCCCAAAGCATATAAAACCAGGATCGGGCTTTTGCTTTCATCAATAAAACTGCGGGCATATTTTCTCAGGCCTTCTGCATTAACCTGGTACTGGTTGAATTTAACGGCTGTAAGACTGTCGTTATAATTTTTCTGAACCGGGTCAGAAGCAGTGAGTTTGGAAAGACTGTCTACTTCGCGCATGAGGTTAAGATGGGTTGAAAGCTTCTCATTCACTGTCCTGTCAAATTCTACCATGGCCTGGGTGGCGGAAGATCCTTTAACAGAATAAGGTGCTTCCTGGTTGGCTGGATCTGCCGAAATGATCACCTTCCTGGAATCATTAATCACTAAAGCAAAGGGATAGGCCTGGTCCTTCGCACGCAAGCTGAATAAACCTTCTTCTTTTACTGTAGCACTGAGCAGGAAATTTCCCTGGCCATCAAGCTGGGCGGAATCAACGATCATGGGCTGTCCATTGGCAGGGTTCTCTTCCAGGTAAACCATATTGGTTCCTGAGTTTTTGATGATGCCCTGCACTTGAAAACTTTCCTGTTCATTATCGCTGCAGGATACCAGCGAGGCAAGGAAAATCACGGAAATCTTCTTCATTCAGCTTTCATTTAATTTTTCAATGATCTTTTCTGTTACGATTCGCGCATCAACACGCCCTTTCGAAGCTTTCATTACTTCTCCTACAAACACACTCACCAGTCCTTTTTTACCTTTTTTATATTCTGGTATTTTCAATGCGTGCTTTTCAAGTGAGGCACTGATCCAGGAATCCATTTCATCACCAGTTTGTAATTGCAGTCCTTCGCTTTCAATATAATTATCAATATCAAGCCCGGGTTTCTCTGCCAGGACAGGGAAGATCTTCTGCGAGGCAATTCCATAACTAATCTTTCCTTCATCAATCAAACGGATCATTTCAGCAATGCCCCGGGCATTGATGTTTCCGCCTTCCGACATCAGCAATTGTTTTACAGGCCCGATGGTCCAGTTGGCAGCAGCTTTATAATGATTGGTGTGCCTCACCAGTTCCATGTAGAATGCGGTAAGTTCCATATCCCCGGCAATGATGCCTGCATCACTGTGCGAAAGGCCATAAGTTTCCACAAGATCCTTTAGAATTTCCGACTGCAGTGGTGGCATTGCCGACCTGATCGCAGCAATGGTTTCATCAGTTATGAAAAAAGGCGGGAGGTCAGGTTCAGGAAAATAACGGTAATCATCCTCATCTTCCTTGGTGCGAATGGAATAGGTAGTGAAACTGCTTTCATCAAATCCTCTTGTCTCCTGCAGGATGCTTTTCCCTGACTGGTGTAACGCGACCAGCCTTTCATATTCGTATTCGATAGCCTTTTTGATAAAGCGGACAGAATTGAGGTTTTTTACTTCCACCTTTGTTCCCAGTTTTTCATCACCTTTCCTGCGCACGGAGATATTTACATCACAGCGGAAGCTTCCTTCTTCCATATTACCATCACAAACTTCAAGATGCCTCACCAGGTTGCGCAGGCTGCTGACAAAAGCATAGGCTTCCTCAGCGCTTCGTATATCCGGCTCCGTTACAATTTCCAGCAACGGCATGCCTGCCCTGTTATAGTCCAAATTCGTGTATCCCGAACTGGCATCATGCAGGCTCTTCCCGGCATCTTCTTCCATGTGTATGCGGTTGAGCCGGATTTTTCTGTTGCCTGCAGGAATCATGATCTCCATGAAACCTTTCCTGCAAACCGGGGTGGTGTGCTGGGTAACCTGGTATCCCTTTGGCAGATCAGGGTAGAAATAATTTTTGCGGGCAAAATAATTATGCTGTACGATCTCGCAGTTCATGGCCAGCCCCAGTTTCACAGCAAGCTTTATTGCTTCTTTGTTGAGTTTGGGAAGTGTGCCCGGGTGTCCAAGCGAGATCGCACTCACCTGCGTATTGGGTTCGAGTCCAAATTGGGTGGAATCGCTGCAGAATAATTTGGTAGCCGTCAGCAACTGGGCATGCACTTCCAGTCCAACAACCATTTCATAATTATCTTTTTGCTGCATCAGGCAAAATTAGCCTTTTTGTAAGTGGCAGGATGACCCGTATAATTCAAAAAAACCCGGTCCTGAAAAGGACCGGGGGATGCACATAAGAAGTAAGAACTAAAAAACTCTTGCACTTGCGGCTTGAAGCTTGCAGCTTTACAGATCCGCAGTTTTTAATTTTTTTGGAAATTTCACCTCAATATTCTGTGTCTTTCCTCCGCGGCTGATTTTGAAACTGAAGGTGGATTTATCTTTTTCACTTAAAGCTCTCGTTACATCCTGTGTGCCTTTCACTTCATTATCATCAACACTGAGTATAATATCATTTTCTTTGATACCGGCTTTGGCAGCAGCGCTTTCTTCAGTTACTTCCAGCACTTTCACACCCACACCTTCATCAGTGTCCTGGATGGAAAGTCCCAGCCTGGGGCGACCAAATGCATAAAAGCTTTCCCCTCTAAAGATGCGGGGTGGCTCTGGAGCATATACCCCATTCCACTGCTCAGAGATACGTGGCATGGTAACACTGCTCATTTTGATGCCTTTCCATTTTCCCAGTTCTGCGGAAGTTTTTTGTTCCTTGCCATCTCTCAAATAGGAAATATTTACTTTCTCCCCGGGTTTATGAGCCCTGATGGCCTCTGTAACATCATCAGTAGTCTCAATTTTTTTGTCGTCAATTTTGATAAGAATGTCTCCTTTCTTCAGACCTGCTTTTTCTGCAGCGCTTTCTTTAGTGATGGATTTGATCTCAGCACCCTTGTCATGACCTTCCGTTGTTACACCCAGCATGGCACGGTTCTCGTCTTCGCTGAACAGGGAAAAATGATCGTTTTCATTAAAGCTGAAATTCCAGTTGCCCTGGCCGGGAGCACCACTCCAAACCCTTTTGCCGGTCATGTTGTATACCTGGAAATTGCCGTCCTTGATGTCTTTCACATCCTTGCCGTTGACTGTAACTTTATCACCTTCCACTTCAATCACCATCTTTTCTTTTTTATCACCGGTCCTGGTGATGATGATGTTCTGCACTTCTTTCTCTTTCTCTTTTTCCTTCTGCGCCATTGTCAATGTGGGTACAGATAGCAATGCAACCGCTGCCATCAATATGCTCTTTGAAATAAATTGTTTCATAAACAAAGCGATTTTTATTAATTACTACGTTTTCTTTCGTAGATCAAATATAAAGGCATTTTTTTGATTACGAAAGATTTCGCAAATGTTAAAATGTTCAATGGTTCACAAAAGCCCTTTAATGGCTTCAATTACCTGATGAAGGGAAGAAATATCCTGTCCGCCGGCTGTTGCCAGGGTTTTCTGGCCTCCGCCACCGCCTTTAATAAGCGGCGCTACCTTTTGTTTGACCAGGGCTGAGGCGTCAAGACCCCTGGCCTGGCTGGCATTTTCATCAAAAAGCAGTACCACGGCTGCTTTTCCCTGTATGGCAGCAACAAGTACGATCACGAAATTTTCCAGCCTTGGTTTAAGCTGGAAGGCGAGCTTTTTAAGCGCATCGGCATTGTTTACTTCCACCTGTGCGCCAACAAACTGAATCCCGTTTATTTCCTGGGCATGCCCGGCAAGGTTTTCAGTCAGTGTATTCAACTGGACCTGTTCAAATTGCTCCAGTTGTTTTTTCAATGCATTATTTTCTTCCTGTAGACTGCTAATTGCTTTAATGATATCCCTGGGTTGTTTCAGCGCTTCTTTTATTTCGTTCAACTGGTTGTTGCGTGATTCAATCAGTTTTGCAGCAGCGGCACCGCTCACTGCTTCCACCCTGCGCACACCGGCGGCCACCGCAGCTTCTGAAGTCAGTATGAAATAACCTAATTCACCTGTTGCACCCACATGTGTGCCACCACAAAGTTCGATGGAATACTGAGGGTCGATCGTTACCACACGCACTGTATCTCCATATTTTTCACCGAACAAGGCCATGGCGCCGGTCTTCATCGCTTCTTCCTTGTGCATATTCCGGATGATGACAGGAATATTTTCCCTGATCTTTTCATTCACGATAGTTTCCACTTCTTTGATCTCTTCCTCTGTCATTTTGCTGAAATGGGAAAAGTCGAAGCGCAGGTAGTCGGCATTCACCAGTGAACCTTTCTGCGCAACATGAGAGCCAAGCACTTTTCTCAGTGCAGCATGCAATAAATGGGTTGCGCTATGATGGATGGCTGTATGTTTTCTTTTGGATGCATCCACTTTGGCCATCACCGGCTGATCAATGGAAGCAACATCTTCTTCAATGATATGGATGATCAGGTCATTTTCTTTTTTGGTATCGGTAACCCTGAATTTTTTGTCACCTGAAACCAATACCCCGGTATCACCTACCTGTCCGCCACTTTCCGCGTAAAAGGGAGTTTTATCAAGCACCACCTGGAACACTTCCTTTCCTTTTGCCTTTACTTTCCTGTACTTCAGTATTGTGGCCTGTACTTCAAGGCTGTCATATCCAACAAATTCATTGCCCCCGTCATTTATAATAATCCAGTCTCCAGCATCTATGGCCCCTGCCTGCCTGCCTCTTTCCTGCTGTTTTCTTCTTTCTGCTTCATAACCTGCTTCATCCACACCCAGGTTTCTTTCTGTGGCAATAAGCCTGGTAAGATCGAGAGGAAAACCATAAGTATCATTCAGCTCAAATGCATCCTTGCCGGAAATGGTTTCTTTAGTGTTTGCAACGATATCTTCAATTCTTTTCAAACCTTTTTCGAGCGTACGCAGGAAAGATTCTTCTTCTTCTTTGATCACTCGCGTCACAAAATTTTCCTGCTGCTGCAATTCAGGAAATACTTTTTCAAATTGCTGGGCAATCACAGGCACAAGTTGAAATAATAATGGCTGCTGGTAACCGAGGTAGGAATAATAATACCTTACTGCCCTGCGAAGGATTCTCCTGATCACATAACCGGCGCCGGTATTTGAAGGCAATTGTCCGTCAGCAATGGTAAATGCAATGGCGCGGATATGATCGGCGAGCACACGGAAAGCGATGTCCTTTTTTGTATCACCACCTTCATATTTTTTGGATGTGATGACCGCGATCTTTTCAATGGTTCCGCTGAAAACATCCGTATCATAATTGGAATTCTTTCCCTGGATCACTCTTACCAGTCTTTCAAATCCCATCCCCGTATCAACGTGCCGGGCAGGTAATTGCTGAAGGCTTCCATCTTTCAGCCTGTTGAACTGGATGAATACATTGTTCCAGATCTCGATCACCTGTGGATGATCGGCATTCACGAGTGTTTTGCCATCAATGTTTTTTCTTTCCGCATCCGGGCGGGTATCCACATGAATTTCTGTGCAGGGTCCGCAGGGTCCCGTATCGCCCATCTCCCAGAAATTATCTTTTTTATTACCCAGCAGGATCCTGTCTTCCGCGATCCATTTTTTCCAATCCTCCGCGGCCTCTTCATCTTTGGGAAGATTTTCCTTTGTATCGCCTTCAAAAATGGTCACATATAAACGGTCTTTAGGAATCTTCAGCATTTCGGTCAGTAACTGCCAGCTC
>JAEYUA010000263.1 GCA_023433755.1 Bacteroidota bacterium | reverse complement strand
GTTTAAGCTGATTCATACACTTCATTAAAAAGGCAGCCAAAAGGCTGCCTTTTTGATCTTCCTTATTCCGGGCCTCACTCGAAATAGGTATAAAAGCTTTCTATGTTCTTTTTTAGCTCTTCTTTTTCCTCTTCGTATTCATCTTCTTCTTTTTTGATCTCCTTCATATTCTTTGTCACTTTGTTCAGCCAAAGGTGAAGGGCATCATGGTCAGGTCCCTGCATCCTGCACTGGCTCACCAGGGTGTCGAGCCTGGTTTGCATTTGGGTGATAAAATGATCACGTGCGGAAGTTTTCATGTAGTTGCTGTCATTTATTACCAGCATCATGGCATTTACATTACTTAAAGTAGCAGCATCAGCCTTCCATTTTTTATCATTGTTCAGGCTGAGTGCCTCCTCTTTTTTTGTATCATGATTTTCATGACCATCTTTTTGCTGATCTGTTTTTACCTCGCTGTTGCAGGCCATTGCTGCCATTGCCAATAGAATCAGGAGTTTTTTCATGTTTTGTATTTAATTTTTAATCGTTATCGTTATCATGATTGTTTGTGGGTTGCGAAAGATCTGTACCATTTTGAGTTAATCCATTGGATAACTCGGTATGCCTGATCTTTCCTCCCAGGTGTGCAGTCTGTATCATCAGGCCGGCAGATACCAGGGAAACCAGCAACACTGAAAATTTCAGGATCCTGGATATGGAATTCCACCTTGCAGCGAAAAATGCCGCAATAGAAAGGACTCCTGCCACCGTAATGGACAACATGGAAAATCCCGCGATGTCTTCATGTTCTTCTATGATGGATTCTGAAATGCCGGGAAGATGTTCAACCGCTTCTTCCGCGCCTTCGCCGGTAAAATAAACCGGGATGGCTGCAATGCCCGCTACGATGATCAATACGTAAGCTACTCGGGTAAGCATGCTGTTTTTAAGGATTAGGGCCACTACCAGCATTACCAGGCCTACAAGGGATATGATGACAGGCGCATGGGTGAGCGCCAGGTGAATTTGAACACTATTCATAAAATAAGATTGAATGTGATGAAATAGGAATGATGTCGGTGATATGTCAACAGGCCTGGGGAGGATGGAAAATGCTGGACAGGTGTTGTTGGATGGTGATATGACCAGGAGAGGGGAATGTTTTTTCCAGCGGCCTCGAAAAACTTTGGCCGGCTTTAATAGTATTTGCTACAATAGCAAAACCGATATAATAGGGTATCATCGTTTTGAAAGGAAGTTGCTCGTCTTCCGGAAGGTCGGCATCAGCATGATCAACGGAATAATGTTCATTAAGGAAGTCAAGTAACGAAATATTATTTTGTTGACGGTGTTTCAACAGGTGTTCAATGAGCAGGGGAATCCTGAAGACCTGTCCGACAGGAGTTTGAATACTGACCATCAGCACCAGCAGACATATCGAAACATATTTCCGCATTCATGATAAATCTAGCGCCGCGCATACTAAAGCACAATGACCGTGGTCATCCCGGCTATAAAGTTTTGCTAAATCTTCTGGCTGATAGGATCCCACTAAAAAAGACCAAACGTTTTATTAACCCGCCTTTTGATAAAATGATAATTAAGCCGTCTGATTAAGCGGTACATTTATTTACTGTTCAACCAGAAGATTTCAATTATGAAAAATATTCTTATTCTTTTTTCTACGTTTCTCTTTGGACTACACTCAGTGGCCCAGTACCCTGATTCGATCCATATTATCCCAGAACCGGTATCAGTCAAAAAAAGTAAAGGCACTTATCTGCTTCCCAGGAACATTACCATTGAAGCGCCTGGAAGCAAAGACCTCGAAACAACTCTCGATTTTTTGAAAACCAGGCTTTCTGTTCCCACGGGAGCCAGGGTTGATATAGTAAAACAAACCGCATCACCTTCCATCCGGCTTCAGCTCAATAATAATCCTGTTGCTGAATTAGGGAAGGAAGGATACGATCTCAGTGTAACCAGGAATGGTATTGTGATCCGGGCCAACCAGGCTGCTGGTTTGTTTTATGGGGCGCAGACACTTGTTCAGTTGCTGCCCGCGGAAATTGAAGCTTCCGCACCTGTTGCGCTAACCGGCTGGAATGTTCCAATGGTGGAGATTCGTGACTACCCCAGGTTTGGTTGGAGGGGATTGATGTTTGATGTAACCAGGCATTTTTTTACAAAGGAAGAAGTGAAAAGGTTTGTGGATGATATGGTGCGTTACAAATACAATATCCTGCACCTTCACCTGACAGATGATGAGGGCTGGAGGATCCAGATCAAGTCCCTGCCCAGGCTAACTGAGGTGGGTGCATGGAATGTAAAGAAGGAGGGTTACTTCGGTACTTTTTCAAAGCCGCTACCGGGTGAACCCAGGAATTATGGCGGATTTTATACGCATGAGGATATCCGTGAGATCGTGCAGTATGCAAAAGAAAGGTTTGTAGATATCCTCCCGGAAATAGATGTGCCGGGGCACAGTCTTGCTGCCATTGCTTCCTATCCTGAACTTTCCTGTACTGAAGGGGCTGAAAAATATGTTGTCCGTTCCGGTGAGCAGATCATGGACTGGTCGAGAGGCGCTCCGCCGATTGCACTGGTAGATAATACGCTTTGCCCGGCCAATGAAAAAGTATATGAATTTATGGACAAGGTGCTCACGGAAGTAGCGGAATTATTTCCATTTGAATATATACATGTTGGAGGTGATGAGGCGCCCCATAATTTCTGGGAGAAGAATAAGCAGGTAAAGGCCCTCATGCAGCGCGAAGGATTGAAAAACATGCATGAGGTGCAGGGATATTTTGAAAAGCGTCTTGAAAAAATTGTACTGTCCAAGGGTAAAAAATTTATGGGCTGGGATGAGATCATGGAAGGAGGCCTGGCACCAACAGCGGCTGTCATGAGCTGGAGGGGCATGAAGAACGGCATTGAAGCCGCCAGGATGGGACATGAAGTGGTGATGAGTCCAACCACCTATGCCTACCTTGATTATATGCAGGCCGATCCAATAATTGAAACGAGGATCTATGCTTCTTTGCGGCTCAGTAAATCTTATGAATTTGATCCGCAGCCCGACAGTGTAAAAACAAACCTGATCAAGGGAGGGCAGGCCAATTTATGGACGGAACAGATCTATAATTACCGTACGGTGCAGTACATGTTATGGCCCAGGGCATTTGCTATAGCGGAATCAGTATGGTCTCCGAGAGAAAAGAAGGACTGGAACCATTTTTTTGGCAAAGTTGAAAATCATTTCACACGCTTTGACCATGCTGAAAAAAAATACGCGAGAAGTGCTTATGATCCCATTTTTAAGGTGAGCAAACTGCAGGACAGCCTCGTGAAGGTGGAGCTCAGCACAGAGGTGGAGGGTCTTGATATTTATTACAGTTTTGATAATTCCTTCCCCGACAGGTTTTACCCCCGGTATACGGCCCCTTTGGTTCCCCCGAAGGATGCAGTGATGCTGAAAGTAGTGACGTACAGAGGTAAGGAACAGGTGGGCCGTTTTAACCTGATGCCGGTTGAGGAGTTGAGGAAGAGGGCGGGGTTGAAGAAGTAGAAAAGTTAGAATGAGAATCAATCAGCAATGAGCCCACCATCATGCAAATAAGTAATTTACATTCATGTGCCGGATTGCCAATACAATTAAACTTTGTACATGCAATGTAGCTTCAATTGCGGAGCTGAAACACTATTGGGTATTTTACCGGTACGCTAAGAAGAAGGACTTGGTAATGATAGGAGAAGTTATTATGCCTCTTGCGTGGGAGGATCCTGAAGTGATTGCCCTTAATGAATCCATGCTTTTGCAAAGATTACAGGAAGCTGATGCATTTGATATCAATCTCTCTCCAAAGAATAAGGACAGGTTATTGATAGCTATAAGGGTGGGAAGCCAGTCTTCCGACTATCATAATTATGGCTTTGAATGGCAGGGTAAAAAATGGGTTAGCTGTCCCTATGGATATTTTGAATGGACATGGAAGCATGATGAGATTCAATTTGGGAAAGTGATTTCTATATAGATTTTCTCAACCTTTCGATTTATTATATATTCTTTTTCTTTGATTCCCAATTCTCTTTAGTGTACCTCTTCACAAGTCAGAAATATTCTTTCTCGACCAATGTCCAATCATTGGCTTTTGAGGTAAAAGCTGAAATGCCGTTGTTATGTTGGATCAATCTCAATTCGATATTTTCTGTGTGACCCACATAAAAACGGTCAAGTTTGGAACTATAGAGGATGT
>JAEYUA010000228.1 GCA_023433755.1 Bacteroidota bacterium | reverse complement strand
ATCGGAGATCTTCACCAGGTCCTGCAGGTAAATACCTGTACGGTAAGATGGTGCAACCCGCTGCCTGATCCTGGTAGCTTCCGGCATATCAGTGCGCTGCACATATTTATTGGGATCAAGGATGTTGATGCGGTCATAGCTGTTTGCAGGAAGACCAGTAACTGCCGGGAAACTGAAATCATTGTTGGTGGTGATGGTGCGGTCTGCATCAACGCCAAACAACAAAGTATGATCAAGAGCTGAAGTTTTGAAATGTCCTTCAAGGTTTGCCTGGCCGGTATAATAATTTTCATCGGTGAGCACTCTTCCCAATGGTCTTGTCCAGTCTCCGTTCGCTGCAGCCTGGATCCTCTCGGTGGAGAAATAATCTCTTTTATAAAACTGGTAGGAGAAGGAACTGTTGATCTTCCACTGCTCACTCAGTTCATGCCTGATGGTTGCTGTTGTAGTAGCCTGCCTAACCTTACTGTATTGCCAGGCAGTTCCCAAGAAACGTGAGCGGGGCACATCAGGAATCTTTGTATTATCAAGACTGCCGATTCCAAAATCAGGAGTAAAGTCATGATGCAGGTAATCACCTTCCAGTACAATTTCAGTTTTGGTACCTGGCTTGAACAGGAAGGAAGGATTTACATAAAATCTTTCAGAACTTACCTGGTCGCGAAAGCTTTCAGCAGTTTCATAAGTGCCATTCAGGCGGTAAGCAATACCTCCGGACAATGGGCCATAAATATCAAAAGCGGGTTTGTAAAGATTATAGGAACCGGCACGCATGGAAACGCTGCCACCTCTTTCGAATTTCGGTTGTTTGGTTACCATATTTACAATTCCACCCGGTGCCACCTGTCCGAATAAAATGGCGGAACTGCCTTTCAAAACTTCCACTCTTTCAATGGCACTCATCTCTGGCATGGAACCGGAATTGACCCTTGCGCCATTTTTAAAAAGATTGGTGCTACCGAAACTGTAACCGCGGGCACCAAAACTTTCCTGCACATTACCTCTTGTGGTGGTAACATATACACCATTTACATTTTTGATCACATCACCCAGCCTTTGTGCCTGCTGGTCGCGGATGAGGCCCTGGCCTACCACTGATACACTTTGCGGCAGGTCCATCGGGTTGATCGCGATCTTCCCGATGGCTACCGGTTTGTTATTCAGTCTTCTTCCTGATGTTACTACTACATCTGAAAGCTGCTTTGCGTTTTCTTCCAGGGTTATGGAAATATGAACGGTCTGGTCTTTCCTGATGTCTACAGTTTTTTGTTTGGGTTTCAATCCCACCATGGTCACTTCAATGGTATAGGTTCCCTCTTTCAGGTTCCGGATAGTGAACCAGCCGTTCTCATCTGATAAAGCGGTCTTGTTATTTTCTTTTACCTGTATAGAAACATAAGCTGCCGGTTTCTCGTCGGTTGTGAATACCTGCCCGGTGATGATGCCGGCTGGAATTTCTTCTGCCGGGATGTTTAAAGCTGCCTGTTGAACAAATCCTTCCTGCGCTGATGCATTGAGTCCGAATGCGATCAATGCCATTATCATTATTTTTCTCACTATGTTGAATTTTACGCAAAGAGACTGGTTTGCAGGGGGCCTTTGCTGCCGGATCGGGAAAAATGGCTTACGCGATCTGGAATTTTCCATTGAAGAATTGCGATGCTTCATGATTCGTTTGAATGAAGCGGCAAAAATGATCGTATATAGACTCACTTGCTTATGAGTCTTGGTAAACGAAGAGATGATTGATGTCAATTCGTGACAATTGACTGACAAATGCTAATTGAGATTACAACACGGTCATCAGCGAATTCAAAGCCGCCGCAGGATTTTTCCCGAAAGCGATAACGCCTTCTTCATGTCCGCCCATCGCAAAAACCAGTAAATGGGGATGGGATAACAAAAGCCTTTTTACTTCATTGGCCATTCCAGGGGTGCCGTAAGGAACCAGCTCCGAAGTGGAAGGATGGGTTGCCAGGAGTTTCTTCCAGAGTTCATAATGGTGTACATGTATAACAGCATTCGCTTCTGCTCTGGTTTGGTAGATCATGGCATGCGTGAGCGATTCAGATGAAGCCATCACGGGACCGGTGGCGGTTAGGCTGTTTTGTTCAAAATCAAATTCAGTAACGAGTGTATAATCCGAAGGTTCAAGATTTTCAATGCAACCCGTACCTGTACCACTGATGATAAACTGGTTTTGATGGTGACGCATACTGATATTACCGTAACCAATACCGTCTTGGTTTTTCCCCACCAGTTTTTGCTGGTAAAGCCGGCTCCTCACTGCATCCAGTTGATTGAACCAGTCGCCTTCCACCACTCCAGCCTTCACCCAGTTTCCATTGTATTTTATAACACCTTCCTCGTTCATCATTTTTTTTCAGGGAATAATTCAAGGATGGATGATTCATTAGTCTCACTGATCCCTCTTTCCGTAATCAAGCCTGTTATCAGCCTGGCCGGTGTTACATCAAAACCATGATTGAGTGCTGAACTGCCTTCGGGCATTACCAGCACCTTTTTGATTTCATTCTCACAAAGTCCCTGTACATAACGGATCTCATCCGCGTTTCTTTCTTCGATTTCTATATCGCGGCCATCCAAAGTTTGCCAGTCAAGGGTAGAGGAAGGAAAGGCAACATAAAATGGAATGTTATTATCTGCCGCTGCCAGTGCTTTCAGGTAGGTGCCGATTTTATTGGCAGCATCACCGCGACGCGTCACCCGGTCCGCGCCGGTGATCACCAGGTCAACCATTCCATTTTGCATGAGATGCCCGCCGGCGTTATCCGTGATGACGGTATGTGGAATTCCCTGGTTCAATAACTCCCAGGCAGTGAGTGAAGCGCCCTGGTTGCGGGGCCTGGTTTCATCCACCCATACATGGATTTTAATGCCTCTTTCAAATGCTTCGTAAACCGGTGCTGTCGCTGATCCACGATCTACAAAGGCCAGCCACCCCGCATTGCAGTGGGTGAGAATATTGACAACAGCACCATTTTTTTCTTTTGATATATTTTCAATGAGACTCACGCCATGTTTTCCAATCTGCCTGCACGCCTCCGCATCTCCATCAGCGATTTCATTTGCAGTTTGAAGCGCCACGCGAACCTTGTTCTCTATATCTTTTTCTTTTGCAATAGCCAGCAGTTGCGTGGTCACCGCCCAACTCAGGTTCACTGCAGTGGGACGGCTTTTCACCAACCTGTTCGCGCATTCTTTCAAATGATCATCAAACGAACGTTGTTCCGAAGCTTCCAGTGCCGCGAGGTACATCCCATATCCTGCAGCAGCGCCTATGAGTCCTGCCCCGCGAACCGTCATATCGCTGATGGCTATTACCATTTCTGAAACCGTAGTGATATCAGCGATCCTGAAAAAATGGGGGAGATCCCGCTGGTCAATCACCTGAATTACCTTATTGTTGGTAGGATGGATCCAGATGGTTTTGTAGTGTTTGCCATTTACCTGCATGCCGGTAAAAATATTCCGAACCTTTCATTGCGCCAGAAAATATTAACTGGTGAGCATGAATTCTTCATTTGCCATTTCTTTTCCATTCACCAGTAAACTGATCTGGTGTTTCCCGGGATAATGTTTCCTTGTAGTGAAATCCTGGAAGCTTTGCTGCTTTTTGAAAGAATAAGCCTGGCCGGGCAGGAACTTCTTTTCACTCAACTGGAATATTTTTCCTGATGATTGTCCGCCTGCTTTGCGGTAATGAACCTTGTATTCGAGACGCAGTGATGTTTCCTTTTTGCCTGTATTCACCAGTTGAAAGGAAAACATAAGCTTACCGCCAATAGCGATCTTTTTTTGCTGGAGACTGAAATGCTCTATGCGGCAATCCGCACCATTCTTTAAATCAAACAAGGCATAGGCATCAGTATGCGCTTTTTTCAACAGTCCCCTGCAGCCATGCCTGATGATCCAGTCTGTTTCAGGATTTTTCCCTTTCCATTTTTTCACTAGCCTGATCACGAAATCAGGATGGTCTTTGGAAATATCATTGAGATGGTTGGCAACGGATTTTCTTACAAAAAGAGAAGGATCGCTTTTCAGGTTCTCCAGGATAGGTAAAACGGGTGTTGGATCTTTTTTCAGGGAAGAGATGGCCTGTCCCCAGGGCAGCCGTGGGCGGCAACCCTCAGAGGAAAATCTTCTGACATGAGGATGGGGATGCTTGCTGAGCGCGATCATCCTGTTTATGACTTCATCGGGGTATTTCAATAGAAAGGGCCTGATGGCAAATTCACAACTGATGAACTCTGTAACCTTCTCCATGGTATTTAATGAAGTCTCCAGGTCTTGCAAACCATGAGCTTCGATCCAGTCGGGAAAGATCATGTATTCAAAGCCTCCTTTTTTGCCTTCTTTTTTCAATTGTTCAATGATCTTTAAAACCAGCCTGGCCTGCTGTTTAAAATTCCCGGGTAAATGCTCATTCAGGCTTTCAGCAATATGCCGCACCCTTTGTTTGAGTTCCTTGTTTGGCCAGTGACGGTCAAAAACCTGGTTGAGGAAGTATTGTTGATTGAAGGAAGGGATAACAGACTTGATACTGGCGGTCAGTTGTTCAAAAAAATGTGGGCTGTATATATTCTTCAGAGGCTCAGGCATGGTTCAAATTTCTGTAAAACTATTGGAGGGGAGTGACAACCCTATGGCAGACAGGGAGATCAACTTCTGGATTTCGATCGTGGTTTTAGCCAATGGCTAATGGCCAATGGCCAATAGCCTTCCATTTCCGTACCTTTGCCAACATTTTAAAACCCAGTACAGCAGCCCATTATGGCCAACCGGTATAAAGAATTCAAGCAGTTACAACTACCCGCCATCGAAAAGGAAATCCTGGAGCGATGGAGGAAGGAGCAGGCCTTTGAAAAAAGTGTTTCGCTGAGAGAAGGAGCAGAGCCATTTGTATTTTATGAAGGCCCTCCCAGTGCCAATGGTATGCCTGGCATTCACCATGTGATCTCCCGCTCACTAAAGGATCTTGTATGCCGTTACAAAACCATGAAGGGTTTCAAAGTGGAGCGTAAGGGTGGCTGGGATACCCACGGTCTGCCGATTGAGCTGGGTGTTGAAAAAGAACTGGGCATCACCAAGGAAGATATCGGCAAAAAAATCAGTGTGGCCGAATACAACCAGAAATGCCGCGAGGCCGTTCTGCGTTACAAGGATAAATGGGATGAACTCACCACCCGCATGGGTTACTGGGTGGATCTGAAGGATCCTTACATTACCTTCAAAAATGAATATATTGAAACACTCTGGTGGTGCCTGAAAGAACTGTATAATAAAGGCCTGCTTTATAAAAGTGTTTCCATCCAGCCATATTCGCCTGCGGCTGGTACAGGATTAAGTTCGCACGAACTTAACCAGCCCGGAACTTACAGGAATGTAAAGGATACCAGCGTAGTGGCCATGTTTGAATTGTCAGTAGCTGACAGCGTCATGTCAGGGCATGGCATTGAGGCTTTGAAAAAGATCAATGAGGCGTTAAATGCTGATAACAATAAGGAACCTGTTTTTTTTCTAGCCTGGACCACCACGCCCTGGACCTTGCCTTCGAATCTGGGGCTTACAATTGGACCCAACATCGAATATGTTTTAGTAAAAACTTTCAATCCTTACACACATATTCCTATAAATGTAATTCTTGCAAAAGCCTTGCTGGGCAAGTATTTCAAGCCGGAAGGCAAGGACGGGGATTTTGAAGGGTACAATGCTGAACAAAAACTGCTTCCCTGGAAAATAATTACAGAATTCAAAGGAAGTGAATTGGAAGGCCTGGCTTACGAGCCCCTGATTACTGCTGAAGCAAATTCTTTGGAAGCGGTTCAGGCGATCACTCCGGGTGCCCAACCCTGGAGAATATTATTAGGAGATTTTGTGACCACCGAAGATGGAACCGGTATCGTACATACCGCTCCTGCCTTCGGTGCTGATGACTTCCGTGTAGGGAAAAAGTATAATATCGGCATCCTCACCCTTGTTGACCGTGAAGGAAAATTTGTGGATGGTCTCGGAGAATTTTCAGGCCGTTACATTAAAGATTATAAGAACCAGGAAGGTTATGTGGATGTGAATGTTGACATCTCCGTAAAACTGAAAAAAGAAAACAGGGCCTTCAGGGTTGAAAAATACGAACACAGTTACCCGCACTGCTGGCGCACTGATAAACCAGTGGTTTATTACCCGCTCGACGCCTGGTTCATCAAAACCACGGCTAAGCGTGACCGTATGGTGGAACTGAACAAAACCATCCGCTGGAAACCTGAATCAACCGGCACAGGAAGGTTTGGCAACTGGCTGGAGAACATGGTGGATTGGAACCTGAGCCGGAGCCGTTACTGGGGCACGCCTTTACCGGTCTGGCGCACTGAAGACGGAAGCGAAGAGATCTGCATCGGTTCCATCAGTGAACTGAACCAGGAAATCAAAAAGGCCAGCGAGGTTTTAGGGGGTGATGTCAATAAAAATTATTTGCATGATGGCATTCTTGACCTGCATAAACCCTACGTGGATGAAGTAGTGCTGGTATCACCATCAGGTAAACCCATGAAGCGCGAACCCGACCTGATTGATGTATGGTTCGACAGCGGCGCCATGCCTTATGCGCAATGGCATTTTCCATTTGAGAATAAAGAAAAATTCAAGGAATCATTTCCTGCGAGTTTTATTGCTGAAGGTGTTGACCAGACACGCGGATGGTTCTATACCCTGCATGCCCTGGCAGTAATGCTCTTTGATGATGTGGCTTATAAAACTGTTGTTTCCAATGGCCTGGTGCTCGATAAGAACGGCAACAAGATGAGCAAACGCCTGGGTAACGTGGTGGATCCTTTCCAGACCATCGATGATTTTGGCGCGGATGCCACCCGATGGTATCTCATTACCAATGCATCGCCCTGGGACAACCTGAAATTTGATCTCGACGGCATCCGTGAAGTACAACGTAAATTTTTCGGCACCTTATATAATACCTACCAGTTCTTTGCCCTGTATGCCAACGTGGATGGCTTCCAGTTCAAAGAAGCCTACATTCCAGTAAAGGACCGTCCCGAAATTGACAGGTGGATTCTTTCTTCACTTCAGACCCTGGTGAAAAAAGTTACCGCTGCCTTTGACGATTATGAACCTACCCAGGCGGGTAGACTTGTGGAGGATTTTGTGGACGAGCACCTGAGCAACTGGTATGTGCGTTTATGCCGGAGAAGATTCTGGAAACCTGCCCGCCGCAACCAGGATGCAATGGAAGGCACAGGTGAAAATGAAAAGGATAAAATTGCAGCTTACCAAACCCTTTATGAATGTATTGAAACGGTAGCCCTGCTGATGGCCCCTGTTTCTCCCTTCTTTAGTGATGAATTGTTCAACAACCTGAATGCGGTCACTAAAAGATATGCTGAGGCTTCCGTTCACCACGCCCGCTTTCCCGAAGCAAAAGAGGAACTGGTTGATGAATTGCTGGAAGAAAGGATGCGCCTGGCCCAGGATGCCTGTTCACTCGTGCTCTCGCTTCGCAAAAAGGTGAATATCAGGGTAAGGCAACCACTTCAAAAATTATTGATACCCGTATTGAACCCGGCCATGGAAAAACAGCTAAGGCTGGTGGAACACCTGGTGAAGGCCGAAGTGAATGTGAAGGAAGTTTCTTACCTCACCGAAACAGAAGGGTTCATTAAAAAGAAGATCCGCCCCAATTTCCAGGCACTGGGTAAAAAACTGGGTCCTAAGATGAAAGCGGTCACAACAGCGCTTGCAGGTTTTTCCCAGCATGATATTTCTTTATTTGAAAAAGAAGGCAGATATTCAATTCCCGTTAACGATGAGTTTGTTGAGTTGACACTCAGTGAAGTAGAGATCAGCAGCGAAGATATTCCAGGTTGGACCGTAGCCAATAAGGGGAGTTTGACCGTGGCATTGGACATCAATGTCACCACCGAACTGGTACAGGAAGGCGATGCCCGCGAGTTTGTCAACCGGATCCAGAAGATCCGTAAGGATAGTGGTTTTGAGCTGACCGACCGGATAGAAGTGCTGGTGGCTGCCAATAATGGTATCAGTCAATCTTTGGCTAAGTATAATGCCTATATTTGCGGCGAAATTCTGGCAGACAAGCTGGAGCTCACAACAGACATTGACGGTGGCATTGAAATAGAAGTCAATGACAATCCATTGAAGGTCATCGTTTTAAAAAAGGGGTAAAAATTGTATGGCTACAAAAAAGCAAGCACCCAAAACTGCCCGTCCTTCGGGTAGCAAAGCTGCAAAGTCAGCTAAACCGGTAAAAAAAGCCGCCCCGAAAGGTGGTAAACCGGCTGCCAAAAAAGTTGCTGCCAAACCGGCTCCTAAGAAAGCTGCGCCTAAAAAGGCTGTGAAAAAAGCAGCTCCGCCTCCTAAAAAAACAACCAAGCCGGCTCCCAAGCCGGTAAAAAAGCAAGTACCTGTGAAGAAAACATCTACCCCGGTTAAAAAATCAGCACCTGCCAAGGCCCTCCCGGCTAAGAAGCAGGAAGCGCCTAAAAAACAGGAACCTCCCAAAAAGCAGGAGCTGCCTAAAAAAGCAGAACCTAAAAAAGAGGAACCGGTTAAAAAGCCTGTGGTTGCCGCGCCTACCCACCAGGAGGTGAAGCCCGCGATTAAACCGCTGGAAAAACCCGTAGTGAAAAAAGATCCACCTAAGCCAACCAAGGTGGTGATACCAAAAACATCTACTACCAAATCAGTAAAATACAATCCTGATTTTACGAAATCAGTTTTGGATACCCATAACCAGATAAACACCGGCCCTACAATGAGATATTCTGATGCAGATTTGACAGAGTTCAGAGAGCTGATCATGAAGAAACTGGAAACAGCCAAAAAAGAACTGGCTTATTTACAGGGATTGATCACCAGGAAAGACGAAGGCGATATGGAAGATGGCCGTTACATGACCATGGAAGACGGAAGCATGAGCATGGAGCGTGAACAACTGAGCCAGATGGCCAGCCGCCAGATCCAGTTTATTGACCACCTGGAAAAAGCGATCATGAGAATCGAGAATAAAACCTATGGTATCTGCCGCGTTACAGGTAAATTGATTGACAAAGCACGCCTGCGCGCTGTGCCCCATGCTACATTAAGCATCGAGGCCAAGCAGATGATGAATAAATAATTGCTTTTGAGATTTTCAGGAAAGTCCTCGCGAGAGGACTTTTTTATTTGGATCGCTTTCGCAGGAATACCTGGATGCCGATACCAATATTCAATCCGTTGCCATTGAATTGCTGCTCCACTGTATTAGTAGCACTCAGGTTGGTTCCATTATCAACAATCTTCTGCGTGGTAGTGGTGGTGAACCGGTTGGATGAAAAATTGTAACCAATGGTGGCATCAATACCAATCATGGGACTGATTAATTTGGTGAGTCCCAGGTTAAGGCTTGCATTGTAATAAAATTTTTTGGAAGAAACACCTTCGTAGGTCTGGCGGTAATTCATAATCTCATAAAAACCTTCCGTCTTTGTTTTTCCGCTGCCTGCATTTCCCTGCACATGCAGGAAGGGAAGGAATTTTGCGTTACGGCTCAAATAATAGCGTAGGAAAATACCCGCGCCATAATCAGTATTGCGCACTTCATCGCGTACATAAGTATTGCCATTGGTGGCGGATTCCCTCCAGGTGCTCAAATTAGAATAACCAACAAGCAATTGAACCCCGCCAGCCAATTGATCATTGAAAAAAGTTCCAAAGGAAGGTCCCAGGTTGATGTTGGACTGATTCTGTTTACTGGTATAATTGAAGGAAGGGTCCACAAAAATGTAGCGGGTTTCACCTGTTCCAATGAAGCTGGTGCCGATAGACGATCCTATCATTTTAATACCTTTTGAGAACTGTGCGGATGCCGTTGCCGCAACCAGTACCAGGGGTAGAATCCACAATTTTTTCAGGTGCATTGTTTTGGTTTATACTGGAGCAAATGTAGGCCCGGCGCACTAGGAATATGCCTTATCGTAGCAATTATTATTTGTTGGAAAATAATTTCATAACCATTACTTTTACTTCATTACCAACTAACACAAAAACTGATTTATGAGAAAAATGCGCTTTCTTTCTCTTCTTTTATTTGCATTTGTTTTTCTTGTGGTGAGTTGTGCTAAAGAAGGGCCTCTTGGTCCTGCCGGCGCATCAGGCCCACAAGGTCCTCCAGGATCAGCCGGCGCAACTGGTGCACAAGGCCCAACTGGTCCGCAAGGTCCAACAGGTCCACAGGGACCACAGGGTCCGCAAGGTCCACAGGGTCCTGGTGGAACAGCCAACGTAGTTTACTCCGACTGGTTTGCAGCAAGCACTTTAACCTGGGCAGATTCCATTCATACCGACCTGGGTGTGATCAGCCGTGGCAACAAAGCCGCGACAAGTGTTACCGCAGCCGTAATAGATAATGGTGTAGTACTTTCTTATTTCAGAAGTCCTTCAGCAGGTGCAACACAGTTGCCTTACCTCTTTGGTACAACTGCTAACCTGGTGCAGTATAACTCAATTCTGCAACCTGGCACCATCACCTATTTCGTAGCTAACCACAGTTCTGGAAGCGCTTCCGGCGCCACCCCTGTTGGTGAGTTTCGTTATGTTGTGATCCCCGGCAGTGTGGGCGGAGGTAAGTTCATGCAGGGTGCATTCGCGGGTTATTCCGTTGACCAGCTCCGCAACATGACCTACGAGCAGGTGTTACAGAAATTCAACATCCCTGCTAACGGTAGCAATATGTAATACCATCAGAATTATTGATAAAAGCCGGTTCGATGGAACCGGTTTTTTTATGCACTGCATTGAAGCCTATCTTTGCGGCTGAATTACAAGGGGCATGACAATCAATTTCAGTTACGATAAGAAACAGGTGATCCAGGCATTGCGATATCATTTCCTGGCTAAAAAGGAAATCAGGCTCATGATCATCCTGGTAAATGTTTTTGCCCTGGCTTCCGCCGTTTTATTTTATATGAAGAAGATCCTGCCCTTTGCATTCCTGGTAGGTTCCTTCCTGTGGTTTGTACTGATGATCGCATTCTGGTTCATTTTGCCCACACTTGTTTATAAAAGAGCTTCCACCTTCCGTGATCATTTCAACATGAATTTTGAAGAAAATGGTTTCAGCGTGGGTAATGAAAGAGGATCAAGATCCTGGGGATGGAATGAGCTGAGCAATTTCGTGGAAACCCCTCATTTCTTTCACCTGTATTTCGACAGCCGCTCATTTTTCCTGGTACCCAAAAATGCATTTGCCAATACGGATGAAGTGTACCAGTTGAGGCATATGATGTTGGATAAGGTGAGGAAGTAGCTGTGAGCTTCTAGCTTCTAGCTGCTAGCTTTGAGGGCAGCCCTAAAGAACAAGGTTAACGTCTCGCAGCTCTAAGCTCGTAGCTCGCAGCCAATAGCCAATAGCTCAAAGCTCTTTCTCCATCACAAAATGCGGTATCGTAATCTCCTCGAACTCGTCGCCAATTTTGCGGTAGCCCATTTTTTCATAAAAGCCCAGTGCGTTTTTGCGGGCATGCATGGTAATGCGGCGGTAACCCCGGTCGCGGGCCAGGTTTTCAGCGAACTGCATCAGGGCACGGCCAATGCCTTTTCCCTGGAGATCGTTGATCACAGCCATTTGTCTCAGCCTTACCGTTTGTGGATCTTCTTCCACCAGCATGCAGCATCCCAGCATCTGGTCATCTTCATAGGCCGCGATATGCAGGTTATTTTTTTCTTTTTCCAGCTCAGTAGTATCAAGATTCATCCCGAGTGGTTTCCGCAAAATATCATTTCTCAGCCTGATGATTTGCTGGTATTCGGGAGAACCATGATCTATGATTTTCAATGCCATTGCAACAGTTGATGGGTTCAATTTACAAATATCCGCTCACGTGGCAAATTGACAATAATTATCTCCGGCAATGGTCCGGAAAAAAAATCCGGGCATTAATTTTTCAGGTAAATCATCAAAATGTGATTTAATGCAAAAACTTATATTTTTGCACCACTATAACCAAACTTTTACAAAATGTCAGACATTGCAGCAAGAGTAAAAAAGATCATTGTAGACAAATTAGGAGTGGACGATGCAGAAGTTACGAACGAGGCTTCTTTTACCAATGATTTAGGTGCCGATTCTCTGGACACCGTAGAACTCATTATGGAGTTTGAAAAAGAGTTTAATATCTCCATTCCGGATGAGCAAGCTGAAACGATCACGACTGTAGGTCAGGCTGTTTCTTACCTGGAAGAACATGCTAAGTAAATAATACTGAAGAAAATCCTTTTAAGGAGTTTTATCATTCCGCCTTCCGGTTGCCTCAGGCACTAGAGAAGGCGGTTTTATCTTACATTAAATTCTGCCGCAGGCCTTATGCAACTGAAGCGAGTCGTTATTACGGGAATGGGTGCCCTTACACCACTGGGCAATACAGTTACAGAA
>JAEYUA010000135.1 GCA_023433755.1 Bacteroidota bacterium | reverse complement strand
CAAAAAAATTGTTCTCTAAACATCCAAGCCCCAGCGGGGCGACATATCAGTAGCGTTGAAGATTATTCGATTGGAGAAGCCCCGTAGGGGCGATATATCAGTCCATTGATTGGAAGCAAATACAATTCAAATGTATCAACAAATTCATGATGCGTTTTTCAAAAATGATAGGGACTGATATGCCGCCCCTCCGGGGCTCTGCTTATCTTACGCCGAGAACGTTTTTCTGCTACTGATATGTCGCCCCGCTGGGGCTCTGCATCGTGTGTTTTTCAAAAATGAGAGGGACTGATATGCCGCCCCTCCGGGCTCTGCTTATCTTACGCGGGAACGTTTTGCTGCTACTGATATGTCGCCCCGCTGTGGCTCAACAGCCAGAAGCCAACGGCTAACAGCCAAAGGCCAATGGCCAAAGGCCAACAGCCAATGGCTAACCGCCAACAGCCAACAGCTACTTCACCTTCACTCTGATCCCCGCAAACACCCTCAAACCCTGGTTCGGCGCATAGATATAACCCGGGTCGAAACTCAGTGCAAATGGATTGTCTGGGGTGGCTTTAATCTTTCCATTGGCATCATACTGAACCTGTTTGTCAAAAGGATCATTTGTACGTGCAATGATGAAAGGATTATTCTTTGAAGGTGTCCAGTTCAAAAGATTTTTGACACCAGCGAAGACCTCAAAGGATCTTGAAATATATTTTGTAGCCTGAATGTTTTGGATGCTCCACATGGGCGAATGTGGTTTACGCGGATCCATCGCTGACAACAGCGGGAGGCGCATGGGTCCGTAAATATTTCCCGTGTAATCAAAGGTCAATCCAGGAACAGGCAATGAATAACTGATGGACCAGGTACCACTCCAGCTTTCCGTGAGCATTGGTGTGATGCTGGTTTTTTTTCCATTGATGGTTTCAATTTTGGAAACATCCTGCAGGGTGATGCCCATCATTGCTTTGAATCTCTGGCGGATATTAGTCTCCGCGTTGATGGTGATGCCTTTTGAAATCGCGTGTCCGTCCAGGTTTTTATAAATGATTTTGTTGGGATCTGTTTCATAATCCGCGATGATCTGGTTATGAAAAAAAGAATACCAGGCAGAAATATCCAGGTTTATCGGCCAGGAATGTTTGCCCAGCCTGTGCGAATAATTCAGGTTGATATTATAACTCTGCTCGGGATCCAGTTTCTCCTGTATCTCCACCACTCTAGCGCCTGTAAGCGCCGCATGGTCTTCGGTGAAGATATTGACCACGCGGAAACCGGTACCCGCGTTCAGGCGGAAGACCCGGTGTTCATCCACCGTCCATTTCCAGGCAAACCTGGGTGTAAGGATGGCTTTATGTGTTGGATGATGATCGTAGCGGAAGCCAAACAACAGGCTGTGTTTTGCATTCACCTTCCATTCGTCCTGAACAAAAATTCCGGGCAGGAAATAACGCTCAGGGTTGTTTAAACCTGTGAGCGTATCCACCGTTGCAGTGGAGTTATCATCATAATAATTGTAACGGCCTGCCAGTCCGAATAGAAGATTTTGTTTTCCATGGATTACATCCCATAATAATTGTCCAAATACAATATTCTGTTTTGCCAAGTACGGAGTGATGCCATAATATGAATCCTGGTCGTGACCCGTTGCTGATAAAGACAGAAAGAGATTTTGCCTTACAGGCAACTGGTAATTTCCGATCAGTTCCCATCTTTTGGTTTCAATGCTTTCTCCATACACACTATCGCCTCCACGGAAAGATTTGTTCCAGTTCATTTCCCCGCCCCAGCGGTTTTCCCTAAAATACCTGGCGGCAAGGGAGAACTGCCGGTTGTATTTTCTATCGAGCTTCCATTTGTTGAAAACGCTGATGCGGTGCTGCAGGGTTACATCAGTAAAACCATCATTGTTTTTATCGATAGGCTTTGAATAGTTGAAATAGTTGACCCCTAAAAGCGAATGCAATTTTCCCAGCTTCCATTTAACACCCAAGTCTCCATTCATTTCCTGCCAGCTCGTACCCATAACCGTAGTGGAAAAGGCAGGTGCTTTATCCGGTGATTTGGTTATGATGTTGATCAATCCCCCGATCGCTTCAGAGCCGTATAAGCCGGAGGCCGGGCCTTTTACGATTTCCACTCTTTCGATCAATTCACTGGGGATGCCAAACAAACCATAAACCGATGAAAGACTGCTTACGATGGGCATGCCATCAATGGTAACCATGGTATAGGGGCCTTCCAGTCCATTGATATGGATATCTCCCGTGTTGCACACGCTGCAGTTGATCTGGGGTCTCACCCCGTTGATGTTCTGGAGAGATTCAAATATGGAAGGCGAAGGGTTCTTTTTGAAGAACTGCGGGCTGTACACTTCAACTGCAATCGGGCTTTCCAGTTTTTTAACGGCCTTCATGGTACCGGTAACGACTACAGCATCAAGAGAAGCTTCGGATGGGGAGAGTTCTATTTCAAGTTGCTTGTGATCAATATTGCTGAGGGTGATGCTTTTATAATAAGTTTCGTAACCCGTGCTGGAAATTTCCAGTACAAATCTTCCCGGGTGTATCGAATCGAACTGGAACCGGCCAGTGGAATCAGTAAGGGTATGATGTCCGCCCAGGCTGACACTGGCCCGGTACAGGGGCTCTTTCTTGTGACTGACTATTCCTGATAGGCCGGACTGACTTAAGGCCGGTAAGCCAAAAGCCAGCAGGCCGGTTAACAACAGCACATGAACATTTCTAAACATAAGGCATCAAAAATAATAAATATTTGAAATTCCAAAGAAATAATATTTGGTATACCAAATATTATTCTGCCTTTAATTTGTTAGTATTAGATATTTATTGAATTCATGCTTGACATAGCCCTGGATTCTCATTAATTTAGTTAGTGTCTTAAGCTTTGAAAGATGTTTGATAATTATCCTACCCTAAACTACTTACACATAAAATGTGCAGGACTTATAACACGATTGGTTGTCTAACCGCTTTGAAGACTCATTTACAAGCAAACAACATTCACGATTTCAAATCCCTAGGTGAAGTAATTGAATTTCAGAAAACATATGATATCCGTAGAAATCAATTGATTTCAATACATAAGGAAATGATAGAAAGTGAGAGAAATTTACTCTGTATTGAAATGCCGCAGTTAGTTAATACAATAGAATCGACTAAATTAAAAATTAGTCAGCGTGCAAATGAGGAAATTGAAAATCTGAGGAAGCGATTAATATCATTGGACCCGAAACCCAATAACATTTATCAAAGAGTTTCCAGATTTTATTGGAAGTGGCGGTATAACAAGGAAATAAAGAACTGTAAACGTAAATTTGAAAGTGAGCTGCAGAGATCGATCAAAGACCTTAATGGTATTTATCAGTTGAAAAATGAGCGTTTCAAATTCTTATCCTACAGATTTGATGAAGCGGTAAAGGAAAGTGTGCATCATCCATTGTTAGAACTTGATAGGAAAAAGAAAAATATTGACGAGTTAAATAACTTGATATATGGAGCATTAGGAGAACAAAAAGTGGTTAAAGTCTTAGAAACCTTGCCTGATGATTATTATTTGATAAATGATTTATCGGTTTCATTTTCACCCGCAATTTATAACCGACAGGAAAATGAGTATATCAGGTCAATTCAAATTGATCATATACTTGTTGGTCCATCTGGAGTATTTCTAATTGAAACAAAAAACTGGAGTGAAAGATCATTGAACAATTTGAGTTTGCGTTCTCCTGTACAGCAAATCAGGAGAACAAGTTTTGTATTATTTAAACTTTTGAATAATGAGATGAGTAATTCTTATTTAGGTTTGAATGGTCATCATTGGGGGGATAAAAAAATAGCCATAAGGAACTTAATTGTATTGACAAATTCAAAACCTAAAGAGGAATTTCAGTTTGTGAAGGTTCTGACACTGAACGAACTTCCCGGTTATATAAATTATTTCAAACCTATATTTTCAAATTCTGAAACTCAAAAAATTGCAGAATTCCTGGCTGAAATAGGCAATCAGAAAACAATAGTTACGAAGTAAGAGTTGTAGAAAATCGTCAACTGTTTGTGAAAGCCGTATTAAGCATATTGTGTAAATGAATATGGCTTTAAATTAAAAGCTAAACTGCATTAATTATTTTTCCTTTTTACTTTTACCCCATGGCTCACTTCATCTCCCACTCAGAAGAAAATTATCTCAAGACCCTCTACAGCCTTTCCCAACGTGAGATCAAGAAGGTAAATAATGTGGCCCTGGCCAAAGCGCTGGGTCTCAACCCGGCAACCGTACTCGAAATGGTGCGCAAGCTCACCGCCCGCAACCTCGTGGAAATGCAGGCCGATAAATCCATCCAGCTTACCGAGAAAGGAAAGAAGAAAGCTTTACAAACAATCAGGAAACACAGGCTCTGGGAAGTTTTCCTGGTTGACAAACTCCAGTATAAATGGAATGAAGTGCATGAACTGGCGGAACAACTGGAACATGTGGAATCATCGGATCTTATTGACCGCCTGGAATCATTTTTAGGTTACCCTGCTTTCGACCCTCATGGCGATCCCATTCCTGATAAAACCGGTAAGATCAAAGCCAATGTTTCCATTCCGCTCTCCACCTGCCAGAAAGGAAAACAATACCAGGTAATGAACCTGGCTGAAACACATGATGACTTCCTCACTTACCTCGGTAAATTGAATATCAGTCCCGGGACGAAAATAAAAATTATGGAGCAGCATGCTTATGACCAGTCCACCACCATCCAGGTCAATAAAAAACCCATCCAGCTTTCTGAAAAAGTAGCCAGGAATATTTTAGTAAAGCCTCTTTAATTTTTTTTCTTCAGGGCATTGAAAAATGTATGCTCCACAGCGATCAAAAAACTTTTCTGCATACTGCGGAATTGATCACTCTTCAACTGTGTCCTGTATCCCAGGTTTAATTTGGTATTGCTGCCTATAATGAACTGCAGGGCAGGGGCGAGGTCCCAATAAAAAGTTTTCCTATCGAGGGTCTGTTGTCCTAGTAACTCCAGGTAGATATTCATATTGAGCTGGTCGTAGGATTTGTATTCAAAGGGCAATACCAGGTATCCGGCCGACAGGGAATAATTGAGGGAACTGTACGTGGGTTTGGGATTGTATACAACCCTGTCGTATCGTGTCGGGTCCATGGCCTGTGTATGACTCACCGTTGCAGAAACTGCCAGCTTGTTTACCAGTTGTGTGGCAATCAGTCCTACCTGGAAACCACTCCGGTCACCGGTGATATTCACTTCTTCAAAATGATATTCATTCCTGCTGTGCGAAACTTCACCAAAAGCTGCCATGCGGAAATGTTTATGCATATCATCCACCGATAGAAAGCGGTATTTGCCATAGAGATAAACTGATTCCCACTGAGAAGAAGGGGTATACATATTGGAAACCGTAGTGCCGATATGCAACATGAAATTTTTATTGAAACCAAATTGAACTTCTGGCTGCAGCCGGTACATGTTTTCTCCATGATAACCTTTTCCAAATATGGTGGAAATTCTTGCGCCCATGCTTTTTGCCGGCATATTGGAAGCGGGTTCGCTGAATACATAAAGTTCCTGGGACTGTCCTGCTACTGAGATCAGCATAAGACAGCAAACAATGAGCTGTTTCATAAAAAATGAAGAAGGCCTTCCGCCACAGGGGAAGGCCTTTACTTAGATAATAGCGTGATAGATCCTGGTGTCTTTCTGAATTTCAGAAGAGCAGCAATGCGAGGTTTTGCCGGTTTGCACACATTCCATCTTACTCATGGCACTAAACTTTTTAAAGTTTTTGGCTGAAGTAAAATTTTTGTCAACGAGTGTGAAGCTGGCCTTGCCTTCCAGTTGCTGGTTACCAGCATTCAGGAAATGGAAATACTGGTTACCAATCTGCACATGTTCATCCTTTCCCAATTTGGTGGAAGGAACTTCCATCGTCACTTTCAGGTTGGCCACAGAGAAACCTGCGTCTTCAACAGCTTTGGCGAGCGCGTCGAAATCAATCTTCGCGTCATCGGTAAAACTGATCTGGTATTGCTGGTTCTTGATATCCACTCTCACCTTGCTTACATTGTCCACTTCTTCCAGCGCGTTTAACACGGCTTTGGAACACATGGAGCAGGTAAGTCCGCTGGCTTCCAGGGATACAGAAGTTTTCTGCGCGGAAGCCATGAAGGCGCTGAGGAAAATCAGGACCGTCATGAATATTGATTTCATACGATTGTAGTTAAAAGGTTAAGCTTTTTTGCAGCAGGAGGCGCCTTTTGCAGCATGTGCGGCATCTTTGTGCATCTCACATTTACCATCCTTGCAGCAATCCATTTTTTTGCCGTCCTTATGCGCTTTGCATTCGGCGCATTTGCCGTCCTTGCAACAGTCACCATTTTTTTCAGCGCACTGGTCGCAGCAGGCTTCCTTTACTTTCATGGCTGTTCTGTCATACTTGCAGCATTCATGCAGTTTATCGTATGAAGCATCTGTTGCTTTTTCCAGCTCGGTATCATAACCAACGGCTGCAACAGCTTTCTGGATCTTCGCATTATTACTGCTGGTATTGCTATAGGTTACTGTCAGTTCTTTTTTCTCACTGTCCCAAAGGGCATAACTGGCACCGGCTGATTTGGCTGCTTTTTCGATCTTGTTCTTGCACATGCCGCATTCGCCATTTACTTTGATCTTTTCTGTTTTTTCCTGGGCAGAGGCACTGAAACTGATAAACAGGAAGAAGGCTATCAATAAAGAGGAGATTTTCATTTTTTGTTTTTTAGAATGATGAAATAGAATCAAGGGCACCAATTGGCGCATCATAATGATAACTTTCATTCATTCTAAATCCGGAAGACACAGAGATCGATATAGGTATCCTGTGCCATTAAGGGAGGGCCATGGGAGGTAACGTTGGCTTCCGGTTTAAAATTCCGGAAGGGGTTGATTAATAGACCGGGATGATGGATCATCACTACCGGAACCTGCAAATCAGGAAGATGAACCTTGCCGGCGATGTGAGAGGTTTCCAGCTTATGAACGGTCACCTCGTCGCGGCAACAATTATTGTCACCGGTTTCCATTCCGCAGCGGTTACAGGAATCATCGTCTTCCGTTCCTAACTGTACAGAATCGATCTCATCCATGCAGTAATGCGTACTCATAGCAAAGCCGGTACTTACTGTAAAGTACACCAGGAGCATTATGGCTGCTATGGTCTTTTTCATTCGTTACAAAGATAAGCAGGGCTTTAAATTCTCAAAGCCTGAAGTCTCACAAAAGAAGGGTGAATAGCTGTCAATTAACAAATCCCCAGAATATGCCCAGCCGGATTACGAGCCCGGGAGTGGGGTAATCAGGGGCTGCCATGTTGTTATTATTAAATTGGAATCCCCCGAACAGCCTGGCTGTATTGAGGTTTTCGGCCCTGAAGAAGGCTTTGAAGCTGCGGATCCTGAAATGTACAAGCGCGGCCACATCGGGCAGGTTGCTGATGCGTACGGAATCCTGGTAGAAGAATTGTCCCAGCACCGGCGAATAATTATCCGCATTGTAGGGCGTATGGTAGCGGGCTTCGAGACCAAAAGCAATGTTCAGGTTGGGAAAACCCAGGTTGCCTTCGTACAGGAAACGGTTGCGTGTGTAAACAGCAGGGAGGTTGATTTCCGCTGCTCCTGTTTTTTGTTGCACATATAACTCTGCGTGCCAGTTCCAGCGTTTACCCACCCTGAAAGTTTTTTTTGCATTGATGCGCAAGATGTTGAATAAAGTTCCTTCCTGTGCCAGTTGCCTGAATCCATCCAGGTAGAGGTAATTGCTGACCAGGTAATAATCCGCGCTTAGTTCCAGCTTCAGCCGGGGCTGTGCCAGGTTAGCAAAAAGGTGCACGGTATTTTCCTTATTGAAATTTTTGGGTGCATCAAGATAAAAAGCGCTGCGCTGGTCGTAGATAAATGAAGGCGAGCGGTTCAGATTTTCAAACCCTAAGCGAAGGCTTCCCAAACGGGCACCCAACTGGCGCTGCAGGTGAACGTATGCATGGTAATCGCCGGCATTATATCCATTGATATATAACTGTCCCTGCGCCAGCATGTCCCATTTCTGGTTACGCGTCCGGTTGCGGTATTCACCATGTGCGAATAAATTATACAGGCTGGTATTGCCCTGCTCAACCGAATCCCTGAAACTGCCATTCAGCAACTGTACTGTCGCACCAACCTTGAAGAACTGGTGCAGGTTTTTAGGATCAGGAAACTGGTAAATGGAAAAATCATTGGTGACTTCTTTCCAGCGGTCATTAAAAAAAAGAGAATCAGAGGCTGGTACTACCAGGCCATAATTATTGAGGTAGTAGGCGGGATCCGGGCTATTGTCGCTTCCCTTAAAATCCTGGAAACTGTAATTGTATTTACCATAGTTGAAACTGTGTTCCAGTCTCAGGCTGGGAAAAAAGAGAGGAACGACCGTTGAATCGGAAACAATGGAATCCTTCCTTCCAAAATCAAACTGCTGCCGCATGAAAAAATTGGTTTCCCTGTAACGGTTGCCAGTGGTGAGGGACGTAGAGAAGAAGTCTGTACCATAACCAGGTGTGCCCCCGATCTTGGATGGAATAATGAAACGGTCTTTGGCAAACCTGATGTCATTTAGATAATCAATATCGGTGGATATGCCTCCGCTCTCGCTGGCCTGCATGTTATTGGCCAGGATGATGAAATAATTATTATACCTTTTTTTCTTGCCCTGGTACCAGGAGTTGAACAGGTAATTGTTATGGTTGGTCTTCTGGTTCCTGAAAATGCCGGGTGAGTTGATCAACCGGTAATTGAATGAAAAATTCCATGTAGGCCTGATGTTCTGTGTATGCATCACTTCAATGAGCTGCTCTGCGCGGGCACCTAAAGTATAGGAAAGTTCTGTATAAGGCCTGGTGGTGTTATAGAACCGGGCTTTTTCCATCTTCCATTTATACACGTCCAGTGCATGGAAACCCGGATCGAAACCCGGCTTCATGGCAGGATCGTAAAGAATGGACCTTGTGGCCACACCGGTATTACCCAGGTAGATATGGGTGGCAGGTATGGGAAATCTTATTGTATAATCATTGATGGAAGAATCGAATTTTTGTCCGCGGGTTGAATCAAGGCGGTAGATGATTACGGTGATGCTGTCCTCATAGCGGTTTCGTGCGATTACACTATCGGCCCCGCCCCCCGCGGTGCCGCCCCCCCGGTTACCCATACCCTGTATGCGGTCACCAGCACCCCTGAGGATGTTGGCTGGTCTTCTTTGCGCATGAAGGGCCAGCGCAAAAAAAATGAAAACCAGCAGGAGAACGATCCTATGGTTGTTTTCTTTTTTCAAAAGGTGTTAATCAATCGAGGCGATAAGTTCCCTGAATATGGTAGAGAATTTCGGTTCGGCCGCATGGGCTGCTTCCAGTACTTCTTCATGGGTGATCACGTTATTTTCTTCACGGATACCTACATCTGTAATCACGCTCATGGCAAAAACCCTCATGCTCATGTGGGTGGCCACGATCACTTCCTGTACGGTGCTCATGCCCACCGCATCACCACCAAGAATATGGATCATACGGTACTCGGCATGGGTTTCAAAAGTTGGCCCGGTTACTCCATAGTACACACCTTCCTTCACCTCGATGCCTTCTTTCTGCGCGATCTCTTTGGCTTTCGCGATGAGGTCTTTTTTATAGGGCTCGCTCATATCGGGGAAACGCGGACCCATACGCTCATCATTTTTACCAATAAGGGGATTAACAATATCCATGGAAATATGGTCATTGATGATCATGAGGTCACCCACTTTGAGTTTGGGATTTACCCCGCCGGCGGCATTGGAAAGGAAAATGGTTTCCACGCCCAGGAATTTCATGACCCTGATGGGAAATACAACTGCTTCTGAATTATAGCCTTCATAAAAATGAAAACGGCCGGCCATGGCAATAATATTTTTCCCGGCAATGGTTCCAAAGATCAGTTTACCCTGGTGGCCTTCCACGGTGGAGACAGGGAAATGAGGAATGTCTTTGTAAGGAACTTCATGATCAACCTTGATCTCTTTTACAAAATTTCCAAGGCCGCTACCCAGCACCACGCAGATTTTAGCATTGGCGGTATTATAGCGTTTCAAAAAAGCAGTGGTTTCCTGTAGTTTGTCAAAATTTTCCATCCCGACAAAGATAGCCTTGCGGTATTAATATGGATAATTATAGAAATCACAATATTCCTCATCACATAGAAGGCGCTTCAGTACTGGGTCTGACAGGATTTCCCGGTAATCTTTCCACGACCCATTTACCTTGATTCTCCTGTAAACCAACCTTATCCCCTGGCTGTAATCCACCCACCAGTACACATGACCGGTATAAAGCGGCTGGATGGGTTTTCCATCAGGTTGGTGCCATCCATAGATGGCCACACGGGGTTCACGCTTTGCTGTAAGACCTTCCTGGATTAATTTTCCGCTGATCACCACATCTTTTTTGATGCCCGCGATAAGACCTTTCCTGCCCTGGCGCTGCCCTTCAATAATGAGGTGGTGATGATACATGGTGGGTGTGCTGTCGCGGTAAGCATACATGGGTACCGGGGGGAGTTTTAGATCTGCTGCCCAGTAGATATCATCCACCATTTTCCTGGTGGGTAGAAAACAATCGAGACTGTCAGCGATCTTTTGCGCCGCATGTGGAGTGATGTTCACGCGGGCCCAGTCTTCATAGGTGCCTACAGAGAGATAATCAGGTGCTACATAATAAATGGCTTTGATTTTTTCCCCCGTGGCTGAGTCAGTAATGGATGTTTCAATGGCCTTGAATTTTTTGAGGAAATCAGGCATGTTGCCATTAAGAATTTCTTTTACAACCAATGAATCTCTTTGTTTCCAATTGTAGGTTGCTGCTGCACGATAAAATTCTGAGCCTGTGAGTTTGGAATTTCGCGGAATAAGTTTTGGCTGAATGCTTTTGCAGGAAATGCAAAAGGCTGCTATAAGCCATATGAAAAATTTCATAATTAAAAGTTCTGGATATTTTAAAAGTGAAATAAATATAGCGGGAAAGGCGGGAAGGACAGTAGTAAAGGTTACGGTTGTTGAACGCTTTACAGATTTCCAAGTTTTGTCCGGGATCTTTAGAAAGTATTAAAAATTTTGTGGCTACTTACCGCACTTCCCGCCTTTCCGGCTATTGCATTTTCTTCCAAGAGAACTGCGTGTATAATCCGGTTGTGAATGTCTATTGAAAAAGCTTAGGATTACCTCACTGGCTTTACTTATTTTTGCGCCACTAAAATTTTTACCATGAACCTGCATGAATACCAGGCCAAAGGACTTTTGAAGAAGTATGGCGTTCTCACCCAGGAAGGCATCGCTGCCAGCACTGTACATGAAGCCGAAGAGGCTTACCGCCAGATCAAAACCCAGTACGGGAGCAGTTTTGCAGTGATCAAGGCCCAGATCCATGCTGGTGGCAGGGGTAAGGGAAAAATCCGCGAGACAGGAGTGAACGGTGTGAAAGTGGTGAAATCACTGGATGAGGTAACCGAGATCTCTTCAAAGATCCTGGGTGGTACACTGGTGACCATCCAGACCGGTGAGGCCGGCAAAGTGGTTAACAAGATACTGGTAGCACAGGACATGTATTATGATGGTCCGAGTGAAAGAAAAGAATTCTATCTATCCATATTACTCGACCGTGCAAAAGGTGAGAATGTGATCATGTACAGCACCGAAGGCGGTATGAATATCGAGGATGTGGCACATGATACTCCTGACAAGATCCACAAAGAATGGGTACATCCGGGGGGAGGTTTACAGGGTTACCAGGCGCGCAAGATCGCTTTCAACCTGGGACTGAAAGGTGATGCGTTCAAGAACATGGTGAAGTTTGTGACTAATCTTTATAATGCATACGTGGGACTGGATTGCTCCATGCTCGAGATCAACCCGCTGTTCAAGGCTTCTGATGATAAGATCGTCGCGGTGGATTGCAAAATGAACCTGGATGATAATGCACTGATGCGTCATCCTGATCTTGCCAACCTGCGTGATATCAGCGAAGAAGACCCTACTGAAGTGGAAGCCGGACAGCACAATCTCAACTTTGTAAAACTGGATGGAAATGTGGGTTGCATGGTGAATGGAGCAGGCCTTGCCATGGCTACCATGGATATGATCAAACTGAGCGGAGGTGAACCTGCCAACTTCCTTGATGTGGGTGGTACGGCCAATGCCCAGACTGTGGAAGCAGGATTCAGGATCATCATGAAAGATCCAAAAGTAAAAGCAATCCTGATTAATATATTTGGTGGAATTGTACGTTGCGACCGTGTGGCGCAGGGTGTGATAGATGCGTATAAGAATATGGGCAATATCAATATCCCCATCATTGTACGTTTACAGGGAACCAATGCCGAAGAAGCCAAAAAACTCATTGATGAAAGCGGGTTGAAAGTGCAGTCGGCTATCCTGTTGAGCGAGGCGGCGGATTTGGTGAATAAAGCGGTCAATTGAGAGCTGCTAGCTTCTAGCTACTAGCATTAATTTGCAAACATTTATCTCAAGTATTGAAAAGCTACAACAGTAGCTTTTTTTATTTTCAGTATGTCAAAAAAAAGATCAAAGGACAGTTATAGAGCACTGGTATCAGATTTTACTGATAAGGTGCTGGTGGAGTGCCCCAATTGTAAAAACCAGGCACAACTGGTAGTGGTACCCAGTAAGGTATATACCTGGACTACCGCCATGGCAGGCAGTTGCGCTCATTGTGGCTTCAGTAAAATATATGAAACGCTAAACCTGCCACTTCCTGTATGGTTAAAGATTTCCTGTGAAGGGCATACCATCGCTGCATTGAATTATGAGCACCTGGCAGTGATCAAATCTCATGTGCAGGCCTTTCTAAGGGAGCGTAATACTTTTCCCAACCGTAATTCAAGTATTGGAAGCCGCCTGCCGAGGTGGATGACTGCGGCCGGCAACAGGCATAAGGTTTTGAAGTGTATTGAAAAGTTGGAGAAGATGATGGACCAGAGTCCATAGACCATGGTCCATCCACCTATTTCATCAAATCAAACCCATAAATCTCAATCCATACATCAACCGGCAAATTGAAAGGTTTCGGCAAATAGTTTTGTTTTCAATTCATAACAAACAAACCAGAACAAAATGAAAACAAAACTATTGATCCTTCCGGCCCTTTTTATTTTAATGCTAACTCAAGAAACCTCGGCGCAGAATATTGGTGGTGTAACA
>JAEYUA010000099.1 GCA_023433755.1 Bacteroidota bacterium | reverse complement strand
GAGATAATTACTGCGGGATTGAACTGGACCTCGACTCCATTGAAAATGTGCTGAGCAGCGCTGTGAGTCCGAGTGGACTGAAACAATTAAATGCGAGGCAGTATGTGAACCTTTGCGCGGCGCATGTAAAAGCCTGTTACCTCCACATTTGTGAAGGAGCCACGGAAATTCATAATGGAAAATCAGATGAGCTGACCGGCAAACTGGTTTCTTACCTGGTGAGTGATTTTATTAAGATGAAAGAGAGTTAAGCTTCAATGGCCTCTTCGAGCTTCATTATCTTTTCAAACAATTCTTCATACTGGCCATTCGCTGCCTGCACTTTCTCAGTCGCCTGCTTGTATTCCGATTCAGTTTTTTTGAAAGTTTCCGGGTTATTATAGGTTTCCGGTAACGAGAGGCTGGACTCCAGTTTGGATTTCTGCTGGTTCAGATCTTCCAGTTTTCTCTCAAGCTGCTGAAATTGTTTCTGCAACTTCTGCAGTTCCCTGCGCAGTTCATTTTTATCAACCTGCGGGGTGGTTGCAGCAGGAGGTGTTACAGCCTTTACCGGCTTATCGTTTTTTTTTGATTCGGGCTCCTGCCTGGCGCCTTCTTTCTTAGCTTTCACCTGGTTGGCCGCCATTCTTTCCTTCCATTCAACCCACTCTTCATAACCGCCCTTGAATTCCTTGATCTCCTGGTCTACGATCTCCCAGATCTTATTGGCTGTTTTGGAAATGAAATAACGATCGTGACTCACCAAAATGATGCTACCCTGGTATTTATTCAAAGCTTCGATCAGCAGGTCGCAGCTATGCATGTCGAGGTGGTTGGTCGGTTCATCCAGCATCAGGAAATTGGCCTTGCTTACAATGGTCTTGGCCAGGGCTACCCTTGCTTTTTCACCTCCACTGAGGATCCTGATCTTTTTATCCGCATCATCACCGCTGAATAAAAAACATCCCAGCAGTCCTCTTAATTCCAGCTCGGTCATCTGGCTGCCGCATTCCTTCATCTCATCCAGGATGGTATTATTGATATTGAGCGCTTCGAGCTGGTGCTGGGCATAAAAACTTTCGTCAACATTATGTCCCCATTTGCGTTCGCCTTCAAAGGTTTCCTGGCCGGCAATGATGCGGAGGAGGGTTGACTTTCCTTTTCCGTTCGCACCAATCAATGCGATCTTGTCACCCCGGTCGATCTCTGCCCCGGTATGCTTTACGATCACATTCTCACCAAATTTTTTGGTGATGTCTTTCAATTCCACCAGAACTTTTCCAGGCTGTTTATCCACCCTGAAATTAATGCGGATATTGGGTCTTTCGATCTCCACATCCTCGATTCGGTCGAGCTTATCCAGCTTTTTCATGATACTCTGCGCCATAGCCGCCTTGCTGGCCTTGGCGCGGAACCTTTCTACCAGCCTTTCATTCTGGCGGATATAATCCTGCTGGTTTTCGTAAGCCTTCTGCTGCTGGTCAATACGAATGGCTTTTTCCTTTTCATAATAATCAAAATTGCCATTGTAGATATGCAGTTGCTGCTGGTAAACCTCCACGATCTTGGTGACCATGCGGTTCAAAAAATATTTATCATGGCTCACAATCACCACCGATCCCTGGTGGTGGGTCAGGTATTTTTCAAGCCATTCGATAGAAGGAAGGTCAAGGTGGTTGGTCGGTTCATCCAATAACAAAAGATCGGGTTGCTGCAGGATCATCTTTGCCAGCAGCACCCGCATGCGCCAGCCACCACTGAATTCGCGGTAAGGCCTTTGCAGGTCTGCATTGGCGAACCCGAGTCCCTGGAGGATCTCTTCGGTCTGGTGCTGCATCACATAACCGCCTGCTTCTTCAAATTCATGCAGTTTATGGCTGTAATCATCCAGCAGTTTGTCGGTCTGGTTCACCTCCAGTTCCTTCACCATGCGGTCAAGTTCTTTTTCCAATGCCTTAGCCTTGTCAAAAGCATGCATGGCCACTTCCACGATGGATTCACTGGTTTCAAAACTGAGCAGGTCCTGGTGCAAGTAGCCAATAGAAGTGCTGCGGCTTCTTTCAACCGTACCATTGGAGGGAAGGTATTCGCCTACAAGAACTTTAAGCAAAGTGGATTTACCGGTACCGTTATAACCGATAAGCCCAATTCTTTCTCCCGGGTGAATATGCCAGGTGGCATCTTTTACGATCAACCTTGCACCAAATTCGAATGTTACATTTTGTAGGCCAGCCAGCATGAAAATTGTCTATTTGATTGGAAGCCGCAAAGATAATCAACCCACAAGGGTAAAAAACAGTCCTTTTACCAGATCTTAAAGTTTAACAGCCCCTAAAATGAGGGCATCTCTTCGCCTTGGTTTACTTTTGCCCAAAGATTTTCAAGATGAGGCTATTGGCATTGGCATTTTTGGTGTTTTTAGCAGCTTGCACCGATGATAAAAAACCCGCTGCGCTTTCCAGCACTTCACAAAGTTCTTTCAGCAATGAAATGAACCAGGATTTTAAAGGGGTGCTGGACAGTTATTACAATTTGTCTGAATTACTGGTGAACTGGGATTCCACCGCTATCGACAGTGCTGCCATGCAACTGAAAGAAAAAGTGGACCAGCTATCCGCAAGAATGGATACCGCGACCGGTGCACTGAAAAGCAGGCTGGCCACCGGCGATACTGCTTTTTCCGAGGTGCGGAATACGGCTCTTGAACTTACCGTTACAAAAGACCTTACCGCCCGCCGGCACAGTTTCCATATTTTATCAGAAAATCTTTTCCGGTTTCTGGAAACAGCGGGTTATGACCAGTCGAGGATCTACCTGCACGAATGCACCATGCCCTTCAATGATACCGGGCGTGGCGTATGGCTCAGCAAAACTGAAGATAAAAGAAATCCTTACCTGGGATTGCACCATCCTTATTACAAGGCAGGCATGCTGGAATGCGGAACACTCGAAGGAAAGATTGACAGGGTAAAAGAGAACTGATGCGTTTATTGATCCTTGCTTTTTTGCTCGCTGGCAGTATTGTTTCTTCTGCCCAGCAAAAGTTCACGCTTAATGGTTATGTGAAAGACAGTGTTACAGGTGAATCCATCATCAATGCCACCATTTCCGTGAATGGAAAAAATGTGAGCAGCAACCAGTACGGTTTCTATTCCATTACACTTGACCAGGGCAACTACGAAGTGTTAGTGAGCCATGTTACCTACCAGGCAAATTCTTTCAGCATAAGCCTTGATAAAAATATTGAGCTGAATGTTTTCCTGAAATTAAGGTCGGAAGCCCTCAACGAGATCGTGGTGTACAGCAGGCGAAGGGACCAGAACGTGAGGGAGGCTCAAATGGGTAAGGTGGATCTTTCCATCAACCAGATCAAAAATATACCGGCCTTCATGGGTGAAGTGGATATTCTAAAAACCATCCAGCTCATGCCCGGCGTGAGGAACGCGGGTGAAGGAAATGCAGGTTTTTATGTGAGGGGAGGAGGTCCCGACCAGAACCTGATCCTGCTTGATGATGCAGTCGTTTATAATACAGGTCACCTGTTTGGTTTCTTTTCCATTTTTAATTCCGACGCCATCAAGAATGTCACATTGATCAAAGGAGGCATGCCTGCGCAATTTGGTGGGAGGCTGTCGTCTGTGCTTGACGTGACCATGAAAGACGGGAATACCAATAAATTCCAGGGAGAAGGCGGTTTGGGATTAATAGCATCCAGGCTTTCGTTGCAGGGACCCATTGTAAAAAATAAAGCTTCCTTTATTGTTTCTGCACGAAGAACCTATATCGATGCGCTGGTGAAACCCTTTATCAAAAAGACCAGCAATTTTTATGGATCCGGTTATTATTTCTATGACCTGAACGCGAAGATCAATTACCGTTTCTCTGACAAGGACCGTATCTATCTCAGTGGTTATTTCGGCAGGGATGTTTTTAC
This sequence comes from Bacteroidota bacterium, assembly GCA_023433755.1. Lineage (GTDB taxonomy): Bacteria > Bacteroidota > Bacteroidia > Chitinophagales > Chitinophagaceae > Flavisolibacter. Next base: position 1,182 of record JAEYUA010000099.1, on the reverse strand, counting down.
CTTCAACAATTCAGAGCTTTCCTTCAAAGCCGATATTCCCTGGGGTAATTCAACAGCAACACTAAGGTGGAACCATGTATTCAACCCGAAGCTGTTTGCCAATACAACGCTGGTGTACAACGATTATAACTTTAGCTTTGGTGCGGCGCAAAATAATTTCAATATCAAGCTGGCTTCGGGTATCAGGGATGGCAATGCCAAAATCGATTTTGATTATTATCCCTCCGGCAATCATAAGCTCAAATTCGGCGGACTGCTTACCTATCACAAGTTCATTCCCAATGTTACATCAGGACAACAGGACAGTGTAATATTTAAACCTGTTTCAGAGGGAGAGAAATTTGCACTGGAGAAAGCGCTGTATATACAGGATGACTGGGATGTCAGTGAAAAGCTGAAACTGAATTATGGTGTGAGATGGGCCGGGTTTTCACAGATCGGTCCTTATAAAATGTACACTAGGGATGTCGACCAGAATGTAACGGACAGTTCCATTTATAATTCCTGGTCGAAAGTGGTGAATTATCATGGACTGGAGCCACGGGCAACCATGAGATATTCATTAGGTGAAAAAGGATCGGTCAAGGCTTCCGCTTCCAGGAACCTGCAGTTCATTCACCTGGTCAGCAATGCGGGTACCACGCTGCCCACCGATTTGTGGGTGCCCAGTACTTTCAGGGTGAAACCACAGGTGAGTTGGCAGTATGCGGCTGGTTATTTCAGGAATTTTAAAGACAACCAGTACGAAGCTTCCATTGAGGTTTACTATAAGAACATGCGCAACCAGATCGAGTACAGGGAAGGATATACACCGGGGCTTACCGATCCGGAGGAAGAATTTGTTTTTGGGAAAGGATGGAGTTATGGTGCGGAATTTTTTGTGAACAAAGTACGGGGCCGTTTCACGGGCTGGATTGGTTACACGTTGTCCTGGACCTGGCGCAAATTTCCTGGCCTGAATGAAGGTTTAAAATACCCGGCAAAATATGACCGCAGGCATGATCTTTCGGTTGTGGGTACTTATGAATTCAACAAGCAATGGAAATTCTCCGCAGTATTCGTGTATGGCACGGGTAATGCCACCTCGCTGCCGGAGCGGTTTTATTTTATCAATGGTGTTCTTACACAGGAGTACAGCAGCATTAATAAGTACAGGCTGAAACCTTATCACCGTTTAGACCT
>JAEYUA010000093.1 GCA_023433755.1 Bacteroidota bacterium | reverse complement strand
CCAAAAATTACTCATGCAGCCTTTAGAACTTCGTATCCTTCAGCTTGAAAAACAAACCCGTTTTTACCGTCTTACCTTTATGATTCTTTTGCTGTTGGCGGCAGCAGGATTGTTTATGTCGTTCAACAACAGGCAACCTGCCCCGGACCTGCTGCAGGCGAAGAAGATCCAGGTAGTGGATGATAAAGGTAATGTTGTAGTAGAACTGAAAAGCAGTGATATTACGGGCAATGGCGAGGTCAATACAATGACGCCGCAAAAGACCAGGCTTGTTTCCCTATTTGCAACGGAAGGTGGTGCAGGGGCTATCAATACTTACGATGAATTCAGCATGCCCATTTTCAAACTCACCCAGACAGCGGGCGGGGGTGGCTATATGGCATTGATGAATGAGGAGTCATCGGAGATTGTTGAATTTGGTGCAACCGACCAATCAAGTGGTTATATGCGTATCAACGACAGGCTGGGAAACAGGCAGGCCTGGATTACTTATACAAGAGGAGGCGGAGGTTATTTCTCCCTTTTTAATAATGAATCGGAAACCATCCGTTTTTCTACAGCACCTACTGGTGGAAGACTGGGTATGTACAACAATAAAAATGTGAGGATCGCATTCCTTGGTGCCCAGGATAACCAGGATGGTAACCTCACCATATTCGGCCGGGAAGGAGGAAGATCAGGAGGCGTGCCGCAGTAACTCACGCGGCTCGCAGCTCACCTCTCGCAGCTTATCTCACAATCATCACCAGTCCTTTCAGAACAATATTTCCTTCTTTGATCCTGAGCAGGTAGGGGTAGGCTCCTGTTGGCTGTGGAAGTCCACGGTAACGGCCATCCCAGGCCTGGTTGGTTTTGGTGGAAAAGATCACCTGCCCGTAGCGGTTAAATACCAGCAGTTCATGCTCATTATAAATGCCCAGCCCTGGAATGCGCCAGGCATCATTCAGCCCGTCATTGTTGGGCGTGAAAGCAGTGGGAATGAACAAACCTTTGTACACCTTTACCTGTACTGTATCACTGTCACTGCCACAGGAAGCCGAGTTCACAGTGAGGATATAGCTGGTATCCGCGAGCGGGTTAACGAGCGGCTGTAAAATATCGGTAGCTGTAATAGCATGATCAGGTGTCCATGAAAAATCGGTGTAGGATCCGCCTGCACTTCCACCCAGGTTAATGACCTGGCCCTGGAAGATCTCCCGGTCAGGACCTGCATTGGCAACTGGCCTGCTGGCAACATTGACCAATGCAGTTGCCGTATCCGAGCAGGTAAATTCATTGCTCACAATCACTTCATAAAGGATCGTATCGGACGGCCTGGCGATGGGATTGGAAATATTGCTGGAAGATAAACCCATTGAAGGCTGCCAGTTGTAATGCGACCCACCCTGTGCCGAAAGGTTTACCTGTTCTCCCTCGCAAATATCAACCTGTGAAGGCGTGATGGCTGCAACCGGTTTTGGATGCACCAGCACATCTATCGAATCTTTTTTGCTGCAACCCAAAGCGGTGCTTACGGTTACATAATACCTCCCAGATTGGTTGGGTTGTGCACTGGTAATGGTAACAAATGGGCCGCCGCCGCTCAAAGAATTAGGACCGCTCCAGCTATAATCATCTCCTCCGCTTGCTGAAAAATTCAAGCTGTTGTTCTGGCACACGGGACTATTGCTCTGGATATTCACAACAGGGTTGGGATTGATGCGAATGGTGGTTACACCGGAATTAACCCTGCAAACACCGATGCCTGCATTTTCAGGTTTGGAAACAGCCAGCCGGTACTGGTAGATGCCGGTGGACATGAACGGATCAATATTTACGATAAGTGAATTGCTGTTGGCGCCCGGCAGATCGGTCCAGTTTCCATTGTTCACCCTTTGCTGCCATTGTAACAAAGGGTTGTCGAAACCGGTTGAAATATTAGCTGAGAAGATGTATTGTGCTACCTGGCCCTGGCATAGATCCAGCAGGCCATTATTGCCCTGGACCGTTGTATTTACAAGAGGTCCGCAGGGCCTGAAGGTAATATCATCAATGGCGAGGTCATTACCGCAACCACCGGGCGCATTATTAGTGATCCTCAACACCACCCTGTTCACTCCTGGGGGAGCTGTAAAGAAAAATCCATACTGGTTCCAGGTGGGTGATGAAGTAACGGGCATGTCACCTGTATTGTAGGATTGTATTACAGCACCGTTGGTATTCTCAATACTGAAAGTAAGGTTGGGAAGGATCGTAGCCTGTCCGCCGCAGGTATTGGTACGCATCATATTGATGGCCCAGGCCGCGAATTCATAAGTGGTATTGCTGCAAAAAAGGTCAACCGTATCCAGGTAAAAAGCGCTGGGTTGATAGGAGGCATTCACCAGCATAAAATATCCATTCGTATTGCCTGTATGGTCACTGGATAGGCTGTGCCAGCTCCCGTAACAATTATCAGTGCGGTTGCGAAGCGCGTACTGGCCGTCGTTAGGACAATCAACCGTCATATACTGGTAACCGGTTGCTGCTGCCGATAAAGCCGGACCGGGGTTAATACCTGATCCGAAGGTGATGTTCACAATGGGGTCTCCCAGGCTGCCCTGGCATAATTGCGCATGGCAATGCACAGAGTAAGCGGTCAATATCATCAAAAGCAGCGCTGTCCTGAACTTCATAAGCTAATTACAATATTAATTCATTCAGCCCGGGAATGAAATGATTTTGATGAAGCGCGGGGGTGATTATTATTTGGAAGTCATTTCTTTCCAATTTGTTATGCCCTCTGCTAAACTTAGATAACAGCTTAGAGGTTGCCCCAGCGGGGAAAAATGTAAACCGAAATATCCATTTCTGCCTTTGCCTGCTGACACCTTTATAGCAATACTGGTAGCTCCATCCTCGTACTCCAGTTTTTCGTCTATTCCATCAAATTGTAACCTGATTTCTTTTTCAGGGCAGGCCGGGCAGGAAATCAGTATTTCCATATTTCCGATTTGAATGGTGGAGCTGTCAGTCCGTTCAAATACAAGTTTATATCCTGAGCTGTCCGGCCTGTAAAAAATGATTTTACTGCTGGTATAAGAAGGTTGTGTGTTACCCAGCAATGGTAGCAACAGCAAACAAAAAATTAACCGCATGCTTTGGTTTATTGTTAAACTGCACGGGGTTGAGAATTATTGTATAGATAATAAATCCTGGTTTAATATTCCCTCAAACGCCACTGCATAAAGATCTTTTGTTCTGTACGCGAGATATGAAATTTTTCCTGTCCACCCGTTCGGTAACGGTCATTGTGATAAATATGGTGTTCGAAACCTATATGAAACCTGTCAATGATGCGAAGCACTACCGAAGGTTTGATGATGCCCACAAGACTTCTGCCGGGCTCACCTACATAATTACTGATAAAATAATGATAGGTTTTCACACCCAGGTATAACCGTTGATTGATGTCGAGAAAACCTTCCAGTTTAGATTGAAGTCCTCCGCCAAAATTATAAGCCTTTCCCTCGGTGGAGTCGGGCAGGAAAGGGTTGTTGTTGCCCGCCAGCGGTACTATGGCAGCATGCAGGTTTGTCTGGAAGATGGTTTTGGAACCCAGTGGTATCCTATGCATCATACCGGCTCCAAAACCCATTGAGCTGAGTTCAAACACTTCGTTATATCTCCAGTAATCATAATGCTGGAAAAACCCTGCAAGCCTGTTTCTTTTTGTTGTACCATGAAGCAAACCAAATCCCATTACATTATCGATCAGCTTATCATCATCACCTTCACTCAGCTCCACCTGGAACCTGAATACATCATAGGGTTTCCTCGATCTCATTTCAAAGGGATCTCCATAATCGATCTGCATTGACATGGTGAGGTTTGTCTGCTTATCATCATAATTATTGAACCGGTCAGGGCCCGGGTTCACGATATGAATGCCGCCATTGGCTGCAATGCGGAGGGGTTCTTTCTGGTAAACTTCCTGCTCTACAACCCTTGTGAGTTTTCCGGAAGTAAGCCGGTTAAAGGCCCTTGTGGGATTCATAATGGCTGCCATTGATTCACGTGCTATGCGTACAGCACCACGCTTACTGTCATCATAAAGACTGGAAGAGATCCGGTAAAACACTTCTCCCAAAAAAGCGCCACTGAGTGGTGTGTTGATGAGATCATTATAGGAAGGACGTTCATTTTCGCCCAGCCATTCCCACACCAGGCTTCCCTGGAAGGTGTAGGGAAGTGACTGCCAGAAACCAAAACCATTAGAGCGGGCAACATTGTAATAAAAACTTCCCGTATGAGGATGCCCCAAAAAATTGATCCCGAAATTATCATCATCCCATTCCGGGCTTCTTTGAAAATTTTTTTTCCAGTCTCTCGGGCCGGAACTCGTCCAGTCCTGCTTGAAATAATACCGGTTCAATGCCCAGTTAAAAACATTGGAAGAAAGAACCCTTGTGGAAACAAGCCATCCCGGTGCCTTGGGATTATAGACCGGGTCATCATTTACGAGGTTGCCATGTATTCCTCTTTTAGCGGGAAGACTGACGCTTACCATAACCGTATCGGGACTTGCAAATACAACGCTGTCTTCCTGGGCATTGAGACAGCTAACAGATAACAGCAGTGCAGCAGTAATTATATTTCGTATCAATAAATTCATGAACGGCAAAGCTAAAACAGTGTGCCACCTCTAAACAAAAAGGCTTTTATAAGTTTTCATTATTTGTGAACAGGGAGGTTAAAGACCTCTTTCATTTTTTTAGTGGCTTTCTGAAGATTGATGCCCTTACCTAAAACCGGTTTGAAAATATCCCCTGTTTCTTTAAGCCTGTTCATTGCATTGAAGATGTGAAAGTCGGTCATCTTCAAACCCTTTTTCACTTCTTCCCAATGAAGCGGCATGGAAACCGGCGCGCCTGGCTTGGGCCTCAGGGAATAAGGCGCGGCAACGGTAGCCTGGGGACGGTTCTGTAAAAAATCAAGATAAATGCAGCCCTTGCGGTCGGCAGTTTTTCTTTCGATGGAAGTAAAGCCCGGGATCTCATCATGAACAATCTTCATGAGGCTTCGACCGAATTCCTTGGAATCTTCATAACTGTACCGGGCGCCAAATGGTATGTAAATATGGATACCAGTTGAACCGGAAGTCTTGGGATAGGAAGGAACACCAATTGCATCCAGCACCTGCTTTGTAACATTAGCCGCTTCTATCACCTGTTCAAAACGGTTGCCGTCAGGATCCAGGTCAATGATGCACCAGTCGGGATTATCGGGATGATTTCTCCGGCTGCTCCAGGGATTGATCTCAATGCATCCCAGTGAGGCGATGTAGAGCAGGCTTGCCTCGTTGGTACATACCAGGAATTCTTTTTCACGCTGGTCGGCATAACTGAAATAGGGATAGGTCTCGATCCATGAAGGAGCTTTTCCCTTCACATCTTTCTGGTAGAAGCTTTTTCCATTGATGCCGTTCGGATGGCGGTTAAGAGTTTGCGGTTTTTCCTTGATATAGGGAAGTATGTAAGGCGCAACCTGGTAATAATAATTGATAAGATCACGTTTGGTTACGGGCTGACCCTTCTTTCCCTGCATTACTCCCTGTTCCGCCGGCCAGTAGATCTTACTGAGATTGGTAAATTTAATTTCATGTCCGCCAACAGGCCTGGTCTGTGATTCTTCTTTTGGGTTGAGCAGGGTCTTTCTTTCCTTTTTCAATGGTGAGGCAACAATTTTTTGATGGTGTTTGTTTCCACGGATCACTTCAGCGGTAGCCGCAGGAATTTCCTTCACTACCTCTGCCGGTTTTTTATCTTCTCTCAAACCTTTGAATGAGGGATGACGTACTGCTCCGTCCCTGGTCATTTCCCTGTAGCTGATCTCTGCTACCAGTTTGGGTTTAACCCAGGTAACAGATGCTTTGGGAGGATTGGGACGAAAGCGGGAGGGTTTGTTGTATTCCGGCACAGAGGAGAAAGGACATTGGGTGGTTTCGAGCGGCCTGAGTTTTTTAAGGATCAGTTCCTGCATTTTTAAATTGAAGCCGGTGCCTACAGGTGTTACAAAATGGAATGAACCATTTTCCATGATACCCAGCAGCAGGGCGCTGAACAATTTATTACTGCCTTCATTGAGCGTATAACCACCAATGATGAATTCCTGTCTTTTTTCGGTTTTGATCTTCAGCCAGTCTTTGGATCTTTTACCAGGAAGGTAAATGCTGCCTGCTTTTTTGGCCATGACTCCTTCGAGTTGAAACTGTTCGGCCAAATGGAAAGCTTCTGCCCCGGTGGCATCGAGGGTCTCACTGAATTTGATAATAGGATCACTTGAGGGAAGTATGGCTTCAAGAATTTTTTTTCTTTTTTCTACAGGAAGATGCATCAGCGAATATCCTTCCAGCCATAAGAGGTCAAAAGCATAAAAGGCAAGGCGTCCATCAGCCTCGCTGCGCCAGAGCTGCAGGTCCGAAAAATCAGGAAGACCTTTTTCATTCAGAACGATAATCTCCCCATCAATCACAGCATTGGTTTTCCAGCTTTCGAGGACTTGGCGAACAGGATAGAATTTTTCATCAAAACTTTTATTGTTGCGCGACCTGAGTGTAACGGAGCCATTGCTGAGGTAAGCAATGCAGCGGTAACCATCCCATTTCATCTCATAGAACCAGTCATCTCCCTTGGCAGGCGCATCAACCAGGGTGGCCAGCATGGGCTCCAGGTCAGCAGGCATGGGGCCGGCCTTGCCTTCTTTTAATAGGGATTGCAGAGCTTTGCCGGGAGCTTTTGCTTTAGGCTTTTTCATTGCATCATCACAATCAAAAACTAATCCTTGCTTTTACAAGGTGGGTACTTTTTAAACAGGAGGATGTGCGAAAGTTTATACACAAAAAAAACCGGCAATGCCGGTTTGATATTCTCTGCAGCGAGAACCAAAAAGTTACGGTTATGCGGAAATTGCTATTCCTTCACCTTCTTTTTCATCGTGGTGAAACGAATTATTTTTCCAGCAACCCGTCATTCTTCCATTGTACAAATACCTGGATGGTAGAATCGGGAAGTTTTGGATGTTTGAAAGGCATAAAGCCCCTTTCACCGGGGTTGAGCTGAATGCGCCTGATGCTTTCATCAATATTCTTTTTTGCGCCTTCGTAAGTATGAAGGGCTTCCTTATTTCCTTTTGGTGGAATGTGGCAGGGTGAACAATGATTGGTAATCACAGGCTGTACATGTGCCTCATAATTGATTTTAGGAGTACTTTTCTGAGCCTTTTTCGCTGAGGAACAATATTGCAGGAAAGCAGCCGAAGAAAGCATAAGAACCACGATAATTTTTTTCATACGATCAGTCAGTTGATAATTGATGGAGGAAGATAGAAATTTTTGGTTAATGGTGAGGAAAGTCTGTAGTCTGTAGTCTGTAGTCTGAAGTCAGTAGTCAGGTGCTGAGGTAGGGACATGCCAACGGCATGTCCGTCCGTCCGAAATCCGTGTAGCGTTTACCGGCGTAGGGACATGCCAACGGCATGTCCGTTTA
>JAEYUA010000089.1 GCA_023433755.1 Bacteroidota bacterium | reverse complement strand
GTGCTGCTTCCTTGATTGCGTATGGGGCGGTTTGCTTTTTCATCCATTGTTCTGCTGCACGAATAGTAGGAGGGTGCACAAGGCTGTTGAGGAGTTCTAGTTTACGCGGGTCGTTAAAAACGAGAGCGGCCAGCCGGGACTTATTGATCAACCCATGTTCATACAGGTCTTCTCCAAAATGTTCTTTAATGGAAGCCATCAATTCAGGATCTGTATTGTACAGGTTCTTGGAAGCCGCGTCCGCGTAATACACGGGAATTTCCAACAGCTCAAAAATCCTCGCAACGGTAGATTTTCCAGAGCCTATTCCACCTGTCAGTCCGATACGTAACATGGGTATGAAGTTATGGGTATTGGCGGGTAGATTAAAATAGCTGGTGATTTGATTGACTGTACCTGCCCGGGAAGTATTTCAAGAGATCTTCACGAAAATCGCGGGCACAATCAACGTTATGCCCGACAATAAAGTCCTCTGCAAACTTTACAATATACCCGCAACCACGTACTCCGGGAAAATTGGCAGTAAATATCTTCGGGGCTGTGAAGGAGAAGGGGATTTTTCGTTCAATGAGGAAAGCCAGGCAATAGCCTGTGATGTGAATTGGTGATAAAGAATCAACCTTGTGTTATATATATGTTCAGAAACGGGTCGCCAGGAGCTGGTGGTTTGTTGGAGATGCGTACCGCGCCCGCTAAAGAAAACATATTTACTATTGAAATACCATAACAGTCATGATACATCTGGCGATCGCAGAAAAAAATTTCATACCCATGAGAATACTGGAGGAAAAGCTTTCTGCAAGGGAATTTGAAATCCTGGAACATTTGAGCAAAGGAGCAACGAATAAAACCATTGCTGACCAGCTTTATATTTCACCTTTTACAGTCAAAAGGCATATTGAAAACATCTATAAAAAACTGCAGGCCCGCAGTCGTGTTGAAGTTGTTGAAAAGGCCCGGAGAAAAGGATTACTATAAGAAGTGATGGGAGTTTATCCAGGATGGTTTTGTACTGTGGGTTCTATCCGCCTAGTCATAAATGCTTTCAAAAGCAGGAAAGGAAGTGATACCGCCACGGAAGCCCATACACTGGTTGAGGTAAAAAATTGCGGAAATCGTTTGACAATCATAAAACTGATTACCGCTCCCAGTATGATGGATAGATGCATCACCAGCATTCTCCCGGAAAATGGGTCCTCAATGTTGCGGATAGGCGATGATGATCCATTTCTCCACCACCATTCATTCACCAGGATGGCAACAAGATTTAAAGTAAACATATGATCCCTGAAAAAGAATACGGTTATATTGATCTGCATGGCTTCTTTATTTTCCCAACTGTTCATGAATCCAAAAAAGACTATGATAAAGACCAGGTAGATGCCAAGAAGGAAGAGCCGGGCACCAAGGGATTTGATAACCGGATGATCTCTGCCCTGGTTCAGTGAGCGCTGCGAATAAACACCATCCAGTATGGAAGCAATGAGTTCATGCCACCAGTAGAGATAAACCATATAAAATACAGTGGTTTTACCCTGCAGCATGCTGATGGCAGGTAATAAAACCGTCAGTAATAAATTAAGGTACTTGTATAGATTGGATTTGGATACTTGCAAGCGGATAAAAATAACAGATAGTCACAATAATTAAAAATGGGCTGTTCAGCCTATTGTAAAAGCAAACCCTGGTAAATAATTTCACACATATTCATAACCATCATGAGAACTTACAAAAACATTTCCCGTCTTTTAACCGCCTTTGTATTTCTATTTATTTCTTTCTGTTCTGAAGCCCAGAGCGAACGGGTTGATTTCCCGGCCTCCGATAAATATGTTTCCTATGTGGGGAATGATGATTACCTGCTGACCGACGATGAAAAGTATTTCCTCGTGAGGAGATGGGCCAACCCCAGCCTGCTGTTTGAAGTGCAGACAGGTTCGCTTGTAGCTACCGGCGCGGAAGCTTTCCGTTTGTATGCACAAAATACCAAAGTGCTTCCTGGAAGCAATTATACAATTGAAAAAACCAGCACCAGCCTGAAGGTTTTTGAGGGTGGAAAAGAAGTAAGCAGCATTAAGATCGACAGGAATAAGAACGAGGCTGAACTTGTAAAAAAAACCGGGTTGATTGTTTCCTATAATAAGAGCAAGGAGAAAACCACCATCATTCATCCTGGTGGAAAAAAAGTAGAATTTGAAAAGTATTACAGCAATATGGATAAGAAAAATCCAAGGCGTGAGATTGATCACCGAACGCTCTATTCCAACCTGTATATCGGTTTTGCTTTTGTGACACCGGATTACAGTTACGCGCTCGACAGGGATGGGCGTTTAACCAACCTGCAAACGGGCGAAGTAGCCAAACTGGATTATTCAGCACGCTTATCGCATGGACATGTTTATGGTTCCTACGACCCTGAAACAAGCATATTAAAAGTGAATGAGGGAGGCGATATAAAAGTTTTCCATCTTCGTACTGCTCACTATTTTGGAAGGATTGACTATAGTTATTACCAGGGAGGAAATTATATGAACCCGGTGGTAATTCCCCTGCAGCGTTCCAACAGCCAGTTGTATGTGCTCGGACTGGGATATGCCGAAGCACAGGCTTGCCTGATGACTGATGGCAAAATTGTGCATTACTTCCATAATCCCAATGTAGTTCAGGAAAAAAAGGACTATGATCTCGCGATAAAAAAAGCCCGGGAAGAAGATGCATTAAGATTGAAACTGGAGGAGGAAAAGCGTGAACTGCACCGGAAATTCACCGCCTCAGGGAAAGTGGCTAAAAAATGCAATACCTGCAGTGGTTTAGGCATCAGGGGATATACTGAAAAAACTGAATTGAATAAACGGAATGTTTTTGAGGTTAGAAATGGCAGTTACCATTTTAAAGGCACTTCCCATGATACCTGGCCCATCATATGCGGCGCCTGTTTTGGAAAAGGATATACTTTTTAATTAGAGTAATCATTTTATTCAATAAGCAGTCTTATAATTTATCATGTCCGTTTCCTGAAATCTAACCTGTCCTTAAACTTGTTTATGAAAATCATTTCTTCCCTGCTGGCTGCATCACTGTTCATCCTGGTGAGTTTGTCATCCTGTAAAAAAGACAAGGGAACCGACGAAGAAAATAATCCGCCAGGGTCAATTACCCTGCTTAAAAACAATAACTGGAAAGTAGTCGCTTCACATAGCCGTGAAAAAGTTCTGGGCGTACTGGCAGGGAGTTTCTATACGAGTGCTTTCAGCCTGCAAAAGGAGGATGAACTGCGTTGGTATTTATGGTTCAGCCAAATGAATTCCAATTCAGATCCTACGGAAATTATTTTGAATACGCAGGGTGCAGTAACCGTCAATAAGCCGCCGGCTTCTGCTGCTACGGATTTTCGCGCCATCAAAACCATTTATGAAGGCAATACCTGGGAAGTTCACCGTGCTTTTGATGGGGGAAGCTATATTGCTGTTTTCAAAAACAACCAGGACATCAACCTTCAACTGGGAAACAGGGGTACCTCTATCAGGGTGCTGAAAGCTTCAGAAGATGGTCTGCTGAACCAATCAGAAGTTCCAGGAGGCACCAATACGGTTTCTCACTTCCATTATGGAACCAGCCAGTGGAAGACTAATACATTTTTCGCGAGCAGCTTTGTCTCTGGCAGGCACAATAACAAGACCTATGTTATTAGTCTCAGTAAGAACACTGCCCAGGATGGCCTGACGCTATTGACAGAAACCAATAACCAGCAAACATCCATGCAGGGTATGATATCTTACCCGATGCAACCACAGGCGCACCTTGCTTTTTCCCCTGTGGGTTTCCTGGTGAAAGCTACCCGCCATGGCGACAATGTATTTGTGGCCCTGGATGCATACCAGAATAAATTTGAAGTATATAAAATCAGCCTTACGGCAAACACCATCGAAAAAGTGCTGGACCAGGTAAAATCAGGTAACTATAGCGAACTTTCGCTATCGGAAATTGATCCTGAAGGAAATCTATATGTGGTAGAGAACAGGTCACAGAACGGAACACCTCATTTCAGCATACGTAAATATAAAAGCGCGGGAGGAAACGAGTTAATTCTCAGGGAAGAAGACCTCAGGGTACAAACCTGGATCCACGGTCTATATTTTTTCAATGCGAAGCTTCATGCCGCAATCCTTTACAGGGAGGAGTTTCCAGGGAACACTGCTAAAAACAACTACCATATGCAGATCATTTGTCCCAAATAAAAAAGAGTTCATTTCAATTCCCTGGAGAGCGCCTGTTTAATGGTGAATTCCCGTGAGCATCCAGATTTGCAGGGAGCGAAGTGGCTGGCGAAATTCTTTCAGGCAGGCCCGTCTGGCGTGAATCATGAACGGGTATTGCTGGACAGTAAGAATCATGGTTCCTATGTATTATATTAGCCTCCATTTAAGTCAAAACCTATGTCCGCAACCCTTCGTACCGCCAGCCTATTGTTAGCTTCCATCCTTTTTGGTCATACCTGTTTCAGCCAGGTGGAATTTAAAAACCCATTTTATACGCATCGGGAAAATTCGACTGTTTCAATTGAAAAAGTATTGGTCAAACCCGGGTCGATCATCTTTCAACTGGAATATGAGGGAGGAGGGGCATGGAAATTAGTGAAGAATACAGGCTTTTATAATTTCCGCGGTAGGCCCTATCTCCACATAATGGGAGGAGGTAGTTTTTCACTAAGCGATGGAACCATACCTGACGGAGTTCCGGCTGCTCGTTATGACCACTACTCGGGTCCTGTGAGGTCAACCAGCCCGCCAAAGAAAAAGGCCTTGGTTGTTGAATTTCCTTTCAATGCCACCCGAATGTTCTTTAACATGTTTAATGAACGCTATACAAAATCAGACAATGCATTGTACATGAATTTCTCAGAATGTTCAGTCAAGAATCCTGTGAAGGACTGGTCACCTACCTGTATCAATTTCAAGAATATAATGCTCCCTTTCACGCATAAGCAACTTCATATTTTGTATTTCGGCAATTATTTGTCCGATACGTATACCAAGGGTGAATTTGAAACTACCGAGGCCTTTCAGAAACGGAACCACCCTGACAGCCTGTTTAAGGAGTTGTCCTATAAATTCAAAGTTCTTGAAGAAGTTTTCCAGGACCAGTTTCGCTCCAGGGTATCTGCTTTGAAACCGGTTTTGAAATACAATGCAGACCGGCAGCAGTTCATGATCAGTTACCCGGGGATTACCATTGATCCCATTGTTATTGCAGTTCCGCTTGCCGAAGCCGAAAAGTTTAAAAATGATGTGCAGGATGGAAACCTCCGGCTTGATAACTGGAAATTTATCCGTAAATCAGAGGACCAGTTTTATGTAAGCCAGTTGGATGTGAGCGACAAAAAATCTTACAGGAAAACTTATGAGAACCTGGCTGCAAAGAAGTACAATGATGAGGGTGAAAAGCAATTCAGAAAATCAGTTTTCAACGAAGCTGAAAAAATACTTTTGAAAGGAAAGAGCTGGAATTACATAGATTAGTATTTCACTTCATGGAAATTGAATGCAACTGGAAAATATTTTTATTTCCAATTTTTGAAATGGATCCTACACCTGTATTGTGAGGAAATTAAGAGTGTTAGGCTCCCAAAAAGTAAATATTTGATACCTGGAAATGAAAGCTATTCAATTATTGATACATTGAATCTACAACATGATCTAAATAGTAATCAAGTATGAAATTAGCTCCGCCACTGTTTGTACTATTGGCCTGCATCACTCTTTTCTCCTGTAATTCAGAGGCCCAGCCAACCGCTGAAATATTCAAAGAAGCATTTGTCAAACGTTTGCAGTCACTCAGGCCAGATGGTTTTGACAGACGAACAGTAAAGATTGTACAGGTTACACAGGGGAAAACCAATAGCGGAACCACGTCGTATAAGGTTACGGCTTACATACACGATTACGATGAAGGGTATCCGCCTAATCAATATTATGGCCAGACCTGTGTGGGAAAAATGGATAACTGGGTTTTTACCATGCACAAGGATGGTTCTGGTGAATGGATCGTGCAGGGAAAGTTTACAGTTACTGACAGCGACTGCAAGACGAACACCTCAGAAGGAGTGGAGTCTTTGCCTTTGACTGATGTTCCCGGAACCACGTATGAGCCAGGCAAAAGCAAAGCATCGAACAATAGCAATTCGAAGAAGGAAGAAGATAAAGATCTTCTCTATGTAGGTGAATACGCGGCATATGGAACAGGTGGGCGACTGATGGCAGGCATGGGTATCATTCTAACCAACGACAACAAATACTACGACCTGGATAAAAAAAGGGGCGGAACCTATAGCTATGATAAAACAACTGCTACAATTAGTTTCCAGGGTGGATTCCTTTCGGGTCAAAAGGGAAGGAATGTAAATGCAAACGGGTTTGATCTTTCTGATACAGTTCATTATGAACCCTACCGGTAAGTTGTGTACTTTTTCAATTTGTATCAGTGCATAATTAAAGATTTTTACAAAGTTCCCTGCCTGATAAATGTTGCTGATGCTTAAAATGCTTCCACATCTAAAGCAATGCTGCATAGTTTCCTGGGTTTTGATTACTAATAAATTTTACCAATAGGCCATCGTTTGTTACCTTACTAAGGAAACATTTTTTAAAACCTTTAAAATAACGATTATGCCTATTGTAAAAGTCATCGAAGTAATTTCATCTTCAGAGAAAGGAATCGAGGATGCCATCCAGCAGGCAGTTGCTGAAGCCTCAAAAACAGTAAGGAACATTGATTCCGTTTATGTGAAAGATATCAAGGCACATGTGAAGGACGGTAAAGTGACAACTTACGGTTGTGTTTGTAAGATTTCTTTCAGGCTTGACTGATTATGCAAATCCTACTAACCCATTCACTATAAAATTCTGAAGCCTACTGTGAGTAGCAGATTGCAGTTGAAACTTTTTCCTGGCTACTATTTGAAAATGCTGTTTGGTATATCTTCAAGTATGAAGTGTATTGCCTTTTTCTGTTTGCTGGTTATTGTTTCCGGGGCACATGCCCAGTCAGCAGATTATAATTGTCCCTGTGCCCAAATTGGATTAGATAACCAATGGGCGGATAGTAATAAGGTAAGTTGTTATTCCATTCCTGTTTTACGTGATGCAGCAAATAAAAATTCTGGCACATTTCAATTGGCAGTGGTTGTTGCTGCTTCCCTTGGCAAATCTTCCGAAAAACCTTTGCTTTACCTGCACGGAGGTCCCGGCATAGCCACCATTAGCAATGTGCCGAGGTATCTGGAATCTGCCACCTGGAACATGGCCAGGCAGGAGAGACCTATCATCTTTTTCGATTATCGTGGTACCGGTTATTCTGAACCGGAATTATGTCCGGGTGTTAGCGATTCCCTGGCCAGGCTTGCAACAAAAAATCTTTCACCGGCTGAAATAGAGGCAATAAGGCTGGCACTGTTTCAATCCTGCCGGCAACAGCATGCCAAAGAAGGAGTTGATATTGCTTCCTTTAGTTCCTACCAGTCGGCTGAAGACGCAGAGAGTATCCGTAAAGCTTTAGGTTTTGGTCAATGGAATGTTTATGGTGTTTCGCATGGCACTACCGTTGCGTTGAATCTTTTGCGAAACCACGAAAAGAATGTGCATTCGATGATCCTGGATTCGCCTTTTCCACCCAATGCACCCTGGCTGGATTTTGTCAGGCCGTTTGCAGTGAGTTTCCAGGTGCTCGAGACAAAAATCAAAGAAGATCCGGTTGCTTTTAAAGCTTTCCCTTCTATCAAAAATGATTTCATAAAAGCTGTGGAGCGTTTGAATAAAACACCCTATCAAATCGAGGTCAATGAGCAGGGTGCAACTTTCCCTTTTTCAGGAAATGATTTTTCCTGGAGTATCTGGTCGGCAATGCTCAAACCCAAAACCATTCCTTTAGTGCCCCTGGCAATTCATGAAGTGGCAAAGGGCAATGATTCGGTTTTAAAAAAATGGGTGATGTTATTCAGTAACCCGGACCAGTTTGGTAAATTCTCCGAATTCCAGAGCAAAGCAATCTTGTGTTATGAAGGGCGTCCGCAACTCGCTTCAGACAGGAAAGATTCCTTGCAGGCCCGTTATCCTGAATTCGCTGCTTTTAACCTGGATTTTGAAGATGATCTTTGTAATGCCTGGCAACCCGGTATTGCTGGCCCGGATAAATTTGCTGCTGTAAGAAGTGAGGTTCCGGTGCTTGTTTTATCAGGTGAGTATGACCCAGTTTGTCCGCCCGTGTTTGGAGAACTAACTGCCAGCACCCTTGCCAATTCTGTGTTTGTGAATGTGCCCGCCGCTTCACATGCTGCTATTCATGAAGATGATTGTACGAGGGCGCTTGCCCAAAATTTCCTGAAGGATCCCCGCAGAAAACCTGATTTGACTTGTATCAGAAAAAGAGAGGGTATCAAGTTTATCACCGCTGACCTGGCTAACGCTCTCAAAGAAATTAAGTGAAGTTGATAATTTTCTAATCATTACTCCTGCTTCCTTCGCGAACTCAGCGGTTCATTCATTGTGGGTTCCGGAAAAAAGGATTATTCGGCTGGATTTTTTAGATTTCCATGCACATCTTAATCTTTTATATGAAATACTTGTTTGTTATGACGCTGATAGCAGGATGTATTTCTTGCGGAGAAAGAACTGATGTGGTTATTCAATCCTCAGCCAACAGGGGTGGTACCAGGGATACGGTTATTCAAAAACAAAAAGATCGGTTGAAAAATGCCCTGGATTCGGGTTTTTATGCTAAAAAGCTTTGGTATTACTGGATTCATGGCAGCGATACGATGGATTATAAACTGACCGTATCTGAAACCAGGAAAGAGGGTACGATCCACCTGGACATTCACCATAAAAAGAATATGCTGTTCACGGAAGTGCTGGCTCTGATCCGCACAGCCATGCCTGTTATAAAGGAGGATTTTGACCTGGAGCGCCTGGATTATTTTTCCTTTGAATCCCCTTTGTATTACAGGGATTTTGAAATATTATTTTCGAAAGAATACCAGACCCGTTTCGGACAAAAACGCATAGGTTATCCAGAACTGGATGCTTTTTTGCTCCAATCTGAAATAACTGTCTTGCTCAACCAGTTTCTCGAACCTTATGATAAAAAAGTAAGACGCTACCTTGTAGAGAAATTTCAATTGATCAATCCTCATCAAGGAAGTCTCTTCCTGCCGGATCTTGATTATTCAGGCTATCCTGATTTTGCCATTCATGGAATGGGCCTTTCTGTGAATCTTAAAAATGAGAAGATGGAATAGAAGGGCTGCCTTAAATTTATATTTTGTAATTCGTTATAATTATCGACCGGTTCAGTATGCAATCCAAACTAAACCCTGATGGAGATTTCCTGGTAAAAGATTCCATTTCCACCAATTTGATAATTGGAAGTATCCTGCTGACCGTTTTCCTGTTCTCCATGTCAATGGGTGATCCTGGCTGGCCTAACTACCTGGACGCGCTGGGCTTATTTCTTATTCCCGGGGCCATTGCCCTTGCAAGGAGCCGGAGAAACACTACCATTATCAGGATCAATAAGTCCGGGTTATTTTATGGGGAAAAGCTGGTGTCGGGGTGGAGTCATTTTTGTGATGCTCATTTAATTGATGATCCTCCCGTAGGAAGTTTTAATGATCATTATTTCCTGGACTTCCGTTATTATTCCCAGGACCAGTCTCTCATTTATACCAAACGTATTCCGCTGACCAATACACAGGATAAGGATATAGG
>JAEYUA010000086.1 GCA_023433755.1 Bacteroidota bacterium | reverse complement strand
TAATGGATATCGCAGTGAGCAAGGATCCCGACAGTGTTTTCGTTGTACTGGGAGGTTTCGGTACCAGCCATTTTTATGTATCGGGCGACGGTGGCGCTACCTGGATCAACAAGGGAGCAGGACTTCCTGATGTACCATTTAATGCTGTGATGATTGATCCCGTCAATCCTAAAGTGATCTATGCCGCGGGTGACCTTGGCGTTTATGTAAGTCCAAACAGGGGAGATACATGGCTGGATTATAATAATGGATTTCCTGATGTAACCCTCATCATGGATCTCCAGTACACTTCTGATAATGAGCTGTTGGCTGTAACCCACGGACGTGGCATATTCAGAGGCCCGAGATACACCAGCACACTGCCGGTTGAGCTGACCTCGTTTACCGGTGAAGCTGAAAATAACAACAACAAATTAAAATGGACCGTAGGTAATGAAGTTAATGTAAAACATTATGAACTGGAGCGTAGTGAAAATGGAACTGATTTTACAAGGACCGCTATCGTTAATGCTACAGGTGCACCGGCCTACAGCCATACCGATATGATTCCAAGGATCCAGACCTATTATTACCGACTCAGAACTATAGACGTGGATAATAGTTTCAAACTGTCTCAGGTGGTGCAGATCCGTAGAAATGCAAGCCAATCACTCAAGGTTCTTTCAAATCCTTTCCGCGGCTCTATTGACCTCAATATACAGGTGGCCCAGAAAAGCCTTGTTCGATTGGAATTATTTGATGCAGCAGGTAAGCTCGTTCGTAAGGAACAGCAGCAAATACCAGCAGGACAGGCAAATTATTCCATAAAGAATCTTTCAGTTTTGCCTGCAGGAACCTATTTCTTTGAAGCTTATCTCAACAACCAGAGGTATAAACAGACCCTGGTTAAAAAATAAACCATTGGTAATTGGTTATAGCAGCCTGGCTGTTATAGAGAAACCCTCCATCCGGAGGGTTTTCTTTTACCTAATTTTGCCAAGGATGTACACACTTAAAAAATCCCTTGGCCAGCATTTCCTCAAAGATGAGCAGGTTTGCCGCAGGATCATTGATGCCCTCGTGACGAATCCTTTCACCAGGCTGGTGGAAGTAGGCCCGGGTGGTGGGGCCCTCACCAAATATTTGCTGGAGTTACCCGGTATCGATTTTAAAGCAGTTGAAATTGATGATGAAAAGGTAGTGTACCTGAAAAAGACCTTTCCTCAACTGGAGTCAAAGATCATCCACCAAAGTTTTCTTGATATTGAACCTCCTTTCGCTGAACCTTTTACCATTGTCGGAAATTTCCCTTATAATATTTCAACACAGATCCTTTTCAAAATCCTTGAGTGGGAAGGACAAGTGGAAGCCGTGATTGGTATGTTTCAGAAAGAAGTGGCCCAGCGGATCGCTGCCAGGGAAGGTAGCAAGGTATATGGCGTTACCAGTGTGCTGATACAAGCCTGGTTTGATGTTAGCTATTTATTTGATGTGGATGAGAACAGCTTCACCCCGCCACCAAAAGTAAAAAGCGGTGTGATCAGGCTGTTGCCGCGAAAGGAACCGCTGCCCATGAAAAGCAGGAATGCTTTTTTTCTTCTTGTAAAAACAGCTTTTGGCCAGAGAAGAAAAACCCTTCGCAATGCCTGTAAAAATCTTTTTGAAAACGACATTCTACAGGATACCCTATTTAATAAAAGAGCTGAGCAACTCAGTCTCACAGATTTTGCCAACCTAAGTTTCAGGATGAAATGACCAGGAAAATAATCATAGCAGCACCCGTTGTACCCATGCTCATTGAAAAGCTTCAATCGCAGGGATATGAAGTGAGGTATGCGCCGGCAATCAGCTATGAAGAGCTATACATACAGATGCAGGGAGTGGAAGGCCTTGTGGTCACTACACGGATCAGGATTGATAAGGCGCTGATTGA
This sequence comes from Bacteroidota bacterium, assembly GCA_023433755.1. Classification (GTDB taxonomy): domain Bacteria; phylum Bacteroidota; class Bacteroidia; order Chitinophagales; family Chitinophagaceae; genus Flavisolibacter. The sequence goes on along the minus strand of JAEYUA010000086.1, from coordinate 2,898 downwards.
TGTTTCAGAATCTTTGAAATGGATTGGAAGGCTGGGGAGCGGAATGGAACTAATCGACAGCGGCTATGCCATGCAGAAAGGGATCCGTTGCATCAGCACCCCGGAAGGTAACCGCGATGCAGTGGGTGAACACACACTCGCACTCGTACTTAATTTGCTCAAGCATGTTTCCAGGTCGGCAGACCAGGTGAAAGAGGGCAAATGGCTCAGGAAGGAAAATACAGGTAGCCAGTTGCAGGGTAAAACCGTTGGCATCATTGGTTATGGCAATACGGGTTCGGCTTTCGCAAAATTGCTGACGCCTTTCAACGTCACCATCCTGGCATACGATAAATACAAGGATGGTTTTGGTGGAGGCCTGGTGAGGGAAGTTCAAATGGAACATATATGCAGGTATGCTGATGTAATCAGTTTTCATGTGCCCCTGACAGATGAAACCAGGCATATGGCCAATGATGAATTTTTTGAATCCTTGGAACAAAAGCCCCTGTTTATTTCCACCAGCAGGGGACCGGTAACAGATACCGCCGCCTTGATAAAAGCCCTGGAAGTAGGCCAAATACGGGGGGCGGGACTTGATGTGCTGGAGAATGAGAATTTATCTTCATACAATAAACTGGAGCAGGAACAACTGGATACGTTGCTGGCGCATCCTGATGTGATCATTACCCCGCATATTGCAGGCTACAGTAAAGAGGCATTCGAAAAAATGGCCGTGATTCTACTAGAAAAACTGCGAATGGACTAAGTTTTTTTATCTGTAAACTTACATTGATCTGCCTCATTTTCATCCTGTTTTAACGCAGTGATCATTCATCACCGAAACAGAATTTTTACTCTTTGTGGCCCCTTTGCGTTCTCCTAATTTTAACATCAAATCAACCTTATGAAAATATTCTTCTCCTATGCTGTATTAGCCGTTTTATTGTTAGCCTCCTCTTCAACTATTGCTAACCAGCAACAGATCAACGACCAGATTGAAGTTTCAGCATCTGCTACCGAATCTTGCTTTGACCATCTGCGTGTTCATCGCCAGGGCAAAGCCGGCGTTAGCATTTCATGGGGCGTAACAGGAGCCGAAATTGATCATTTTATTGTTGAGCGCTCTTATGACGGTGAATTTTTTGAGCAGGCAAGTGTGATAAGCTTCAATGGATCTGCTACCTATAAAACAAATGATAACAGTGTATTTGCAGGAACCATCCATTACCGTGTAACTGCGGTTTTACAGGATGGTACAATGGAAACTTCAGAAGTGAAGTCCCTGCGAATTGTGCAACGTGGTTAAAGAAGGCGGGCAACCGCTTTCTTTTGCTGGCCAAAACCTGATCTATGAAAACACATCTACTCCTTGTTGCCCTTATAGTATTTCACCAGGCTTCCGCCCAGATCACTGCACCGGTCATTAAAGCTGGATTTGGTGTGGATGCGGACCTGAGAGCGAATTTCTATAATGGCTTTGTGCAGGCTGGAAACGACGACTGGTTCTCCAACGGTACCCCGGGTTCCGGCCAGTTTGTGATTGATACCACAGGAGCTGTTGCACTCATGAACAGGTATGCGGTTGATGCCAACTCAAGAAAACTGCCGTTCTACCGTACCATGCGGGTGCCGCAATTCACGGTGGTAAATAGCCGCCTCTGGATAGATGCTGTTTATATCCGCGATTATAACGGGCAAGCAGGAGGTGATTCAACTGCCTTTGTACTGAGTAATAAAAATGGCGACAATCCCGCGGTCTGGACGGGTGGTGTTACTTCTGTTCTTGATAAAAATGATATTGCTGAAATGATGATCCATGTGAAGAGGGCAGGCGCCATTGCCACCGATTCACTCTGGTTCCTTGGTGGTATGTCATTGCAGGGAACAAACGGTAACCGCTATTTCGATTTTGAATTATACCAGACCGATATTTTTTACAGCCGTTCCACTGGCGCTTTTACCAATTATGGTCCTGATGCGGGACATACCTCCTGGAAGTTTGATGCTGCCGGCAATATCATTGCCCCCGGTGATGTGATCTTTACCGCTGAGTACAGCAGTTCATCATTAACAGCTATTGAAGCCAGGATATGGATCGACAGGGCATCAATGCTGATCACGCCAACAGGTTTTGACTGGGTGGGCGATTTCGTTGGAGCTTCCAATGGTTCACAATATGGGTATGCCAATATCCGTCCTAAAACAGCCGGTGCTTATTATACTGGTTTGCAAAGCGGTAATAATACCTGGGCAGGCCCTTTTGGTTTTATTGATGGCGGAAATAATGTAAGATCAACTTATACAGCAAGACAATACATGGAATTTTCGGTCAATCTCACCAAACTGGGGCTCGATCCTATGACCTTGCTGGGAGGATCTGCTTGCGGACTTCCTTTTCGCCGGATACTTGTTAAAACAAGGACCTCCACTTCTTTCAGTTCTGAATTGAAAGACTTTATTGGACCTTTTGATTTTTTTTCAGCGCCTGCCGTTAGGGCAGTGGCGGAAGTGCCTATCTTTTGTGGTACACTTGGTGTAAGCCAGGTAAGTGTTGTAAATGCGAACCCTTCTTCGCTCTATACCTGGTCAACTCCCGATGGAAGTATTTATGGCAGCAATACCGGAACGAGCATTACTGTGGACCAGCCTGGCACTTATATTGTTTCCCAGCAATTGCTTGACGGCTGTACACCATTTGCATCGGACACCGTTCAGATCGTATTTGATGCCGATTGTATTCCTATGAACAATAAACTTTTGCAGTTTAATGGCCATCATGTAAACAATCATGTAAAACTTAACTGGTTATATAAAGCCTCTGCTGCCACTTATTTTGAGTTGCAACGCAGCAACGATGGCAGGAACTTTTCCAGTATTGCTCAGAACATCAAAGGCATCAGTGACAGGTATGAATAT
>JAEYUA010000068.1 GCA_023433755.1 Bacteroidota bacterium | reverse complement strand
TTGCCATGGCAGGTGACCATACCGCCTTTTGGATCCCGGGTGATTACGATACACAGGAATATGATTTCACCACATCAAAGCTTTCCGAGATCAGGGGCCTGATGTCCAATTCCATTACCGGCAATCTATCCCAAACTTCTTTTTCACCAACCGGAGTGCAGACATCTTTAATGATGAAATCAAACGATGGTTTGCACATCAACCTGCATGAAGCGGCCCTGGTCAATTACCCGGCCATGCACCTTAACCTGGATGATAAGAACCTGGTTTTTGAATCCTGGCTCACACCCGATGCCATAGGTGATAAAGGTTACATCCAGGCTCCTTTCAACACACCCTGGCGTACTGTTATCGTGAGTGATGATGCGAGAGTGATCCTGGCTTCCAAGATCACCTACAACCTGAATGAACCCAGTAAGATCAAGGATGTATCCTGGATCAAACCCGTAAAATACATTGGCGTTTGGTGGGAAATGATCACGGGTAAATCATCATGGTCGTATACCGACATGCCTGCGGTTCAACTCAATGTAACGGATTATACCAAAACCAAACCCAATGGTAAACACGCCGCTAATACCGAGCATGTAAAAGAGTATATCGATTTTGCCGCGTTGCATGGTTTTGATGCGGTGCTGGTGGAAGGATGGAATATAGGATGGGAAGACTGGTTTGGCAATTCAAAGGATTATGTTTTTGATTTTGTGACGCCCTATCCTGATTTTGATGTGAAAGGCATCCAGGAATATGCAAAACAGAAAGGGGTGAAGATGATCATGCACCATGAAACCTCATCATCCGTACGCAATTATGAACGTCACATGGATACGGCTTATAAATTCATGAAGGCCCATGGTTATGACGCGGTGAAAAGTGGTTATGTGGGTGATATTCTTCCGAGAGGAGAAAACCATTACAGCCAGTGGATCATCAATCATTACCAGTATGCCCTGGAAAAAGCGGCCCAATACCAGGTAATGGTCAATGCACATGAAGCGGTGAGGCCGACCGGCATTGCACGTACCTGGCCTAATCTCATTGGAAATGAATCGGCTCGCGGAACGGAATACCAGGCTTTCGGCGGATCAAAACCCAACCACGTAACACTGATTCCATTTACCAGGCTGCTGGGTGGACCGATGGATTATACACCGGGCATATTTGAAATGGATATCAGCAAACTCAATCCTGATAATAAATCGCATGTAAACAGCACGCTTGCCAACCAGTTGGCTTTGTATGTGACCATGTATTCTCCCCTGCAGATGGCTGCTGATCTTCCTGAGAATTACAACAGGTTTTTGGATGCTTTCCAGTTTATTAAGGATGTAGCTATTGACTGGGATGAGAGTAAATATATCGAAGCCGAACCCGGGCAATATATTACTGTTGCCAGGAAGGCAAAAGGGAAGGCCAGTTGGTTTGTTGGAAATGTGAATGGAGAAACACCAAGAACCACCAATATCAGTTTTGATTTTTTGGATGCCGGCAAAACATATATAGCCACTATCTATGCCGATGCAAAGGATGCGCATTATAAAACCAATCCGCAGGCTTATACAATCCGTAAGGTCTTGGTGACCAATAAATCAAAACTGAAACAGTTGTCGGCTCCTGGTGGTGGCTTTGCCATCAGTATCATTGAAACTGATAAAGCAGGAGCGAAGGGGTTGAAGAAATTATAGGTATTTAACCGCCAAGGGCGCAAAGGGGACGCAAAGAAGGGTCGAGCATCCTTTGCGTCCCCTTTGCGTCTAACCATCTCGTACCTTTAGTTTTTATCGCCCTTCGCGTCCTTTGCGTTAAAATTCATTCATTAAGAAACAATTTGGTTAATTAATAGCTTTTCCTAAAAACTATTTGATAATGTTACTCACCATGCTATTCAATGTTTGCAGGTTCCTGTACGCATCTCCCAGGGTATTATTGAAATATGCATAAACTTCCTTACCCTCTCTAATGAAGTTTGCAATCCTTTGTGTATATGATTCGAGTACAGCATCTTCATAGCTCCCATTATACCTTTCTCCAGGTCCATGAAATCTCAGGTACACAAAATCCAGCCATGGATTCATTTTGGGTGTCTCCGCCGGTGGCCTGTCATGTTCCACCATTCCTATACCATACCCCTGGAGCATCCGGTAAACCGCGGCCGTATACCATGACGGATGCCGGAACTCAACCGCGATGTTCCACCCATTTGCGTTTTCACTAAGGCATTCCAACATGCCAGTAAATTCTTCTTCTTTATCACGACTTATCTTGGGAGGTAACTGCACAAGCAGGCAGCCTTTCTTTTCCCCTGCATAGGAAACCGTTTCAATAAATCTCTCCAGCTCTTCAAAGCTGAACTGCAGATCCTTGGCATGGGTAATGGTCTTAGGGACCTTGAAAGTGAAGCGAAATTGTTCCGGTACCTGTTGCGCCCATTTCTCGATAGTTGATTTTTGGGGAAGGGCATAGAAGGTCGCATTCACTTCAAGGGAAGAAAACATGGAAGCGTAATAGGTTAGCCTGCTGCTATTCTTAAAATCTTCAGGGTAATCAGATTTTTTTAATGGTAAAACCAGGTTGCTCGTGCCTGAATAAAACGGAATGGGAGCCTTCATGCCAAAACATTTGCAAAAATTCTGCCCCCACTCACTCAAACCGGCACCCAGTTTGGAAAGTGTTAGTTTTGATTCTTATTAATACTGCATGAAATTCACGGACCTGAACCTCAGAAAGCCTCTGCTCAATGCACTTGAAGACCTCGGCTATGACAGGCCGACCACCATACAGGAGAAAGTTTTTTCAGTTGCCATGAGTGGAAAGGACATCTGTGGTATTGCGCAAACGGGAACGGGTAAAACCCTTGCTTATCTATTACCGCTAATCAACCAATGGAAATATTCAAAAGATAAGGAGCCGCTCATATTGGTTTTGGTACCTACAAGAGAACTGGTGATCCAGGTTGTGGATAATGTGAAAAGTTTGTCGGCCTACCAGAGCCTGGATGTAACAGGAGTCTACGGAGGCACCAATATCAATACCCAAAGAGCACAACTGCAGAAAGGATGCGATGTGCTGGTAGCCACACCCGGCCGTTTGTATGACCTGGCAGTCACTGGCGGTTTCAAAGCAAAAGCCATCAAAAAACTGGTGATTGATGAAGTGGATGAAATGCTGAACCTTGGTTTCCGTTCCCAACTGGTGAACATTCTTGACCTGCTAACGCAGAAGCGTCAGAATTTTGTTTTCTCCGCAACACTTACAGATGAAGTGGAAGTTTTGATCAAACAGTTTTTCAATGCCCCGGTTAAGATAGAAGCAGCACCCGCGGGTACACCGGTGGAAAATATTTCACAAACCCTTTATGAACTGCCTAATTTTTATACGCGCCTGAACCTGCTCAGGCTTCTTCTTGAAGACAGCAGCCTGTCAAAAGTGCTTGTATTCGTTTCAACCAAAAAGCTGGCGGATGAACTTTATGAGGAAATCGAACCCGGTTTTCACGGGGAGGTTGGTGTGATCCATTCCAACAAGGAGCAGAATTACCGCTTCAATACAGTAAATAAATTCCAGTCAGGTGAATACCGGGTTATTATCGCTACCGACGTGGTTGCACGCGGTATTGATATTTCAGAAGTGACACATGTCATCAATTTTGATTTGCCTTCGCTGCCGGAACAATACATTCATCGGATTGGAAGAACAGGCCGGGCAGATAAAAAAGGAATCTCCATCAGCTTTGTAACACCTGCAGATAAAACTTTGCTGGAAGCCATTGAAGATTTGATGAATGTAAAGATCCAGGTCAGTCCATTACCTGCCGCACTGGAGATCAGCGACCGGCTCACAGAAGATGAACAGCCAAAAGTTTCCATGAAAGAGATCCAGGTCCGCAAGCCGAAAGCCGAAGAACGCGGTCCAGCCTTTCACCCCAAGTCCGCAAAAAACAGCAAGGTGAATGTAAGAGAAAGCCATAAGGATAAGATGAAGAAGAAGTATGGCAAGCCTAAGAAGAGAGCTGGGAAGAAGTGAGAAAGAGAAAGAGAAAGGTCCAAGAGCCTATTATTCCTTCGATAGGTTTTTGATCATGACGTATAATATTTTGGAAATTTCTTCATAGGAGTTATATAAAAAGTCTTTGATTGAAGTTTCAATTTCTCCTTCATCATGCAAAAAACTTATCAAACTTGAGCATTCAAAAGCAGAACCCCTCGCTGTAGTGTAGAAATTCTTACGATCCCTGTTACTGAACTTTGCACATCCTTCTGCAATGTTTAACATGATACTAAAACTGGCCTTTCCTAATTGGTTTTTTGCGTAAGAAGCAATGGTATGATTATTCTTGAGCAAACTATATACTTGTCGATTTGTACTATAAGCTTTTTTGTACACTTCCAGTTTTTCGTAAGCAAACATTGAGTTAGGTTGTTTGTGATAAAGTAACGATGTGCTATTAAATCAACAAGGGTGATTCTCACAGAGAATTGGGAGAAAAACAACACTTAATGTTGGGTGATTTAGACGAATAAGATGAAGGTGAGGACTTTAACAGTCAGGGCTGAAGATAATTAGTGCGAAGTAACAGAGTGAGAGCGGAGAAACGCACCCGCTCTGTTTCTCCACACTTTCTTCATAACTGGACGGGAAAAACAAAATCTAGATGTGTAATTGTGACGGAAAAGAAGAAAGAGAGGATTTTGGCTATTAGATCAGAAAAAATTAGTGCGAAGTAACAGAGTGAGAGCGTAGGGCGCACCCGCTCTGTTTCTCCGCACTTTCTTCTTGTGCCCAAGACTGGATTCGAACCAGCACGCCGTTTCCAGCGCTACCACCTCAAGGTAGTGCGTCTACCAATTTCGCCACCTGGGCAGGCCATCCTTTGAGATCTGGATTTTGAAGCCTTTTGCTCCTCCAAATTCTGTCAGGGGTTGCAAATGTATCTATTTTATCAAAACAATTCTAAAAGTTGTGCCTTTTCCTGGTTCAGAACTTTTAACGGTAAGACTTCCCTTATGGTATTGCTCAATGATCCGCTTCGACAGGCTCAGCCCAAGGCCCCAGCCACGCTTTTTCGTAGTGAACCCGGGCTTGAAAACATTATTGATATTTTGGGCGGAAATGCCTTTGCCGGTATCCGCCACATCTATGGTGATATTTTTATCAGTTTCGCGTATGTCAATATTGATCGAACCTTTTCCTTCCATGGCATCCAAAGCGTTTTTCAAAAGGTTTTCGATCACCCAGTCAAACAATGGCGCGGAGATCCTCGCCTGCATCTGCTTTTGGCCATGATCATTGATGGCAAAACTTACCTTGCCACCAGCCCGCTTGCGTATGTACTCCACCATTTGGTCTATTTGCTCCACCAAGTTCTTTACTTCCAGTTGCGGGGTGCTTCCGATCTTACCAAAGCGGTCCGACACCAGCCTTAACCTGCTCACATCCTTTTCAATCTCGGGAAGAAAAGCCTCGCCCGAATGTGTTTCTTTCAACAATTCCACCCAGCCCTCCAGCGATGACACAGGGGTGCCCAACTGGTGGGCTGTTTCCTTGGCCATGCCGGCCCATAAATGATTCTGGGTGGAACGGTAATTACCCCTGAGGGCCAGGATGGTAATGAGGATGAAAAGTCCGACAATGAACAATTGCACAAGGGGATAATAACGCACCTCGTCCTGCAACCTGCTATGCCCGTAATAATAACGGTTCACCCGGGTGGTATCCAGGGGATCTTTCCAGACCAGTGGTTTATTTTCCGACCGCAGGTCTGCCAGCATTTTATTCAAATACTGTGGATCCTTCGAGATTTTAGCAGTGTCAATATTTTTGTATTCGATGATGCTGTCATTCTCATTGGTCCAGATAATAGGAATGTCCGTGTTGTCGTTGATCACCCGGAGATTAAGTCGGGTATCACCCGTGAAATACGGACTGGCCAGCAGGCTGGTGGCTTCCACCCAGGCATCCACTTTTTGTTTTTCTTCCTTCTCAATTTTTTTAGCGAGATAGGACGAATACCAGATGGTACCACTCACGATCAGTATCGCCACGAGAGCTAGCAGGGTACGCCAGTTTAACAGTTGACCTATCATCTTCCGAAAATAATAAGTATATATTCGCTTCTCTTATTTTTGATCAAATAAATTGTAGTTGAACCTGCCTTCTGTTGCTATTGTTATCCTCAACTGGAATGGTAAACATCACCTGGGTGAATACCTGCCTTCGGTTTTAAAAACTACATACCCCGGTGTAAATATTATTGTGGCCGACAATGCATCAACAGATGATTCCATCAATTTCCTGCAGCAAAATTTCCCGGCAGTCAGGCTGGTTAAACTTGAAAAAAATTATGGCTTCGCCCAGGGATATAATGAGGCTTTGAAGCAGGTGGAGGCCGATTATTATGTGCTGCTCAATTCAGATGTAGAAGTCTCTGAGGGCTGGCTGCAACCCATGATCGAACTGCTTGAAAAGGATCCATCCCATGCAGCCTGCATGCCTAAAATCATGGCACACAAAAACAAAACATTGTTTGAATATGCCGGTGGCGCCGGGGGCTGGATTGATTATTATGGATACCCATTTGCGCGAGGGCGTGTTTTTGATTTTTGCGAAATGGATCATGGGCAGTATGATACTACCGAAGAAGTATTCTGGGCAAGCGGGGCTGCCATGGTCATCCGCAGCAAATTGTATCATGAACTGAAAGGTTTTGATTCTTATTTCTTTGCACACCAGGAAGAGATCGACCTGTGCTGGAGAACTCATCTTGCAGGCTACAAGGTTTTTTGTTGCCCGGGTTCTGTGGTTTATCATGTAGGAGGAGGAACGCTTCCCAAGGGCAATTCAAGAAAAACATATCTCAATTTCAGGAACAACCAGGTACTGCTGGCCAAGAACCTCCCGTTATCAGAAAAATGGTGGAAGATCCCTTACCGCCTCATGCTCGACCAGGTGTCAGCCCTCAAGGGATTGCTGGGAGGAGATGTGGGATATTTCATTGCCATTTTTAAAGCCCATATAGGATTTCTTGACTGGCTGTTTTTTCATAAAAAAGAAAGAAGCCATTTCAAAAAACTTCCATTGAAACAACTTCCCGGTGTGTATCATGGAAATATCGTATGGGAGCATTTTGCCAGGAAAAAGAAATCTTTCAATGCCATAGTGGGAGGCAGGTAAAGGGGCAAATCAACATTAATTTTTAACATTTCACTTCCTGCCTTATTTTTGCCCCACAAAATCGATTTATGGATTATCGTCAGGCAGAATACCACGAAGAATTACAGAAGGTCCAGGACAGGGATTTTACCCATAACTGGGTGGCCTCATCTGGTTTCCTGTTCTATCTTTCAATTTTTTGTTTGCTGGCATTTGTGCTGGGAAGCTGTTATAATTTGTATGCAGAGCGTTATAAAAATGCTACTCCTCAAAATGTAGTGGTGCAGGAAAGCACTATGTATACTCCTAAGTATAGCGCTCCCAAATAATTTTTGCCGGATTTTTTGTTGCAATGGTCTCAATACCTATTTTTGCAACCCCTTAGTTCTTTGTCTGTGAAATAGAAGTATTTAAGCCTCATGATCATTAGTTTGATAAGAGGTAAATAATATAACCCACCTTCGCCTTCGCAAAAGCTTCGGCGTATGAGTCTTTGGGTAAAAGCGGAAGTAGCTCATTTGGTAGAGCACGACCTTGCCAAGGTCGGGGTGGCCGGTTCGAGCCCGGTCTTCCGCTCAGAACATCCTCCCTAGCGGAGGATTTTTTTTCTCCATCAGGCCCTGGTGGTGAAATTGGTAGACACGCAGGACTTAAAATCCTGTTCGCAGCAATGCGAGTGCCGGTTCAAGTCCGGCCCGGGGCACAAAGAGGAAAGTGCGAAGTAACAGTGCGAGTGCGTCCTCCGCACTCGCACTGTTACTTCGCACTTATTTTATTGAGTATTGAAAGCAAAGTCCAACAGTCATAAGCCTTCTTCTCTGCGTCGTCTCCTTTTCTATTTCACCAGCCGGAGTTTAGCAAAGGCTGGCGTTTCTCTGCGGTAAAATCATTACCAGGTGTGCCTTCCCTCCGCACCCTCTCTGTTTCTCCGCACTTGTTTTCACTTCCCAAAACTATACTGGTACTCAATCTTCCCATTCAAACTTTTGTGCTTATCATAAATAGCTTCCTTCACTTTCAGTCCCTGTTCATTATACTGGTATCTCCAGATCAGGTAGTCGGGTTTATTTATTGGCACGGTGATCTTTTGGATCACTTCATTTTTGGGTGAATACTCAAACATGTATTCGGGCAACAGGATGCCCACCTTGGAATTATGACGTACCACATCGGTGAGCAAATTGTTTTCGTTATAATAATAATAAACCGGTCCGCTGCGCACACCCCGCCTGATCTCTGTTTCTTCAATTACATTTCCTTCATCATCCAGTTTAAATTCCACTTTGGTTGAATCCGTACCGTTTTTGATCCGCCACATGGTTATGGGACTGTTTCCTTTCCATTCCCACCTGTGCACATCTGATTTGTTCATGGATCTTGCGGAATCCGATGAACTGTGCGTAATGATCATTAATTGTCCCTGGTCATTATAAGTATAGCTGGTAATGCTTACCACGAGGTTACTGCTGTCAACCGTTTTTGTTACATTTCCGTTGGCATCAACATAGCTAAGCAGGATGGATGACTGGCCCGGACCACTGCGGGTGGTAGTTTTGAGTACGCCGGTGGCAGGATCAAATTGCTGCTCCACTGAGAAATCTGGTATACGGGTATTTTCCGCATCATAGCTGGTAAGTACAACGCGGCTTACTTTATTCTTCATATAGACCCGTATCAGCTCTGCTGATTCACGTGTGCCAATGATATCCTTGTAATAATACTGGGCGGAAGCCGGAAGGGTTGCCAGTGTAATGAACACAAGGAGGATTGCTCTCATCAAGATATTGTTTGTCCAAAAATAGAAAATGCTTTCGGTGAATCCACCATTCCCCGGTAGAACTGGAGGTTTTGTCATTATTTTTAGGAAAATTTTGCGTGTCCCACCAGCCAGAACGTAAAGAAAAGAACTGCCTCAACTTCGGTACCATGGTTACCGGCTATTATTGCCAGAACTGTGGACAGCCAAATATCATAACCAAACAAAGTTTCTGGAGCCTGGCCAAACATTTTGTTTATGACATCCTGCATTTCGACGGGAAATTTTTTCATACGCTGAAGCATATCTTCTTTCGTCCGGGGTATGTGGCAAAGCAGTATGTGAACGGTAAGCGGGCCAGTTACCTTGATCCTATCCGGATGTACCTGTTCACTTCAGCTATTTTTTTCCTGGTTTTGTTTTCCCTGAATAAAAGCAATGAGGAGTTTACACCACGGGCCTTAAACCTCCAGGAAAGGCAGGAGTGGAGATCCAGGCTGGAAGCATCCCTTCTTGCCGATCCCGCTGATAAGGCTACACTCAAAAAAATCGAATTGCTCAATAATACACAGCAGCCGGTATTTGAATCGGATATGACGGATGTATTTCTATTTGATTTTTCTGACGGAAGTAAGTACAGGTCAGTTGAAGAATATGATTCACTGCAACAAACATTGCCCGAAGGCAAAAGGGATGGTTGGATCCGTAAAAAGATAAGTAGAAGAGTTATCTCTCTCAATGTTCGTTACAGAGGAATGGAAAAACAGGGGAACAGGGTCATTGGAAACTACATTCTCCACCAGTTTCCTTATATGTTGTTTATTTCATTGCCCTTTTTCGCGCTGATCCTGAAATTGGTTTATATACGGAAGAAAAGTCTTTACTATAGCGATCATGCCATCTTTACACTCTTTCATTATATCCTGAGCTTTCTTTTATTATTGTTTGTATTCGCTTTTAATGTTCTTGAAAACACAACCGGCTGGCTGGTATTCAACCTGGCGATAGTGGCTATTGTATTAAGCTGGTTCATCTTCTTTATATTGGAGCTAAAAAATTTTTACGGGCAGGGATGGGGTAAAACTATTTTGAAATTTGTGCTGATCAATTTCCTGGATTTATTCCTGCTTGTGGTATTGCTGGTGATATTTTTCTTTTTATCAATGTTTCAAATATAAATAATGGAGCAGCAAGCATTTGACCGTCTGGTAACGATCATGAAAGAACTGAGAGAGCAGTGTCCCTGGGACCGCAAGCAAACCATTCATTCATTGCGGCAGATGACACTGGAGGAAACCTATGAACTCACCGGGGCCATTACAGATAATGACTGGAAATCCATCAAAGAAGAACTGGGCGACCTGCTGCTGCATATTGTATTTTATGCCCGGATAGCAGAAGAACAAAATCATTTTACTATCACTGAAGTGGTAGAAGGCATTTCTAAAAAACTGGTGGACCGTCATCCTCATATCTATGGAGATGTAAAAGTGAATGATGCCGATGATGTAAAAAGGAACTGGGAAAAGCTGAAGCTCAAGGAAGGCAAAACCTCTGTGCTCTCCGGCGTACCCAAAGCCCTTCCTTCTCTTGTAAAGGCCATGCGACTGCAGGAAAAGGCCAAACAGGTGGGCTTTGAATGGGAGAATAAGGAACAAGTATGGGAAAAGGTAAAGGAAGAAGAAGCAGAATTGCGGGAGGCTATCGGAGGTGGCGATCCTGTAAAGGTGGAAGAAGAATTCGGTGACCTTATGTTTTCCCTGGTGAACTTTGCACGGTTTTTGAACGTTGATGCCGAGAACGCTCTTGAGGTCACCAATAAAAAATTCATCAGGCGTTTTACGATGATGGAAGAAAAGGCCATGGCATCCGGGCAAAACCTGGCAGCCATGAGTCTTGAGGAAATGGATGCCATCTGGAATCAAATCAAACGGACCAACGATTGAACCTTTCCCCCTTACATACCCATTTACCAAAACGCAACCTGCTGATCTTTGCGGCCGGGCTGCTGTTCCTGTCGCTGATCTCTGCCTGGTATTTTAAAGTGCAGCCATCTGCGAATAACCAGCAACGTTATTTGCAGAATTATATCCGCGACCAGGAAGAAGACGCGGCTGACCTGCTGAAGGATTCCCAACTGATGCGCAAACTCGTGCTCAAGTCGGAAAGCCTCCAGGAATTCAGGAAGATCGAAAGAAAAAAATACGGGCTCTTTCTTTTTGCCGAGACCATTTCTGAAACACAGGATCTTTTGTTCTGGAACAACCAGAAGATCCTTCCGCCACAGGTAGATTTCAGTCTGCCCGATGGCGCCTACTTCCAGCACCTGGAAAATGGTTATTACGTGGTACTGAAGTCCACGCTCCGTTTTTCCGGCATGAGCAATACCATCATGGCCTATGTGATGATACCCGTGCTGCACCAGTATTATCTCGAAACCGATTACCTGGTAAGCCGCTTTGCTCATGACGCGGAAGCACACCGCATCGTAACGCCATCAGATACACCTACTGAACTGGAAGTGACTTCCCTCAACGGGAAAAAATTATTTTATCTCAAAGAAGTAACCCATAGCAGGGTTATGGTAACCGATACCCTGACCATTCTTTTCCGGCTGGCGGCGCTGATTTTCCTTTTGGTTTACCTGCATATTGTAGCGGAAAATATAACCCGGAAAAGAAGAGCGCTGCACGGTATCCTGTTCCTGGCGCTTGGATTCCTGGTATTAAGGATGATTATGTACCAGTTTCCGGGACTGTTTTCTTTCCGGCAGTTCGATCTCTTTGATCCTTTGATCTATGCCGCCAATGATGTGAATGCCTCCCTAGGCGACCTGCTGATCAATTCCATACTGTTATGCTGGCTGATCATCTTTGCCTGGTTCAATCTCGGTCCTGTGCAAAGGGTGCCATCTTTCCTGAAGGATAACTGGATCTATGCCTGGGGTGTGCTTTTTATTTTCATACTAATCTATCTCAGTTTCCAGTTTGCCAACATCATCAGGAGCCTGGTTTCCGATTCCAAGATTTCTTTTAATGTCACCAATTTTTTCAGTCTGGATAAATACACAGTTATTGGACTGATCGTGCTGGCCCTGCTCTCACTGAGTTATTATTATATTACCAGGATCCTTTTCCGCTTCATCTTTCCTGTCTTCCGCCATCGGTACATCTATATCTATTTTATACTTTTCGCGGTAGGCCTTATTTATCTGACCATTCGCTCCGGAAATGATATTGTATTATTTCATTTACCTGTGCTCGTCTGGCTGATGGTGTACACCCTGCTGGTAAGCCAGGAAAAATTTATCATCAACCGTTTCCGCATGACGGTGGCAGGGGCGCTGTTCTGGATCTTTGTTTTTTCTGTTTCCCTTGCCGCGGTGATCCTCCAGGGTAATAAACAGAATGAACTCGCGATCAGGAAAGGGATCGCTGAAAAATACGACCAGCTTACCGATCCAACCAACGATCATACGATGAGCATTGCCATCACTTACCTTGATAACAGGTTTTTGGTAAGGAATTTCAACAGGTTCAAAACAGAGCCGGAGAACAGTCTTTTACGTGACAGCATTCTCAGGCAGAACTTCACCAGCTACAATGCCCGTTATGATACCAAAATGTATGTATTTGATTCACTCAACCGGCCGGTGAACAACAGGATGGATCCCAAATCTTATCCTGAACTCAATACCCTGTTTACAGTACAAAGCAAAAGCACAGGCATTCCCGATCTTAACTATATCGAATCTTCTTTCGACCGGCTCACTTACATCACCCGGCGTGTGATCCGCGATACGACTGGTGTGCTGGGAAGTTTTTTTATTATCTCCACGCCGAGGCAGTATGCAGGTACCACTGATGCCCTGTATCCAGAGTTATTCCGCCAGGTAAGCCGGCGTGATGATGACAACGCATCCATTTACTCATATGCCATTTATAACGATAAGCTGCTGATCTCTTCCTCTGATAAATATCCCTTCCAGATTCATATTGCCAACGACCAGATCCCCCTGAGTGAATTCGAGGAAAGAAAAAACGGTGGTAATACGGAACTATGGTATAAGCCTAGTGGCAAAAAGGTGGTTGTGGTAGCTAAAAAAAGTGATTCACTCATCGAGAGCATCACCCTGTTTTCCTATCTTTTCTGCGCTTTCCTTTTTATGGTGGGACTGCTGCAACTCATCTCGCTGATCCTGCGCATATTCAGGGAAAGAAGTTCTTTCAACCTTTTCGCAAGACTCAACATCCGTTCGCAGATTCATGGTACGGTCATCTTTATTTCCATACTATCCTTCTTCATCATTGGTGCGGCGACTATCTCGTTTTTTATTTCAAGGTATAACCGGAACAATATTGATAAGCTGAGTCGCACGGCGGGCATTATGGTGAAGGAAATGGAAAAAAGGCTGGCGGATACTTCGGCCTTCAATAAAAATCTTTCTGATTCTGCCACTCATGCCAATATGCAATTCCTGGTGACCGAGGTGGCAGATATTCATAACGCGGATGTGAACGTGTACGACCTGGAAGGCAATTTGCAGGTCACCTCCGAAGATAAGGTGTACGAGGAAGGCATCCTGAGCACCAAGATGCATCCTTCAGCCTATTACCATCTGAACCGCCTGCAGCACATCCAGCATGTACAGGAAGAAGAACTGAGCTCGCTGGAGTACTGGAGTATTTATTCAACGGTGAGGAATGCAAGAGGGGAGGCGGTGCACTATTTGAACATTCCTTATTTCTCTTCGCAGATTGATCTGAAGCAGGAGATCTCCAATTTCCTTGTGACCATCATCAACCTGAATGCTTTCATCTTTTTGATATCAGGTGTGATCGCTTTATTCATTACCAATAAGATCACGAGATCGTTTTCAGTGATAGGTGAAAAGATGAAGGAGATCACGCTGGGCAAGACCAACGAAGAAATTATATGGAACCGTAATGATGAAATAGGGGAGTTGGTAGTACAGTATAATAAGATGGTGCACCAGTTGGAAGCAAGTGCTGAAGCGCTGGCCAAAAGCGAGCGGGAAGGAGCATGGAGGGAGATGGCGAGGCAGGTAGCGCACGAGATCAAAAACCCGCTGACACCTATGAAGCTGAGCATTCAGTATTTGCAAAAGGCGATTGACGGCAACCAGGGAAATGTAAAAGAGCTGACAGCCAATGTTGCCAATACACTGATTGAGCAGATCGACCATCTTTCCAAGATCGCGGCGGATTTTTCGCAGTTCGCTAATATTGGTAATAAGAAGATCGAGCTGGTGGATCTGCACCAGGTGATCGGCATTCTTGTTGATCTTTACAGTTCCAATCCCAGGGTGAATATCAAATGGAATAAAATCCCGGGCAGTATAGTGCTGAAGGCAGATAAGACCCACATGAACAGGGTGTTCACCAACCTGCTGGCCAATGCCGTTGATTCCTGCATGGAAAAAGATGCCTGTGATATCGAGATCAATGAATCGCAGCAGGGACAAAAGATCACGATCAGCATCAGTGATAATGGAGAAGGTATACCTGCCGAGATGCACTCCAAGATCTTCACGCCTAATTTTACTACGAAGACTTCTGGTACGGGACTGGGACTGGCCATGTCGAAAAGTATTATTGAACAGGCCCAGGGTGATATCTGGTTTGAGACCGAAGAAGGAAAGGGAACGACGTTTTTTGTTGAGTTGCCGGTGATCAGTTAAGTTCAGCAGTTTATGAACCGCTAAGCACGCGGAGGGCGCAATGAAAACGCAAAGCACTGTTCGTAGATATTACCAGGTCCTTCACCTGCTATTAAAATTCATTCAAACTAATATTCCTGAGAAATTTCGAAAAGTAGGTATGATGACTTTATGAATTTAGTTAACCCCTTGTCATCCTGAGGAGCGG